>JAYENL010000217.1:0-28269 GCA_034722055.1 Armatimonadota bacterium
CGGAGGTGAGTTCGGCCTGGACATCACCCGTGTCACACATAAAGTAGTCCCCAGGGCGGGCAACCCATGGCACGTTGTCGGCGCCCTCGAAGTCGTAGAAGATAGAGATGGTAGCCAAGCCATCCTCCAACAGGAGGAAGCACCGAGACGTCAGAGGATCGACGACCGCGCTAATGCCTCCTGCATCGGTGAGGCGCGATAGGGGGAACGCGTCACCGTACTCGCGCTGCACGCGCACGCACAGGTCTTCGAACTCGCCCATGGTCATGGCTATCCCACCTCTGTCTCAGTCCTGCTTGCGCCAGCGTCCCCGAACAATGTGTTCCAGTATCCCCATGTCCCGAAGCACCTGCAACTGCTGGCGGACCTTGGCTCGCACATTGTCGTTCTCCGGGTAAAGGCGACTGAACTCTGCCTCGTATGCGTAGACGTCCTGGTTGGTGAACTCGCCCTCGGGGAGAACGTCGTAGACAGCCCGTAGCCACCCAACCAGGTCCTGCTCCGACGCAGTAGCGGGGCCGAGGGACGAGAGCTTCGCCTGGAGTCTGCGCCTCAGCTCACGCGCGTCCGCATCCCCTACGGCGGCCCTGCGGTGTTGCGCCTGGCGCTCAAAGAGCTCGGCGTAGACGGCAAGCAGGTCGTCATCGGCCTCCACCGTTCGAGCTTTCAGCTTCAGCCGCAGGTAGGCGGAGAATGTATCTGAGACGATCTCCTCGCGCGACTCCGCGTCGATGACCACGTTGATCTCAGCGTTCGAGCTCAGGCCACCTCGCGTAAGGTTGGACGAACCTACGACAATCGTTGCAGCGTCCTGTCTGCTCGTCCAATAGACCTTGGGATGATACGAAGACCCGAGGGCCGCGGGAGGATGGCAGTACAGGTGAGCGTTCTCACTTCCGCCCGTCAGACAGAAGAGAAGCCTGATGGCGTCGGGCTCCGTCACCTCACCATCTAGGCCAATGAGCAGTTCGACGTGGGCACCACAATCCAGTGCCTCTGCGAGTGCGCCCTCCAGGAGTCTGACGCCGTTGGCTGACGCAAAGGCAACAGCGAGGCGGACGTCTTCAGCCTGGCTGATCGCGCTCTCGAGTACCGGAGCGAGTTCGCCCAACTGATTATCGACGATGCGTGCATCCACTATTGTGCTCCCCTCGCGTGTCAGGCTATTGCTAACTTGTGCATGCACATATGATCAGCAGGAGGACGCTCGGTGGCTCGCTTGTGACGAAAACGCGCGGGGCCTTGTGGCTCACCTTTACCCACAAGTTGCGGAGGGCTGTTGGCCGCGGAGGGGCCGCCTGAGGGCGCTCCTCAGGAGCGCGCGAAGTCGGCCCGCTGCAGGCGAAGACGCAATCGGCGGCCTGGACCGCCCCTCCGGACGGCAGACAGCGAATCGCCAGTCGCCATGATGTGGGCAAAGGTAAGGCCTTGTGGAGGGGCCGCCGGGCGCATAGCGCCCGGTGAGCCCTGTGAGCCCAGCGAACAGGCCGAGGGTTCCACCCCGGCCCACACCCTTGCGCCCGGAGGTAGATGCTTAAGGCGTGGGCCCATGTGGGACCTGACCAGACGCACCGCGGTGACGTCCCAAACACGCGGACTTCTGCTACTGAACGCTCGGCCGCCCGAACGCCCGCCACTGTCCTCACTCGGAGTTGTGGGCCCTCAACCACCCGTCAGGCAGCGACTCGGCAACGTACTCGCGAATCACCTCCGCGCGAGAACGGCCCGCCTCCTGGGCCACGCGGTCGAGAGCCGCGACCATCTCGGCAGACATCAGCACCGTCACCGGCTCGGTCAGCGATTGGTGCACACGTGCCGCCGTCAGCATATCCAAGGCAATCACCTCCAGTTGTGGCCTACAGCCGCTTCCTCAATGCAGATACCGAAGCGAGCTTCGGCCATCTGTTCGACGGCACCTCCCTCGATCCCTTCACACCTTTCCAGCAGGCAAACCGCACCTCCTCGGCGAAGAGAGCGGTCGAAGTAGGCGCGGCCAGTATGCAGCAGCGAGGTGACCCCAATGCGCAACGAGGAGATCGGGACTGACAACGGCACAGCCGTCATCGAGCCACCGGAGCCGGTGGAGGCCAACGCACCGGGCTGGTGGCGGATCACATACACCGCCGGGCCGGCCGGCATCGCCGTCGGCGGCAGCGTCCGCTTCGAGATCCCCTACGGCTTCACCGCCCCGCAGATCCACTGGCCCGGCGACGAGGGCTACTGCTCCGCCACCTGCTCCCGCGAGGGCGCCCGCGTCGAGCTGAGCGTCGAGGACCCGCCCGTGGAGCTGGATCCCCCGCGCTTCTTCTACGTGACCCGCTGGGGGCGGATGGTCTACGCCCAGGTGCTCGACGAGCCGCTGCAGGAGGGCGACGCGATCACGCTCACCTACGGTCGCCGCCGGGGCTTCGTGCCCGGGGCCTGGGTGCAGCATTTCGCCGGCGAGGTGCAGTTTACTGTGGCGACCGACGTTGATGCCACCCGTTCGGCGAAGTTCTCCGGCTACACGCTGGTCCAGGACCAGCCCACGCTGGAGGTGATGGCCGGCGATCCCGACCACTTCGAGGTCTATGCGCCGACCTTCGCGGTGGAGGGTGAGCCCGTCGAGCTTGTGGTCCTCGAACGCGATGACGAGGAGAATACCTGCGAGCCGTTCGAGGGGCTGCTGGCGATCACCTCCAACGATCCCGCGGCGGAGGCGGATCTGGTGGACATCCGCGGCCAGCAGCGCAGTATCCAGGTCACCTTCGGCTCCCCGGGTGAGAAGCTCGTCCGGGTCACCGATCTCGACAGCGGTATCACCGGCGCCTCAAACCCCACCATCTGCACCGAGGAGCGCGGCGAACTGGACCTGTTCTGGGGCGACATTCACGGGCACACCCGCCTCTCCGACGGCCTCAAGACCCCCGAGGAGTACTACCAGTTCGCCCGCGAGGAGGCGGCTGTGGACGTGGCCGCCATCGCCGACCACTCCCAGTACATGTCCGACGATGACTGGGAGTGGATCATGGAGGCCACGGACGACTTCAACCGTCCGGGGGAGATGGTCACGCTCCTGGCCTACGAGTACTCCCTCAACGCCCCCATGCAGCACTATGGCGACAAGTGCATCTACTACCCCGGCGATGAGGGACCGCTGCTGCGCGCCACCGACATCGATCGCAGCGAGTACGCCGAGATGGCCGAGCACGCGCCCGTGTGGAAGGACCACAACGCCATGATGATTCTCCACCAGCACGCTCACGGCTCGGGGAGCTTCTACGACCCGGACCTGGTGCGACTGTGCGAGGTCTACTCCATCTGGGGCGCCTCCGAGAGCCTCCAGGCCACCCGACCGCTGATGCCCGCCCGCGACCGCGACTTCGACGGGCACCTGGGCGCCGATCTGCTGGCGAGGGGCTGGATCCTGGGCTTTCTGGCGGGCTCCGACGACCACGCCGGCCGGCCCGGGAAGACTGACTGGCTGCGCGTGCGGAGGGCCTATCCCGGCGGGCTGGCGGCCATCTGGGCGCCGGAGCTGACGCGCGAGGCCATCTGGGATGCCCTGTGGAATCGCCGCTGCTACGGCACCTCCGGGGCGCGCATCGCGCTGGAGTTCGAGGTCGATGGCGCGCCGATGGGCAGCATCCTCACCGGCGAGCACCCTCAGCCGTGCATCGACGTGGCGGTGACCGGCACCGAGGCGGTGGCGCTGGTGGAGGTGATGCGCGGCCGCGAGATCCTCTACGAGCATACGGGAGTGGGCGCGACGGTGCGCTTCACGATCGCGGATGAGCGGCCACCGGAGCAGGGGGCCTACTACTACGTGCGCCTGACACAGGCCGATGGCGAGATGGCCTGGTCCAGCCCCATCTGGATCAACCCGGAGATCGGATAGCGACGCGCCCGGTCGTCGTCCGCCGTAGCGGCAAAGCCGGACGGCGAGGACCACCGCGGCAGGGGTCTGCGCCTTGCCGCAAGACGGCGCTGCGCCCCTGGCGTCTACGAATGCTCGTCGAGCCAGGCCCCGATGATGCGCTCGTAGCGGTCGGGCTCCACGGCGCCGGAGTCGGCGTGCTGGCGAGCGAAGCCTAGCAGGTCGCGGGCAGCGTCGGTGGCGCGGCGCATGAGGGGGCTGCGACGAGGCTCTGGGGCCTGTCTCGCCTCCAGCAGCAGCCGCTGCCACCGACCCAGGCGCATCAGCAGCTCCAGGCCCACCCATGCCTGCTGGGCGGCCCGCCAGTGGCGCCGCTCGCCGGTGGCCGCCTGGGCGCGGGCGCGGCCGAAGGCCTCCAGGCCGGGGCGCAGCAGGTCCTCCGTGGCGCGGGCGGCGTAGGTCAGATCGTAGTGTCCCGTGCAGGGCCCGGCGACGCGCACGGAGTCCTCCAGGATGCGGAACCAGCCCTCCATGCTGTCGCCGGCCGGGCTGTAGACGTGCCGGTAGTAGGCGCTCAGCCACGCGTCCACGTCCATGTCCGGCTCCCACGAGAGGCGGCCGATGAGGTGGGCGTTGAGGCCGAACGTGGCCCACTCCTGGGGCACGAACTCCATCACGTAGCCGTCACAGCCAGCCTCGATGAGCCACCGCCAGTTGGGCTGGAGCATATGCGTGATGCGGTAGGGGATCGACAGGGTGTGGATCTGCATCAGGTAGCAGAACAGATACAGGTCGTTTGATACCACCTCCCGCCAGCGCGCGAGCTCCCGCGCGTACTCGGCGTTGGGGCGATCGCAGTCCACGTCCGGGCGGAGGGGGTGCTTCAGACAGCGGCAGAAGGGCGCGTAGCAGACGGCCACGTTCTCGGCGGGCTCTGTGGCCTGGGGCGCCTCCACGTAGTTCACGTAGGCCAGGGCGCTGAGGCGCCGGTCGGGGTGCTGCTCGGCGACGCGCTCGGCGACGGCGTTGACGAACTGAAGATAGGTGTCGGTGCGCCGCGGGTGCTCGGGGCGGAAGCGCGAAGGGCGCTGCGGCTGAAGCGTCGCGCAGGCCTCGCACTGGCACCAGCCGTAGCCGTCATTGGGCCACAGCCCGACCATCTGGATGTGCTCGTGGGCCGCGAGGAACTGGCAGACGCGCTCGGCGACGGTGTCCACGACCTCCGGGTTGGAGGTGCAGAGCTGCCCGTGGGGGGAGCGCTCGGCGTCGAGGAGAGCGTACCACTCGGGATGGTCGGCGAAGTGCTCCTCGGGCGGCAGGAAATGGCGGAAGCTGTGGTGGCCCATGGTGGCCTGCATGCCCCGGATGACGACCTCGGGCTCCAGCAGCTCCAGGTACCTGTCGATGGAGCCGGCGATGTTGGCGAAGACCATGAAACGGTTGAACCGGTTCTTGGCCATCCAGTCGATGTGGTGAACGTAGCTCTCGTCGATGGGCATCAGGTTGGTGAACTCCCGGTGCGCCATGGCGGGCTCAGCGACGTGTTCGCCGAAGGGCAGTTCCACGGCGGGTCGGCGGGGGATAATCTCGCCGCCCTCCCAGACGTGCAGCCACGCGCAGCCCAGCTCCTCCAGGAGGGCGTAGACGCCATGCAGCACGGCACCGGGGCTGTCGCCGGTGATCTCGATGCCGTCCTCATGCACCCGCCAGCCGTACGCGCCTCTGCCGAGCGCCTCCGTGAGGCCGTTAAGGAGGGGCAGGCTTCCCTGCCCGCCCGGCCGTTGCCGTTTGCCCTTCGCGGACCCACACCCCAGCCGGATCACCGGCTCATCCTCGGTCGGCCTGCCCTCGACCACCGGATACCGCCCGCCGGTGATGATGGCGAGGTAGCGGGAGAGCTCCCGGGCGGCAAAGGCGACGGCCGGCGGCGGGTCCACGGCTGTCACCACGGTGGCCGCCGGCCGGTTGTCTGCGGAGAGTCTCAGCTTCATGTCCGCGCTCGGCTTGCCTCCGTCTACTGCTCAGGCTGCGAGGGCGTGACGGGACCCTCGGGCGCTTCAGGGCCCTCAGCCGGCTCCGCGCCGGCGAGGCCGAAGTTATCGCGGTAGGCCAGGGCCACGGCCACGACCGCCAGCGGGTAGGTGACAAGCCAGCCGACGGCCACCAGGCCGCCAGCGGCATTGATCAGCCCGAGGATCAGCGCGAAGACGATCCAGCCGCCGTAGTTCTCCATCACCTTGGAGATGCTGGTCTGGATGGCCTCCCAGAAGTCCATCTGCCGGTGCGCGACCAGTGGGAAGGCGAACATGACCAGCGGTGCGGTGAGGATCGCGCCGAGGCCGCAGAGGACGCCACCGATGCCGCCGATGATGCCGCCCACGATGCCGACGAGGAACGTCTGCACGAAGTTCTCGAACCCCTTACCAATGTCACCGATCTGGGGCTCGTAGGTTGGGTCCTCCATCTGGCGGATCACGACTCACACGTAGCCGCAGATCAGGGGCCCGGCCAGCAGGCCTAGAGTGACGCTGCTGCCGACCACGACGATGATGGTCAGCACCACATGCACCACCGGGTTCTCTGCGAACATCGACCATGCTTCAGACAGCCAGTCGCTCGTTTTGATCATCTCATTCCTCCACATCGCGACTTAGCGAACGAGTGTGATCCCCACCACGAGATTCCCTCTCCGCATTCGTCGCCACACGACAGTCCTCCTGCTCGACGCAGGAAAAGCGGGCGCCGTGAGCGAAGTCGGGCACGGAGCATCGCAGGGCCGCATCGCCGCAGGCTGACACCACACGCGCAGAGAGTTGCCGACCTATGGACGCAGCACACTCGGAGATAGACCTGTCGATCGTCATCCCCGCTTACAACGAGGAGGACCGCCTGGGGCCGACGCTGCGCCGGGTCATCGAGTGGCTGAACGCCCAGCCCTGGGATACTGAGCTCGTGGTGGTGGATGACGGCAGCGAGGACCGTACCGCCGAGCTGGCCCGGCAGGAGCTGGCAGAGGCGCCCATGCCCACCAGCGTGCTGGTCAACGAGGGGAATCGCGGCAAGGGCTACTCCGTGCGCCGTGGCATGATGCACTCGGCGGGGGGGTTGGCGCTGTTCTCGGACGCGGACCTGTCCACGCCCATCGAGCACGCCGCCGACCTCCGGGAGGCCATCGAGGAGGGCGCGGATATCGCGATTGCCTCGCGCGCCCTGGCGGACTCGGAGCTGGCGGTGCGCCAGCCGCTGCCGCGCGAGTACGCCGGGCGGATGTTCTCGGTGGTGCAGCGTGCCATCCTGAAGACGGGGATTCGCGACACCCAGTGCGGCTTCAAGATGTTCACGCGCGAGGCCGTGGAGGCGGTCTTTCCGCACCAGACCCTGGACCGGTGGGCCTTCGACGCCGAGCTGATCTTCATCGCCCAGCAGTTGGGGCTGAGGGTGGTGGAGGTGCCGGTGCGGTGGCTGGACTCGCCGGCGACGAAGGTGAACGCGCTCCGCGACGGCCTGCAGATGGTCGCCGACCTGGTCTACATCCGGCGCACGCACTCCGGCCTGCGACCCACCGACGAGCCGTGACCAACGGTATGCCGGACAGCGGTCCGGACCCTCGATACGGCAAGCCGAACAGCAATCGCCCCGTGCGGCTGTCTTCCCCGGTCACCCAACAATGTACCTGACCGCCTGGAACGACCGGGCTGGGATCGCCCTCAGGCCCGCTGGTGATCTCGATCATGCTCCGGCAGCAGATGCTGCACGGACAAAGAGGCGGTCATCCTGGATGTCTGACAGGGGCCTGCTCTGATGCACTTCCTTGACACGGCCACGGTGTTGCTGAGGAACGGTGAACCTGGCAATCATTCAGAGACTGGTGGGGCACAGCAGCTTGGGCACGACGGCACTGTATCTGACCGTGGAGATGGATGCGCTGAGCATCGACGTCACCTACCGACCACTGCACGCGGGACTGAGCCCACCGTAATGGACGGGTACTGCAAGCACGAACCTCCAGTGCCGCTCAGCGCAACGAAACGCCACTGCGGACCCAAGCGTTCTCTCCTAAGAAAGGAATCCCAGGTGCCGTCGCGAATGCTTGGGTAAGCGATTGTCCACAGCGCCCGCGTCGGAGCGTGAAGGTGCTCAGCCGGTGCCGATTCGGGCGACACCGTTCGCGCAGTGGCGGAGCAGTGCTCGACCGGAGGTACGTTCGAGGAAGCGCATGCGACACGCGTTATGGCTTACCGTCATAGGCATTGCGGTCACAGGCTGGCATTGCGCGGCGCAGATCACCGAGCTGAAGCCGCTGTATCCCCGCACTGTGATCGCCACCGACGGCGAGGCCCGGGCCGTCATCGTTCGTCCCGCGGATCCGGCGTATCTCCCCGCTGTTGAGAGCCTGCAGGAGAGCATCCGGGAGAGCACTGGTGCGGAGGTTGGCGACGTGGTGCCACACGAGTTGGTGGCGCCGGACTGGGACCTCACGCTTGATGACCTCGATGCTTCGACACTGATCGCCCTGGGGAATGTCAACTGCAACCGCCTGCTGACGGTGCTGTGGGGAGACGGCTACGTCTACGCTGATTCGATCTACCCGGGCATGGGGGGCTACGTCATCCGGACGGTGCACGATCCCTTCGCCAATGGCATGAATGTGCTGGTGCTGGCCGGATCGGATGTGGCAGGAACCCAGCGAGCCGTGGACGAGTTCTGCGAGCGCTACGTCCAGCAGGCGAATCTTGTTCTGGAGGAGCCGGTGGTGGACGTGGAGATCGTCCCGGCGACGCAGGATTTCATACCGCCCCCGGAGACCACCCACCGGCAGCCGCAACTGCAGGACGCCGCCTACTGGCGGCAGGCGCTGCAGGAGCGGGGGCTGGCGGATGACGAGGGCAATATCATCGCCGCCGAGGAGGGGACCCTCTCGACGGTGACCGGCGCCATCGGCGCCATGGCGGAGTGCTTGCAGTGGACTGGCGACAGGGACCTGTTGCCGATGATGCGGGAGGTGCTGCACACAAACCGCCATCTGCTGGAGACCGTCGAGGAGCGGCTGTCGATGGTGGGTGGCTCCTCTGGAGACATCGAGGGGTGGGACGTGGTTGAGGAGTACCCAATCTGGACGGATGAGGATCGCCTCCTGATCACCAACACCTTCTACACCGACGCCAAGGTCGGCCACGAGGAGCGCAGCGTACACAGGCTGGTCAAGGAGGGCTATGTGCAGGTCCTCGACGAGAACCATGCGACGCACTCGGCCACGGAGAGCTTCGGCGACTGGCACTACTTCCAGAAGTACTACGACCTTCCCGAGGGCGACTACTGGATGGACGTGGTGCAGGCGACCTTCGACGGCCAGTGCTCCACCCATCAGATCCTCGAGGACTGCTCCACCTACCTTACTATCTGTCCCGACGACACCATGGACTACGCATTCGCGAGCCGGGACCTCAAGTACCTCGAGTTCGGGATCGCCCGGGGCCACGCCGAGTACATCAGTCAGTGTTCGGTCAACAACCTGGGCCTCAACACCGGCTTTGGCGACGGCGGCGGCCTGCTGATCCCGGGAGCCTACCAGGCCATCGCCAAGGCCGCCTGGTACTACCGCGACCCCTACCTGTCGTGGATCTACCGCCGCCTGCTCCCACAGGCCACCAGCCTGCGCAACTGGCAGCACGCCATACCACACGATCTGACCGTTGAGCCGCGGAGGCCCGATCACTGGCTGGGGATGACCGTTTTCCCGATCTTCAAGCAGACCCTGAGCAAGGGCGAGGGCTCCAAGCAGTTCATCGCCGATCCCCGAGAGAGCATCGGGCCGGAGTACTTCAACAAGATCGTGTTCCGGGAGGGCTGGAGTCCGGAGGATCAGTACCTGCTCTTCGACGGGGCCGGCAAGTGGTCGAGCCAGGGCGAGCCATACGGCCCGTCCGGGCACAAGCACAACGACGTGAACACCATCATCAACTTCACCGACCGGGGACGCGTCTGGCTGGTGGACCACATCTACAATGTCCGCGACATCAAGGACCACAGCGGCCTGTTCATCACTCGGGACGGTCGCGCCAGCTACCCGGAACACGAGGCCACGCTGCTGGACTTCGCCGAAGCTGGCGACCGGGCGCTCTGCCGCGCTCTGTATGAGGGCTTCTCGAACACGGATTGGGAGCGCACGATCTTCTGGCAGCGGGGCGACTGGTTCCTGGTGCTGGACCGGGCCATGGCGCAGGAGGAGGGCCACTTCATCATCCGCTGCTCGTGGCGGGGGCTGGGCCAGCCGGAGATCAGGGAGCAATCGCTTTACCTGAGGCAGGGCGACGACGTGTGCGAGGTTCGCAGCGACGGCGGCGCCTACCTGGACATGGACACGATAGATCTGCCCATGGACGAGCAGTGGGAGAAGTACACAGGGGCTGAGGCCGTCACCCGGATCTTCCAGCAGGACAAGTCCCATCGCATGGAGGCGGGCGAGGAGACGACCTTCACGAACCTCCTCCACACGGCCGGCTCGGCCGCGGACCTGGAGGAGACAGGCGTCGTTCACGTCTCACCCACTGCTGCGATTGTCGAGATGCCCGACAGGCGGGTGCTGTGCGGGGTCGGCGACCTGCCGGGGATGGCGGCCGATGCCGGGAGCTGGATGGTGAGCGACGACAGCGCTCTGCTCGCCGGGGTCACGCGCCTGGGGCCGGAGGAGCAGCCACTGCTGAGCTCGGAAACGCCGGTCATCGTGGCCTTTGGCCCTGACGGTTCGCCGCGCGTGCAGGTGGCCGAGACGGCCTCCATCACGCTGGCGGATGGCAGGCAGATGTCGCTGGATGCGGGCTGGCACCATCTCCCGGGCAGGCTGACCGCCGGCCTGCGCCAGACGGTCTGCGACAGCGCACTTCCCGCCGCGGAGCAGTTGGCGGCCGCGTACGACCCTGCGGCCGCCGGCGACGGGATAGAGGCGCCGGCGCTGGAGACCGCCCGCCGCGAGCTGGGAATCCCGACCGCGAAGGTGATCGCACGCGATCTGAACGGGGATGGGGTCCAGGAGATGGTCGCTGTGGGTGAGCAGGGGGCGACCGCGATGAGCGCTGACGGAGAGACGCTGTGGCACTTCGGCACGGAGATGCCGTGCCGGGCGCTCGACATCGGTGACCTCGACGGGGACGGCACGCCGGAGGTGGCGGTCGGCTGTGACGACCATAATCTGTATATGCTGGACGCCGACGGTTCGCGGCTATGGCAGTTCGAGGCGAAGCCGACGAAGGGCGCGACCCTCCCCGGCCCTCCGGCCGTAGACTTCGTGGACATCGTTGATCTCGAGGGCGACGGCGATGGTGAGGTCGTGGTGGGCGCCAACTGGACACACTGCCTCGACGCTGGCGGGGAGATCCTCTGGGAGCACTACCTCAGGCTCTCCAGGGGCCGCATCTGCGGTGATTTCACGTGCGGCAACGTCGTGGACATCGACGGCGACGGCGACCAGGAGGTGGCCGCGCTCTACATCGACTCGTATCCCAAGGCCGTCATCTACAACCATGAGGGACAGGGCATCGTTCCTGAGGGCTGGACCTACATCGCCGGCAAGGGGCCCTACGGCCTCAACATCCCGAGGCCTCAGGCGCTTGAGGTTGCACGAATGGCGAAAGGGCGCTCGCCCATCCTCGTTGCAGGCACCGAGAGCCACATTTTCATGCGCTGGTGTGGGGAACCTGCCCCGGGTGAGGTAGCCTTCCACCGCAGGGGCTCCTATGCGGCCCTGGTCAGCTACGTCCCCGAGGGTGAGGAAGAGGCCTGGGTTTACGCCGGCACGGATATGGGGGCGGTGATCGCCTACCACGAGGACGAGACACGGGAGGACGAGCGGCTTGACGCCGGAGGCTGGACACAGATCGTGGGCCGCAAGGTCATGAGCCTGTGGGCCGGGGATCTGGACGGCGACGGTGATGGCGAGGTGCTGGCCGGCACAACGGACGGCGCGCTGCACCTGCTGGATGCTGCCAGTGGCGATCTGGTGGGGAAGACCGAGCCCACAGGATCGGCCGTCGTCGGCTTTGCCGTGACGCCCGACGGCGTGGCGGCTGTGCACGCGGACGGGCTACTGGAGTTCCCGAAGGCCAATTGAGCCGCTGGCCTCCAGCCTGTCGTGTTGGGCGCCCGCGGCGCTGTCGCGTGGGATGCTCAGGAGCCTGCGCGGGCCGGGCGTAACCCGGCCCGCGATCTCGTCAGCCCCGGCGGGCGGCTTCGAGCGGATGGCCGGCTGGGGCTCGGGCCTGGCGATCCAGGAGTACACAGCGCTGACGAGCTACGCCTCCGCGCATGCGATGCCCGATCCGCAGCGCGTCGGGGCGACCGTCGTAGGGTTCCTGACCGTGATGCTGCTCTCTATCGTGCGCATGCACTTGCTGCGCTTCCCGCTGCATCCATTGGGCTTCGCGATGGGCACGATAACCACTGGAGTGGCCCTCTGGGGGCCGTTCTTCACGGTATGGGCGGTCAAGAGCCTGATACTGCGGATCTGGGGGCGTAGCGTGTACCGGACGCTGGTTCCGGCCTTCCTCGGTCTGGCGATCGGCCACTACTTCACGGCAGGGGTGGTCTGGAGCCTGCTGGGGAGCATCGGGGAGAGCTTCTTCGGCAGATACTTCGTCTGGTTCGGGTGAAGGCCGCAGGGCGAGTGTCACTCGTGACTTGCGGCGAAGGACGCCGCGGCTGAGCTCAGCCGTCGCCGTTCACTTCTCCCGACCCGCAGTGGAGGCGCGGATCTTGAGTGCCGGATGCAGGCCGATGCGGCACCAGGGCTCGTCGTTGCCGTCCAAGCGGTCCTGCAGCACCGACAGGCTCAGGGAGCAGAGCTGCTCGATGGGGTGAGTCACCGTGGTGAGGGGAGGGTCGTGGAACTCGGTCCACGGCTCGTCGTCGTATCCGGCAATGCAGATGTCGTCGGGTATGGTGCGTCCGGTCTCGCGGATAGCCTTAATAACGCCCATGGCATTCAGATCCGAATAGCAGAAGATGCCCTCGATCTCGGGATGGTCGTCGAGAAGACCCAGCGTGACCTGGTAGGCCTCCCGGGGCGGCTCAGCGGTACTCAGCCAGCCGATGATCTCCCGATCGATGCCTCGCTCAGAGAGAGCGCGGCGGTATCCCTGCAGGCGTCCCCCCGAACTGCCGCCGACCATCGCTACGTTCTCGCCAGCGCAGTCGATGAGGTGGCGGCAGGCCAGGTAGGAGCCGTAGGCGCGATCGACGGTGATGGCGTCGCAGGGGACGTCCGGCGGGAGCTGCTTCTGGTAGTCCACCGCAATGACGTGGGTCTCCCGCTCATGCAGCTCCGAGCAGATCTCTTCGAACTCGCTGTCGTCACCCCACTCCGGAGACAGCCACACGATCGCCCTCGGCTTCGTCAGGAGCAGCAGGTCGATGGCGGCACGGGGATCGTCGAACAGCCTGATATCGGCCGTGAGGAGGGGGTGCCCGGTGCGACGCAGCGTCTGCTGCAGGCGCGCTGTCTTCCGAGCGTTCATCAGGTAGAAGGACCGCGGCGCCACCAGAATAACCATCGGGGACTTGCCGGACTGCAGGACGCGAGCATACAGATCGGGGCGGTAGTTGAGCTCGTCCGCGACCTCGATGATCCGCTGCCGGGTGTCATCAGAGACCCGCACGGGCTTGTCGTTCAGCACCCGGGAGACGATAGATGGCGTTACACCGACCTTCTCGGCGACCTCCCGCAGCGTGACGCTCATGCGCTCATTCCTTCCAGTCTGCTGCCTCCGGCGTCAATCGTTTTTGCGGGACCAGAACTTCGGATTGCTCCACCCGCGTCCTCAGCCAGTGTTGCCTCCAGAGTATGTCTTTTAATCATACACGAAAGGGCGCAGCATGTCCAATGAAGGAATGAGGTCCGGATTGGGCGAAGTGGTATGAGAAAACGGTTTCTCCGCCCCGCGCACGGACAGCCGCAGTTACCTCCCAGAGGGGCAGAGCCGTGGGCGTCACAGCTCTGGTCTGCCCGAGCGGCTCGTCAGATAGGAGCAGGCAGAATGAGCATTGATTGGACGCACCAGTGGCTTGTCGGTCTGACCGCGATGTGCCTGGCGATGCTCGCGACGCCGGCGGCGCCGCAGCAGAGCTTCTACGTCTCGGCTGATGGCAGCGATGACAATCCCGGGACCGAGCAGGAGCCGTTACGGACGGTGGCTGCCGCACTGCAGGCGGTGGCCGACGGTGGCGCCATCGAGGTGGGGCCGGGGCACTTCGATCTGGAGGGCCTCAGCGTCGATCTGAGTGCGCCGACGAGTATCTCCGGCGCGGGCAGGGATGCTACGACGCTCTTAGACCCCGGAACGATCAGGTTCACTGACAGTCTCACGGTGCGCGATCTGACCTTCTCCGGTGGCGAGGGGATCGTGCTGAAGCCGGATTCGCCGGAGGGCAATGTCCTCGACGGTGTGATGATCGAGCGGTGCAGGTTCGAGGACTGCATCACGGCAATCAGCACCCATAAGGACCCCGTGGGCGTCATCACGAACGTGACTATTCGCGACTGTCGGTTCGAGCGCGTCAGGACCGGTATCGCGATCATCTACGGCGAGATCTCCTGCGTCCACGTGCTCAGCAACACCTTCCAGGACATCGGCCATGAGGAGGGCGGCGCGTCCTGTGTCGTGATCGGCAGCAATGCCACGCGCGAGACCACCAGGGACGTGGCGGTTCAGGGCAACCTGATGGACACCATCTTCGGCTCCACCGAGGTGATCGACGGCGCGGGACACGAGGTGCACGGGATACTGGCCTATGGCACCGACCTGGCCATCATTGGCAACACCGTGCGGAATCTGAACACCGGCCAAGACCATGAGGCGATCTACATGAAGGCCCGCCATTCCGTGATCGCCAACAACCTGGTCGTGAACTGCGGCTCTGGCGCCGGAGGGGGCGACATCTCATCCAAGGGCGGCGAGACCTCCATGGGCAACGTCATCTGCGGAAACACCGTCAGAAGCGATGAGCCTGGGCGGGGCATCTTCGTGAACGGCGGAACCGTGGTCGCCGGCAACTGGGTCAAGAAGCCCAACGGATTTAACGGCATTGACGTCTACCCGCTCGGCTGGCCCGCGACGATAACGGGCAATCACGTTGAGACGGGCTTCGGGGCAGCGATCTACGTCAATGGCGGCGACGGCGGCGGCCGTCCCTACGAGTGGCCTGAGGAGGGATCGGTTGTGGTGACCGACAACATCGCCATCTGCCACGACGGCATCCCGCTGAAGCTCCGGTATCTGGCGGACTCCATCGTCAGCGGCAATGAGACCGGCAACGGATCGCCTGAACAGGAGTGAGCGTCGTGATGCGAACCCCGTGGACGCGGGTCATCGGCGAGAAGCTCACTGTCCTGCAGACTGCAGACATCGGGGGAGACGAGCAGAGCGAACTGCTGGCAGGGACGAAGAGCGGGGCCGTCCATGTGCTGAATGTGCGGTCAGGCGAGCCACTGGCCAGGGTGAGTCCGGCGGATTCGCCGGTGCAGCAGATACTGTCCGGTGGGGAGGGCGCGCTCGTGGTGCACGCAGACGGCGAGGTGCGAGAGATCCGGCTGGCCCCCTGACACCATCGCCCGTCTGCGACTATGCTCATACAGAGGAGTTGCTGACAGTGAAGAGGCTCACCGCCGTGACCGCAGTTGCGCTCATCACATGTGCGGGCGCCATGGGTGCGCCCCGCTATCTCATCGACGCCAGGGGCTGGGACGGAGAGCAGCAGGCCCGCTTCGTGGTGCGGATGATGCCCGAGCTGGTCGCGGATGATGCCTGGAGCGGGCGAGTGACCGTGGAGGGCGGGGAGCTGCTCGAGCTCCGCGCGCGCTCCCGCGAGGGCAGGCGCGAGGCCGAGGGCGTCACCGTGGACGGCGCCGGCTTCGACGTGGCCGGCGGCGCGCCCATGCACGACGTGGTGGTGGAGCTTGAGGGCGGCGCCGACACGCGCATCGGGGTGGAGCTGCCGACGGGCAGCAGCTCCGCGACTGTGGACGAGCTGCACGAGGATGACCGCCAGCTTGGCGCCGGCGGTACACCGGTCCGCATGATGCTGACCTTCATCTACCCCGGCGAGCCGCAGCCGATCGCCGAGCTCAAGCGCCTCTATCCGCGGACGGAGCTGGTGGTGGACGGGCAGGCGAGGTACGTAATCGCGGCCGGGGACGAGGGCCAGTTCTCTGAGGATGCCCGGCGGCTGGCAAGGGCGATAGGGCGACTGGGGGCCGCGCCTGAGATCGTCGCGCCCGGCGACCTCCTTGACGAGGATCTCCTGCCGTCCGATGCGCTCTCGCGGACGCACGTCATCGCGCTGGGCTACGTGGGCAGCAATCGGATCATCGATGCGCTGTGGGGCCGGCAGTATGCGCGCGCGGGGTTGCTCTATCCCGGCCCGGGCGGCTATGTGGTCCGCACGGCTCACGATCCCTTTGGGCTGGGCCACAACGTGGTCGTGCTGGGGGGAAGCAATGCCGCGGGCGTCTCGAAGGCCGTGGACCGCTTCATTGAGACGCATGTGGCGGCTGCCGAGGAGGACCTGGTGCTCGACAAGCCCATCGTGGACGTGGAGTATCACTGGACGGAGCTGCCCAGCGTTCCGGACTGGGAGTGGGAGAAGCGCATGCCGCAGGTGCGGTCGGAGGAGTACCTGCGGGAGTACTGCGTCAACGCCGGGGTCATGAACCAGGCCGGCGAGATCGTGACGGTGGAGGCCGAGCCCGCCGCGGCGGTGCAGACGGTCATCGGCTGCCTCGGCGTCTTCGCTGAGACGTGGTTCCACCTCGGCGATAAGACGCTCCCGCCGAGGATGGCGCAGATGCTGGAGAGGAACCTGGAGGCATTCGAGACCTCCCGGGACATGAGCCGCGAGCACAGCATGAGTGCGGGGATCACCGCCTTTGCGCCCACATGGGACCTGATCGAGGAGTTGCCTGTCTTCAGCGATCGCATGAGGCTCGCGGTCACCAACGCCCTCCTCAGTGCCGCCCGCCAGGGCCACGAACAGCGGGCGATGCACACGCTCATCCGCGAGGGCTGCCGGCAGATTCACGACGAGAACCATGGCACCAACTCCGCGCTGCAGGACTTCCGGGTCTGGCAGTACTTCGATCGCTACTACGACCTGCCGGAGACGCGCTACTGGATGGAGATGTGCGATGCGCTGTTCCGCGGACAGGCGGGCAGCTTCCAGATCCCCGAGGATGCCGCCGGGTACATGGCCTACTGCCCGAACCACTCGATGACCTTCGCGAAGGCCCGGCCGTACATGGACTACTTCCGCCGCGGCGTCGCCGCCGAGCATGCCGACTACTTCCTGCTGGCGGCGGTCAGTAATCTGGGGCTATACACCGGCTTCGGCGACACCACCGGCCTGGTGCCCGTCGCGCACTTCCCGGTCTTCATGCACGCGCTGTGGGCCACTGGGGACGGCCGCTACCGATGGGTCCTCGACAACCTGCTGCACCGCAACTCCGGGCTTCGGGCCTACCAGAGCTGGTACGCCATCGCGCCCGATGTCCCCGCCGAGGAGCCGGTGGACCTGACCGGCATCTGCGTGCAGCCGATCTACCCCCGGCCCGTTGACAAGGGCGCGGGGCGGCTGGATCCGGTGTATCTGTCGCGGGAGCCCTACGATGACGGGCGGTTCAACAAGATATGCCTGCGCGAGGCCTGGGGCGCCGACCGCCAGTATATGCTCCTCAGTGGCATGAAGCGAGACGGGCACACCCAGATGGATGTCAACTGTGTGGTGAACCTCACCGATAACGGGAAGATGTGGCTGGTTGACCACGAGTACGGCCGCAGAGCGGCGCAGGATCACAGTGGGCTCGTCGCCATGCAGGATGGGCAGTACCGCTCGCCCGCGGCCCAGGCCTACGTCCGTGAGGCGGCCGACTTCGACCGCTCCGGCCTGCTGCGGACCGAGGTCCGGCTGGGGGACCTGCAGTGGCGCCGCAACGTCATCTGGCTCAAGGGCGAGTGGTTCGCGGTGCTCGACGACCTGCAGGCTGGCGCGCCGGCGGAGTACTTCCTCCGGGCGTCGTGGCGCGGCGTCGGTGACGAGGAGCCGATGCCGGATGGGCTGCGCCTCCGGCTCCTTCGAGGCTGGTGAGATCGCCTTCGTCGGCGAGATGGCCCTGATCGGACTGCGGACTCTCACCGTGGCCGCCGCGACGGAGCTGGCGCTCGCAGGCGAGACGCTCTTGAGCGCCGAACGGCCGGTCAGCGTGCAGGTCGATCCCGCCGCCGGCATCATGTCCGTTGACTGCAGTGACGGACCGGTGCGGCTCACGTGGATGGGCGAGACGCTCGGCTTCGAGGCAGGGAGCATCCGCACAGCCGAGGTCTCGGCCGCCGCGCGGCAGGAGCTCTCGGCGCAGGGCGCTTCTGTGGCTGACCGGGCGCTGACAGCGCGACGCCGTCTCCTCGCCCAGCAGCCCCAGCCTGAGTACAAGGGCGCCGAGGTCGTTCAGCACATGGAGCTGGAACAGACCGTGACGCACCTGGTGGCCGCCGGAGACGGGCTTCTCGCAGGCGCCGCGGACGGCAGCGTCATGGCGCTGGGCCCGGACCTGCTGGCGCAGTGGTCATGGCAGGCGCCGGCCGCGGTGACAGCACTGACCTCGGCCGACATCGACGGTGACGGGCAGGCTGAGGCCATCGTCGGGAGCGAGGATCACCTCATCTATGCCGTGGATGAGGGCCAGGCGCTATGGCAGTTCGAGGTGCGGGCGGGCGAGTACGGAGCCGGTCCCCAGGAGGCGAAGGAGCTGCTCAGCGCTGACCTTGACGGGGATGGCAGCCCCGAGATCGTCGCGGTGGGACCCTACGTCCAGGTCATCCGGAGCGATGGCAGCCTGTGGTGGGAGAACCCCTACGAGGATGAGTGGCGTGGTAGGCAGCGGGGGATGGCGCAGACCGCCTCGGTGTCGGACCTGAACGGAGACGGCATGCTGGAGGTGGTGGCATCCTTCTTCGACCCCTACTCGGGCACGCGCACCCTCAGCCACGATGGGGAGAACCTCATGACCGGCGGCGCCGGCTTCGCCTACCTGCACGTCAACCACGGAGCCCCGGAGGCGAACGTCGCCCTATATCTGCAGGGGGACGGCGTGGAGGAGGTCGCGGTGGGCACGGACGGCGGCGTGTTCACGATGCGCTATGACACCGACCAGCGGTTCGCGGATAACGTCTTCCACTGCGGCTCGATCCTTGACCTGCTGGTCGGCCGCTCCGCCGAGCACGATCCGTTGCTCATCGCCACCACCGACGCGGCAGACGTGCGCGGGCTCTATCACCGCATGGAGGACACCGACTCCCCGCAGCGGCTGCGCCAGGCCTGGCGGCTGTACATGCGGGAGCCCATGACTGCCGCTCCGGCGGCCGACCTTGACGCCGATGACCTCACGGAGACGATCATCGGAACCAAGCGCGGCAACGTGAGGGTCCTCAGCGCCGGGGGCGAGGTCGTTGCGAGGGCGGACCAGCACTCCGCGCCGGTCAGCGCGCTCGTGCCGCTGCCACACTCGCAGGTGGCCGTGGCCCACGAGGATGGCACCATTGAGCTGCTGCGGATAGAGCTGGCCGGCCGGTAGCCCCACTGCATGACGGTATCTTCGCTGAGCCTGAGGAGGCGGCGCCGTGTACGCGGTGATCTACTTCGACACCGAGGACTACTTCTCGCCACCGGACTCCCCAGTGCATCGGCTGCCGGGGCAGATGGCAGAGATCATGACCAAACACGGTCTGCCGGGCTGCTTCCACATCCACGGCGAGAAGGCGCGCTTCATGGAGCGGCACGGGCAGAGGGACGTGATCGAGGCCATTGGTAAGCATGACGTCAGCCTGCACTTCGATCGCGGCTCCGTTCATCCCACTACCGCGGAGGAGGTCTCGGGGCTGGGATGGTTTGAGGGCGTGGCCCGAGTGCTCTTCCGCGAGGTGCCGGGCTTCCAGGCGCTTGAGCGCATCTTCGGCAAGTGCAGCGCCATCACCCGGCACGGGGGCACCCTCGCCGCCCAGATCATCTACGCCTGTGGGATGCTGGGCAAGCCCTACTTCCACACGCCCTTCCGCTTGCCGGGCCGGAACGTGGCGTGGTACTGCAACGCCCTTACCATCGGGGGCTATCAGGCCGGGTGGCACTTCGACACGCTCTATCGCGACACGCCGGCCTTCGAGCGGCAACTGGCCCGCGTGGACGGCTACCTCGCGGAGCGCGCAGAGTCCTACGACTACACCGCCATGTTCGGCTGCCATCCGGTCATCACGGTCATGAGACAGTTTCCGGATGCCCTCAATTTCAAGCACGGCGCCGCCCCTCCACCATCGCAGTGGCAGGCGCCGGAGATGGTGGAGGGCGTCTCCATCGAGACGATCCTCCGCAACTTCGAGCGCCTGGTGGTGAAGCTGGTCAACCAGCCCAACGTCGAGTGGACCACGGTGGCGGGGATCCACGACCTCTACGGGAGGCGCGCTGTGCGGGTGAGCGATAGTGTCCTGCTGCGCGGGGCCGAGGCGGCTCTCGAGGCCGGGGGCGCGACCTTCACCGACGAGCTCACCGCCGCCGAGCTGCTGTTCCTGCTCGCCGCGCGGGCGCTGGAGCGGGCGGACACCTACGAGGTGCCGCAGGTGATGGGGCCGCTGGAGGAGCCGTCGGCGGCGGTGGCGATGGCCCCCACCAAACTCCCCATCGAGCCCGTGGCGGAGGAGATCGTGGACACCTGCCGCGGCGGCGGCTATCTGCCCGCCCAGCTCAGCCTTGGGAATGCGTGTATCCGCCCCGAGCAGGCTCTGGTGCTGCTGGCAGCGCACGCGATGGAGCGCACGCCGCCGCGTGTGCAGCAGCAGCGGCCCTACGCGGAGACGATACCCGGGGTCGCGGACGCGCTGGAGATCGTCCGGGGCTGCAAGCGCTGGCGGCCGCACGGGCCGCAGTTCAACCTGCGCGGCATCACGGAGCCCTTCGTGCGGCAGTGCTGGACCGTGAAGCCGGCCTTCACCGAGGATGAGTACGGGCCGGGCGTCGAGCTGGGGCGACATGTCAACCCCATGTTTGACCGGCCGACCTGATCGTCGGTGGCAACGCAACGACACTCGCTTCGTTTTCACCATCCAGCGGTTCGTGGGGCACGGCGCGTGGGATGATGAGGCGATCCTTGGCAGGCACGCCCAGCTGGTGGCCGACAGCGCGTCTGTCCATGTGACTGCCGATCGACAAAGGAGAGGGTGCCGGCCGGGCTGCCGGAGCCGTTTACGCAAGCCTTCGCTACTTGGCAGGCTCAACCTCGGGCCGGAGCCGCACCACCGTCACATCATCGAACCACGCCTGCCCGACACCGCAGACGCCCACCCACAGGCGTCAGTGACCTTGGGTCGTACGTGGGGCGATCCGAGGATTTCCCCGCGGGGATGGATACCTCACGGGCCTCATCAAGAAACACCTTGAGCCGCAACATGCAGCCGCCCTGATCCGGCAGCAGTGCCCAGCTCATCAGAGACCAGATGCACGACCTGTCGGCGCTCGTCGGTATCCATCCGCTTCCGCCACCGTGGCACTGTGTATCGCGGCGAGGTCATCCGCGTCAAAACCGCTGCACCGTGAGCGTCGGCAAGCCTGGCAGTGACAGGGTCCTGCACCGCCTCCCCTTCGAGCGAGTGCTGGGCGTGTGTGAGGAGTAGCTCCCGCCAGCCTCTCCGTTTCCGCAAGTCCCACTATTGGCTCACTTAACGCAATCGCGTCGTCGCCGCAGCACGGCTTTGTTCGCCCGTCGGTGCTGAGGCGGTGAAGCGAAAGAGGTACATGCCCGGCACGTGCGCGCTGATTGTGAGGCAACTGTGATCCTTGCGCCAGCCGCCGTGAGGTAGACTGCGTGGTTGATATCACTCAGTGATACCTCATGGGCTGTGGTGCGTCGGCGCGACGGAGGGGGCGGGGCATTAGGGGAATGGCGGCCGAGGCGGTGGCATCAGGTTGTGGGTTACGGGTGCGGCTCCTGGCCCACCTCTACGGTTGGCGGGAGTGCCGCTGGATGTCCGAGTTGGACTTCGCGGCCCGACACCGGATCGAGGCTGTCCAGGCCAGGAAGCTCCGGAGCCTCCTGGCTCACGCTGCCGCGGCAGTGCCATACTACAGCGATATCTTCGCAGGTCTGGATATCGATCTCGACGGCTGTGACCCCCTGGCCGTCCTCCGGAAGCTGCCGGTACTTACGAAGGCCGACATCGAGGCCAACTTCCCGGACCGCATCCTCAGCGGGGGGCGGCGAGCAATCAGCGCCAGGCACGTGACCACGTCAGGGACCACCAGCGACGGCATCGAGGTCGTCTTGACGGTCGGCGCGCAGCACTGGCGGCACGCGCTGCAGCTATGGGCCGACGAGGTCGGCGGGGGCTGCGCGCCCGGCCGCCGCAGGCTCGAGATACCACCTGACGCGTACTCCCGCGTCTGTGGTCATGGTGCCGAGAGGCCGGATGGCCTGGCGGCCGAGATGCGGTGGGCGGCGCGGCGCAGCTCGAGGCCGACGCGTGCGGTGGCAGATTCGCTGGCTCGTCGCATCCGCGAGGCGCTACGCACGTGTATCCTCAACGATACGACCCTTCCGCCGCTCCTGGGCCCGGAGGGCACAGCGGCCACAGCCGAGTCCGTCCCTCACCATGTGGAGCTCATCAAGCGCGAGGAGCCCTATCTCCTCAGCGGCCTGCCTACGTACCTGCAGGAGATCGCTCGGCACCTTCAGCGAACCGGGCGGCGCCTGCAGGTTCCGGTCGTGCGACCGATCGGCAGCGTCTCCACCGCCCGGATGAAGCGTTTCATCGGGGAGAGCCTGGGTGCTGAGGTGTTTGAGACCTACGGCTCGAATGAGCTTGGCTGCGTGGCATCTGAGTGTGAGGCTCACAACGGGCTGCACGTTGCCACGAGCTGCTTTGTGGTCGAGGTGCTGCGCAACGGTCAACCGGCGCGACCCGGGGAGCTGGGACGGCTCGTCGTCACGTGCCTCGACAACTACGCCATGCCCCTGATCCGCTACGATATCGGCGACGTCGGCCGATGGTACGAGCCAGGCTGTGAGTGCGGCCGGAACACACCGCTGATCGAGTGCAGCGGCCGGCTCCAGGGGCTCATCGTCACATCCACCGGGGCGCCCGTCACTGAGGAGCAGGTCATGGACCTGGCCTACTTCGACCTGGGCCTGGAACACTTCCAGCTCGTCGAGCACAGGCCCGGAGAGTTCGATCTGATGGTCGTCTCCGCGCCTGAAGGACCCGCAGACCTGCAGACCGTACGGGCGGCCTTCGCCCGAGTGCTCGACGAGCCCAAGCAGCTCGAGGTCTTCCCGGTGGAGACCATCTACCCGGAGGCGACAGGCAAGTTCAGGTTCGTCAAGTCGGCGTCCCACGAAAGATTCGGGTAAGCGCCGCGACCACCCCACCTGCCGAATCTGCCACATGCAGGAGATGGGCCAGATGACAGTGGTTGATACTCCCAGGCCGGCGCGCGAACAGCCTGGCGTGCACAGCCCCGAGATGCCGCGCCGCGAAGCTCCGGCCCGAGTGGGGCGGACCTCGCTCAAGAACCGTATCCTGCGCGCCGCGGGGTACGCGTGCGCTGCCCCCAGACTCCGGGGTCTCCTGGCGGCTGACTTCCTGCCGCAGTCTGAGCTGATGCGGGTGCAGGAGCGCAAGCTTGGGCGCCTGCTGCGGCATGCCGGCGGCACCGTCCCCTTCTACGCTGACATGCTCGGGGAGGTCCAGACCCGTCCGGGCGATCACAGCCCGTTCGAGGTGCTCCGGCAGATGCCGCTGCTGACCAAGCGAGAGATCGCCGCAAACTTCCCCGACCGCATCCTCAGCGGCGGCAGGCGCGCCCTCGCTTCACAGCACCTCTACTCCAGCGGTACCACCGCTGACCGCGTTCACGTCGTCGTGGGGCGGTCGGGGCAGCTCTCACGCCTGGCGCTTGTGCTGTGGCGCCAGCCCGTCGGAGGTGGCTGTCCAATCGGGACGCGGCGGGCCGAGATCCCGCCTGACGCCTGCTCTCGCATCTGTGGCGCGGATCGTGACCGGCCGCCGAGCTTTGCGGAGGAGGTGCGGTGGCTGGCCGGCCAGGGCCAGGGACTGGTCAGAGCAACGCTGCGTACGGCGGATCGGCGCCTGCGATCGGCCATCCGCCACGGCCTCATCTATGACGAGACGCTCCCCCCGTTCGGGCCGGACGGCACGGCAATCTCCCATGAGAGTCTCCAACGCTACCTGGACGCCATCCAGCGCGCACGCCCGCACCTGCTCACCGGCCTGCCGACATACCTGCACCAGCTCGCCCGCTTCATCCGCCGGTCGGGCCAGCACCTGCATGTGCCCGTGGTGCATCCCATGGGGGCGCTGAGCACGGAGCACCAGAGACAGCTCATGGCGGACGCCTTCGGGGCCCGGGTGTACGACACATACGGCTCCAGTGAGCTGGGGACGTTCTCAGCCCAGTGTGAGGAGCGAGGACACCTTCACGTAGCCATGAGCTCGTACATCGTCGAGGTGATACGGGACGGAGAGCCGGCCGGCGAGGGTGAGCTGGGGCACATCGCCGTCACGGCCCTCGACAGCTACAACATGCCCCTGATCCGATATCTTCTCGGCGACGTCGGCCGATGGTACGAGGCAGGCTGCGGGTGCGGCCGGACCACGAAACTGATCGCGTGCAACGGCCGGCTCCAGGGCCTGGTCGTGACCGCCACGGGGAAGCTCGTCACCGAGGAGGATGTCATGGACCTGGCGCACTCGCAGCTCGGCCTGGAGCACGTCCAGCTCGTCGAACACAGGCCCGGGGAGTTCGATCTGATGGTCGTCCCCCCGCCGGGACGGCCCGTGGGCCTGCAGGCGATCCGCACGGCCTTCTCCGGATTGCTCGATAGGCCCAAGCGGCTCGAGGTCTTCCCCGTGGAGACGATCTACCCTGAGCCGACCGGCAAGTTTCGCTTCGTCAAGTCTGCGTCCTATGAACGCTTTCAGTAGCGGCCTGGCACCCGCTCGGCGGGCCAACGAAAGGGATACTGCCATGAGCTACGACGTCCATCGCCGCCGGGAGGACTTCCCGATCCTCAAGCGGCGTCTGAACGGTCGCCCCCTGGTGTACATGGACAATGCGGCAACGTCCCTCAAGCCCCGCTGTGTGATCGACGCCGTGCGCAGCTTCTACGAGCATCACTGCGCCAACATCCACCGCGGCGTCCACCAGCTCTCGCAGGAGGCATCCGAGCTCTACGAGGACGCCCGCTATACGGTGGCCCGCTTCATCGGGGCCATGGAGCGCGAGATCATCTTCGTCAGGAACGCCTCAGAGGCGCTCAATCTCGTCGCTCACAGCCTCCCGATCGAGCGAGCGGTTATCACGACACTCGCCGAGCATCACTCCAACCTGCTGGCCTGGAACACGTCCTCGCAGGTCTTGAAGGTTCCAGTCTCGGACCAGGGCATTCTGGACCTGGAGGCGCTGGAGAAGCTGCTGAGGGAGAACGATGTGGGGCTGGTCACCGCCACGCACGTCAGCAACGGCCTCGGGGTCATCAACCCCGTGGGCGAGATCGGAAGGCTGGCCCACGAGCACGGGGCCTGCTTCCTGGTGGACGGGTCGCAGTCAGTGCCCCACCTGCCGGTCAGGGTCTCTGAGCTGGGATGCGACTTTCTGGTGTTCAGCGGTCACAAGATGCTGGGCCCCTCCGGCATCGGGGTTCTGTTCGGCAGGGCTCCACTGCTTGAACGGATGTCGCCCTTCCTGATGGGCGGGGACATGATCGACGAGGTGCACGCTGACAGCTACACGCTGGCGAATGTGCCGTGGAAGTTCGAGGCCGGCACTCCGAACATCGAGGGCGCCATCGGCCTGGGTGCGGCCGTGAAGTACCTGCGGGAAATCGGCATGGAGAACGTTCGGGCGCATGAGAGGCAGCTCACCGGGGCCGCCCTGGAGGGCCTACGGGAGATCAAGGGCATCCGCCTCCTGGGGCCTCATGACCCCGAGATCAAAGGCGGGGTGATGACCGTCACGCGGCCCGGCATGCCCGCTCACACGCTGGCCAAGCTGCTCAACGACCGCTACTCCATCCTGGTGCGCTCCGGCTATCACTGTGCGCAGCCGCTCTTCGAATGGCTCGGCTCCGGCCAGACCTGCCGAGCGTCCCTGTACCTCTACAACACCCAGGAGGAGGTCAGCCAGCTCGTCGAGGCCCTGGATGTCATCAGCCGGACGGTCTGACCCACCCGGCATGCAGGTTGACCGGCTCGGCGAACCGAAGGACCGGATGTCACATGCTGGCCCGACCGCACCAACGGCGTGTTGAGGCCCCGAGTTCTCCGTCGCTGGCCATAGCGAGCAGGGATGCGTCTGGAGGCCCGCTGCCGTGAACGTGCTCAAGGACGAGGCCAATGTCGCCGCCATCCGCGAGGAGCTGGGGCTCACCCAGTTGGAGCTGGCCGACCTTCTGGGCGTCTCGCCACGCACGGTGCAGAGCTGTGAGCAGGGGTGGCGCCAGCCCAGCGCCGCGCTGGAGAAGGCGCTGTTGCTGCACCTGATGATCAGCCGCCGCGGGGCCGCTCTGAGCGAGACGCCGTGCTGGGAGCACATCGAGTGCTCTAAGGAGGCGCGGGAGCGGTGCCCAGTGTATCGATCGCGCCAGGGCCCCCTGTGCTGGATGCTCACGGGCAACATATGCTGCTCCCGAGCGGAGCGAGTCGAGGACTGGGAGGAGAAGAAGGCCATCTGCCGGGAGTGCTCGTTCTTCCAGAGGCTGCTCGCACCGGATGGCTGATGCGCTGCCGCCCGCGGGGGCTGGGCGGATTAGCCTGCGGGCAGGTCGTAGTCCTCGGGGATGAACTTGCTGGTGTCCACCTGGGCCATCATGCGATCGATGAACTCGCCCTCATCATCCGGGAGGCCCTCGACCGCCGCCTCCATGATGTCCAGCCAGCGGACCTCCCGCGGAGGGACGTCCACGAGGTCATCGTCACGGCCGTCGCGGAGGATGCGAAGCGCGGTGGCAGCGACCGCGCGTCCCGCCTGGTAGTACGAGTCCGCGCCAACGATCGCCCTCGCCAGCGTCACGGCGCTCTCGGGCGTGAGGATGAAGGCCTGTGGGTCGAGCGAGGCGTCCGAGTCCACCAGACAGTCGCGAAGCTGCATGGCGGCCTCGGGGCCCTGTTCCGCGGCGGTGTTGAGCAGCCGGCAGTCATACTCAAGCTGCTCCAGATAGCAGCTCGGGGCCCAGCCGCCCAGGAGCCTCACGTTCTGCACGGACTCGTTGCTCCACAGGTCCGCGGCCGCGGCGGCCACGTTGCCCAGGGGGCTGGAGTGGGCGCACGCAGCGGTCTTGCCCTCCATCGACATGGGCAGGCCGGTAATGGCCTTGAGGATGATGTTCTCGTAGCCGCAGTCCTTCCCCGGCTCCACCGCTCCGCACTGGTAGGCTACCAGCGACCGAACCGCCGACACGGCGCGCACCACCGCCGCGAAGACCTTCGGGATCATGTTCTGCTCCGCCAGCACCATTGCGGTGTTGGCGAAGCCGCAGGCGGTGTCGCCGGCGGCATGCACGTGCTCATGACCGGCGGCGATGTCGGTGATATGCGACCACACGAACTTCATGTCCCGCACGCCCATCACGCAGAGGGCGAACATCACCTGCGGCAGGTCGCCCATCGTCAGGGCGGTGTCATGGACCTCCTTGCCGCCGGTGGACTCGATGGCGAGCAGGTCCGCGCCCAGCTCTGCCGCGCCCGCAAAGGTGGTCAGCGTCTGCTCCCAGAGCTGGCCGCCGCGCATCCTGGGCGGCCGCTGCATGTCCCGGTTGTCGTTGGGCGTGACGCGCAGCGCGCACGGCAGACCCCACTGTGAATGCGCCTCATCCAGTGCCTCCTGCAGCACGCCGGCGATCTCCACGGCCCACTCCGGGCGCCGGGTCATGTCCGGCAGGGTCTCGAACTCCACCACCAGGCCCCTGCAGTGCAGACGCCGGGCTCGTTCCAGAGCATCGGTGATGATCTCCCGGTACTGCCGGACGATCTCCGGCCAGGACTCCTCGGTGATCGACATGGCGGGCAGCGTGAAGTTCAGCTCGGGGTAGACGGTCCCGGCGCCGATCGCCAGCCCCCGGCGCGTGGTCAGAGGCGTGAGGGATTTGCCGAAACGAAGCTCGTCCGCCGAGTCAATGGCAACGGAATCGCACGCGACCATAGTGCACCGCATCCTCCACGGGAATAGTCAGGCTTCTCCGCAACTGCGTCCTCGGCGCGGAACCTCGTGTTCCGGGGACTTGACCAAGGACGAGATTTATACTATATTTATAAGTGACGCATAGGTCGTGTGTCAACACGTGCCTGCTGGCGCAGGCGCCACGGAGGAAGATG
>JAYENL010000218.1:0-6590 GCA_034722055.1 Armatimonadota bacterium
GCCTGACGAGGGCGGGACGGTGCACGTACCAGCCGGTCGATGGGAGATCGATGCGACGGCCGAGATCGCGCTCCGCGAGGGCCAGCACCTCTTCATAGTGGGCGACGGCCGTGCCAGCGTGCTGGTGAACACCAGCACCTCCGGCGATCCACTGCTGTCCATCGCCGGGGCCATCGGCGAGTGGTGGCCGGACCTGAACATCACCATCCGCGATCTGTCCATGGAGGGCAACTACGACTCCGGACACGCCCTGGTCATCGATCACCCCAACGACACCATGGTGGACGGCTGCTTCTTCATCGGCCACGGCGGCACGGCCGTCCAGCTCGTCAGCCAGGGCACCAACGCCACCGTCCGGGACTGCTGGATGCGCGACTGCAGGCGCGCACTCTCCGCCGAGAACGTGCACCACCTCACTATGCACGGCAACCAGACCCGCCGCCTGAACGAGGGGCAGATTCAGGAGGAGCACGTCTACATCGATCCCAACTGCCGGGAGGTGCGCATCGTCGGCAACCACTTGGCCTACGGCGATGCGGAGGGCATCGTCCTCGACGGCACCGCACAGCACGTGATCAGCGGCAACACCATCGAGGGCTTCATGAAGGGCATCTACGCCATCGGCTGCCGCGACATGGTCATCTCCTCCAACTACCTGCACGCTCCCGTCGGTATACACCTCGCCGGCGCCTGCAACGGCTTCGCGATCACCGGCAACACCATGGTCAACACCACGGAGGCGGGGGTGCTGCTGGAGGACGCCGGTGGCTCGGGCGCGCACACCATCTCCAGCAACGTCATCCGCAAGAGCGTCTATGCGGATATCGTGGAGGACACCCGCCAGGGCGGCATTCGGCTTGGGGGTGCCAGCAACTGCGTGGTGGCCTCGAACGTGCTGGAGGATGTCACCGATGACGCGGCCATCGTGTGCCTCGGCGGTGGCGGCCACGTGGTCTCCGGCAACCGCATCGTCCGCTGCGCCGGGGAGCCCATCCGCCTCACCTGCGAGGGGTGGTGTGCCATCGCCGACAACCTCACCGACCGAACCTGACTGCCTTGTGACGCTTCCTCCATTGATAGACTCATGAGCGAGAATTGAGTGTTTTCAGAGCGTCCCCGGCACGGGTGTCATCTATAGTTAAGCCATCGCTGGCTACGGACGTCGTGTGCTCGCCCCCTGGGCGGCGCACGGGCCGTAGCCCGTTTCGTTTAACCGGACACCGGTACACGAGCAACCCTGGGATGTGAGCACAAGCCGATGAGAACGCTCAGCAGGCTGCAGTCCCGACGATCCGGCAGCGTCCAGGTCAGTACCGCCCTTCTCATGGCCCTGGTGCTATTGGTTGCCGCGGCAGCCTGGGGGACCTTCGGCGGGGACGTCGCCCAGGGGGTGCAGGCGGGCGGCCAGGATATCCAGGCCGTCACGACGCATGCGGACGCGGGACCGGAAGCGACCAGCGACTCCCCGGACGAGACGCTGAGCGAGGACGACTCCTCGACCGGAAGGCGCCATCACTGGCTGGCGTGGCTGTGGTCGAAGCTGAGAGCCAGGCTTGGTCGATAGCGGCACGATGCGGAGCCGGCTGACATCCTGTCGCGTGGACGCCACCTCAGTGCAGGCGCAACGGCCCCGCAACCCGGGCGGGGCCGTTGCTCCGTACGGCCGTCTGCACCGCGAGGCCATCCGGCATCAGCGCGCCGCACGCTGTCACTCGCCGCGCAGGCGCAGCGTCCAGCGGATCATTGCGTCCCGGATCGCGTAGAGGTCGCCGGAGACGTCCATGGTGTCCAGGAACTGCTGCGCCCGGTCGGCGAGCCGGGCGCGGGGGCCTCCCGCCTCACGGGCCTCGGCGATGGCCCTCTGCAGCGTCCCGAGGTAGCGCAGGTCATCGATGCCCTCCCGGTAGCCCTCCCACTGGATGGTGTCGATGCCGCCGTCAACGGTGGGGTAGATGAAGTTGTGCTGCCGGTAGCGGCTGCCGGAGAAGTCATTCCAGCCATGGTAGAAGATGTAGGTCATGCCGCCATCGTAGTCGTTGGCCCACAGCAGCAGGCCGAAGTTGCGCCGGTAGGTCTCCGGCTCCTCCAGGCCGGACTGGGGATTGGCGTAGCAGAAGATCTTGTGGCCCTGCGAATGCCACTTCCCGGCCGCCTCCGCGGATGGGTCGCCGTAGTTGACCAGCAGGTCCTGCAGGTCGCCCACCAGCGGGAAGCTCTCATGGGACTGGCCGGCGACGAAGACCTTCCCGCCAGCCTCGTGAACGCGCTGCCACTCCTCCCGCTGCGCCACCAGCGCATCGCCCTTGGCCTCGTCGCGGCCGTAGAAGTAGACGTCCTCGAAGCCGAAGCTCTCCGCGATGTCGATGATCTCCCGAAGCCGCTCCGGGGGGGTGCTGGTCCTTGCGATGAGGTAGTAGAGATGGTCGTTCGCCATGCCCACCGCCTCGCGGAGTGCCAGCGCCACCGGCAGCATGCCCGACTGAGGCCGCACTCCGAGGGTGGGGTTGTCCACCCCGTGATCGAGCAGATTGTGCAGCTCCGCCCGGTACTGCGAGAAGCTGCGCTTGCGGTGCCGCACGGTCCCCTCACCGGTGGTGAGCTCGATCCCCCAGTGGAAGTAGATGCTGGACTCCAGCGGGTTGGGCTCAAGCTCGAAGGGCAGCACCTCCAGCTCCAGACCCACCGTCTCAATCACCCCGCCGCCGGAGCGGAGCTCAACGGCGCCGCGGTAGGTGCCGGCGGGCAGATACTCGGGCACCCTCACCGTGATCCAGAACTGCTTGGCGGTGTCGGCCGGGATCGTCACTGGCAGCAGCTCATCGGTGTCGTAGATGGGCTGCTCACTGTTGGAGATGCGCTGCTCCTCCTCGGTGGGCTCGGGGCTGGAGATCCACAGGTACTCCTCGCGGTCCTCGAACCGGAGCTTCATGTAGTTCTCGCGGTTCTCGTGGTCCACGCGCACAAGGGAGTCGTCGTGCAGAAGCAGCTCGGGGGTCAGCACGCGCACGCCCTCATTGAAGGGGAAGCGCGTGCCGCCCTCGCTGGCCTGGTACCACCGCTTGATGGCGTGAATGTCGATGTGCCGGGAGCGCAGGCCCAGCCCGGGGCCGTCCAGGTCGGTGACCACCGGCAGCACGGTCATCTCCTCGCCCAGCGGATAGACCACGAAGGAGGCGGGCTCGATTTCGCCCGGACACGCGCGCATGCGGATAGTGCGCTCGATGCGCTTGGGCGGCTCGGGAGCGGGCATGATGCGGCGGTTGGTGATGGCGCGCACGGGCCATGCCAGCAGCCGCTGGCCGGGGCGCGCCAGCTCGCGCATGGCCCGGGCGGCCTCCCGGGCGCGGATGGCCGCACCCAGGTCCTCCTCCACCTGCGCAAGGCCCGCCAGCGCCGCCTCGCCGGTCGCCAGCAGCCGCGAGAGTCCCGCCACATCATCCGGGCCGCCGCCCTCTACCGCCTGGCGCACCGGCGCCATGTCCTCGCGCAGCGGCACCAGCGCCTCTTCGACATGCTCGGCCACCGGCTGATAGATCCGGGCGCGGTCGGCGAGGTCATCGACGCGCTGGCTCCACGGCTGCAGGACTGCCCTGCGGAGGATGGCGGCGTAGTCGTCGCTGAAGATCAGCCGCCCCCAGTGCGAGAGGTCGTGGAAGTCAGCGTCCGCGTCCGACCAGGAGCTGAGCTGCGTCTCGCCGCCGGCCTGTCGCTGCCGGCTGACGTTGAACCACCACATGGCCTCGTCATCGGGCGGGCCGCCGATGTCCTCGTGGGGGATGACCAGGCGCGCCACCCAGCCGTCCTCCTGGCGCTCGACCGTCGAGGACCAGCCGGCCGTCCAGGCGCGATCCTTCACACGCTCGTCCCAGCGGGCGTTGTTGGCGTTGACCGCGAAGTGGTAGTAGTCATCCTCCGAACCCGCCGGGCTGACGAAGACCTCCACGCAGTCGTCGGAGAAGACCGAGGCGTCCGCATCCTGGCGGCGCTCGACCTTCGCGACGAGCTGATCCATCGCGGGCTCGTCGCAGCGCACGATGACGTGCAGGGCCTGCTCGTCCACGAGCCCCCACGCCGCGGTCTGCACCTGTGCCGGCTCGCCGGAGCGGCCGTCGATGAAGCCGGTCATGCCGGGGATATCCGCGAGCGAGGAGGGCTCCGGCGTCACACCCTCGGGCAGCGGATTGACCCGATACAGCCGCTCGGGGCCGAAGGGCCCGGCAACCGCGACGGATGCGGCGAGAAGCGCTGCGACTACGACGCTGATGCAGGTGAAGCGCATTGTCCTCTCTCCCATCCTGGTGAGTTGCGCGTAGCGAGTTGCCAACAGAGACGGCAGCGACGGACGGCAAGCTTTACGGCGCCTCCCCCCGACCCGAGCAAAGCTCGGGCCACCCCCCTCCCTGGCGCCACAGACGACGTGGCGCAAGCGGGAGGGGGGAACGAAGCGCTCCGGTCCGCCTTTTCCTCTCTCTCGCTGCCGAAACGTCGTACGGAGCGGCGGGCAGCCCTGCCCGCCGGCCGTTTGCCGTCGTCGTTGCCGTCGGCCCCCTCTCCCGCCTGCGGCGAAGCCGCCAGGGAGAGGGGGAACGCAGTTCGCCCCCGCGAACTGCCACGGGGAGAGGCCCTCGTCCCGGCCTCCCGCTGCCGGCGCCCCCACCTTGCCACGTTCACCCCCACGGGCCCGAGCCGGTCTGGGTGCGCGGGAAGAGCGCGTCCAGCAGCCCGCGCTCGCTCGGCGTTAGGTCCATCAGCCGGCAGCAGGACAGCTCCGTCAGCGCGCAAATGCCAAAGAGCCCCTTCACGAAATGCGCCTGACTCATCTCCAGTTGCAGGTCCACGGGCCCGGGACCTTCCGCGACCGACACCTCTCCCCCGTCGATCACGAGCCGGCAGGCCTCGCCCGGCAGCGCATCCCCCGCAGTGACCTGCGTCGGGTCCTCGGATGGGCAGGCGCCGCGGCGGGGGAAGCTGATCTCGATGGCGCCCTGCCAGTCCGCGACGGGGCTTCTCGCCAGCCGCCGCGACAGCTCTGGCGTCACCTGCCGCAGCGTGGCTGCCAGGTCCAGCACCAGGATCATGTTCCCCGCCACGGCCTGGTGCAGCTCCTTGCGCTGCAGGCTCACGCCCGCGAGCTGCAGGGCCTCAGTGAGCATCTCGTCGAAGGGCAGCCGGGAGGTGACACGCGAAGGCGGGGTCTTCGCCGCCCGGACCAGCAGCGTCCTCACCAGCGCGCCGGCCGCGTCCGGGAACTGCGGGGCATACGCGAAGTCGCCCAGCGCGTAGACCGTCTCGTCGCTCCGGGCCTCCAGCGGCGCCTCCGAGGCGAAGAGGTAGCCCACCACCTGCCCGTCGCGCTCGTAGACCCAGCGCATGGCCTCCGGGTCGGGCGGGGCCGGATGCGTCGGCGGCTCCGTCTCGCGGGAGACGCGAGGTGCGCCGGAGCGCCCGTGATCGAACTCCCAGCGCAGCCGCACCCGGTCCTCGAAGTCCCGGGCCTCGTCGTAGGGGCGGACGGTGCCGGGAAGGCCCTCCGGCTCGGGGTAGACCTCATCGGGCGGTATCTGCCGCTGACCGCCGCGCACCGACTGCAGGTCGATCTCCACGAAGCGCCGCAGAAAGGGCTCGTAGCCGAAGCGGGAGTAGAAGTGCATCAGCCCGCCCAGCCGAGAGAGGTGGTAGCCCTCGTCGCGAAGGTGCTCCACCGTCCAGCGCATCATGCGCGTGCCCAGCCCCCGGCCCTGCAGCTCCGGGCGGATGGAGACGTGGCCGACATCGCCCTTGAGCACCGCGCACTCCCCCACCTGGATCCAGGTGTCGCCGATGTGCACGAGGCCGATGACGCGCCCCTCGTCATCGACCATCACGATGTACTCCTCGGCGCGATCGAAGGCCGCCGATCGCGCCCGCTGCCAGCGGATGGAGTCCTGCTCCATCGAGAACGCCGCGACCTGCGTCTCGAAGATGCCCTGAGCGTCTTCGGGCGTGGCCATGCGTAGCTCGTAGCCCATGCTGGTCGCTCCTTCCGGTGGCGACTGCTTGGCGAAGCTTTCCGTGTCTGATGGCGCGGTCCCTCCGCCGGACGGAGGAGGAGTGCGCCCGGCGGAGGAAAAGGGGCCAGGAGTGCAGCGTCGGGCCGGGGAGGCGGAATCATGAAGTGGCTGGCGGTGATGGCGGCGATCTGGCTGGCGACGGCGGCGTGGGCGCAGCCAGTGATCGAGAGCGTGACGATCGATGCGAACCGTGCCCTGCGCGTCAATGGCGAGCCGTACTTCCCCATCATGATCTGGCTGCAGGACCCGGCCAACTTCCCGCGGGCTATCGAGGCCGGCATCAACACCGTGGCGGGCTACTGGCCGGGCAGCGGCGACACCGAGGACGTGGCGGAGTACATTGAGCTGGTCGAGGGGGCAGGGCTGCTGGGGGTCATGCCGTGGGATGAGCGCCTGATCGGCCATCCCGCGCTCCTGGGCTTCATCCATGACGATGAGCCGGACCTGCCGCGGCAGGTCAGCGACGCCACGGTCACTCTCGCCGAGCACATGCGGCTGAACGAGGACACGCCGCTGTGGCGGATCGTGGACGGCGTGACG
>JAYENL010000219.1:0-27681 GCA_034722055.1 Armatimonadota bacterium
AGCCGCTGGCGCGCCTGCTCGCGGTCCTCCCCATGCCAGTCATCGATGAACTGCTCGGGCAGCACCACGAAGGCACCGTCGCCGAACGCCACGCGCCTGTCGCTGGCATCCCCGATCACGTCCGTCAGGGCGGCTCGCTCGCGCTCCTCATAGTCCTCGTCCCGCGTCCCCGTCTCCCCCACCAGCACCACCGTGGCGCCCTCCCGCGCCAGGCGCTTGAGCACTCGCGCGTGCCGGTCGCTCATGCAGTCGGCGGCGGGCACGATGATGACACGGTAGCGTGCGAGGCGGTCGAGCTGCACGCTGTCGTCGAACACGTCGCGATGGCCGAAGATGATCGCCTCGTAGGGAATGTGCAGGTCCTCGAGCATGCGGAAGAAGTTGCTGACCAGGCCCTGGTTGGCGATCCCGGTCCGCAGCGACGAGAAGCTGCGCCAGTAGTGGCTGGGGAAGTTCCAGACGACGGCGACGTCGGCGAGCTGCTCCCGGCGCGTGAACAGCGGCCGGTAGTCGCCCGCCAGGCCGAAGTACTCGCGGTTCACCTCGTAGCGGGGGCCCGACGTCTCCCCCATACCCCACAGCCCCACCACGAAGCCGCCGTTGCTGAAAGCGTCCGAGTACACCACCGCCTGCGCCAGGCGGCTGTCGGGGTGCGAGTGGCCCGGATACTCGATCGTCCAGACGGGCTTGCGGAAGTCGCCGGCGGCGCGCCCCACCTTGTAGAACATGGCGGCCGTGGCCGTCGTGGTGTGCCCGAAGGGCGGCTGCACGCAGCCGCCCTCGATCCACACCACGTCCGTGTACTGCGACTGTATCGTGGCATACGGCGAGGTGCCCCAGGCCCCCCACTGGTTGCCGTAGACGGCCGGGATGGGCAGGCCCTCGTTCGCCGCCCGCCGCTTCGCCGCCGTGGCACAGTCCAGCCAAGCCTGAAGATGCGCGAAGTACATGAACCGGATGTACTCCCGCACCAGGCGATCCTCCAACGCCTCCTCGGTGGTGCCTCGCTCCAGCAGATCGCTGACGTAGGTGCGCATATGCACGTCCGAGACCCTATCCACGCCCATCCCCGCAAGCTGCGCGCGGTCGTAGCGGTCGCGCAGCCAGCGCTGGAACTGTCGGTTCGCCCAGTCCGAGAAGTTCCCGTTGCCCTTGATCAGCGGCACGCCGATGTTGTCCTGCGTCACGCTGTCGCCAAACGGAGCCACCCGGGCCATCCCCTGCTTGACCACCTCGTGCCACTTCGGCGCCAGGTGGGTCATGAACTGAGCGCCGCCGTAGCGGTCCTCCGGGAAGTGCGCCACCGAGCCGTCGAGCGTGATGGCGATGCCGTTGTTCTCGAACAGCGCCACCGTGTCCGGGCGCGAGAACTGCAGCGCCTCCTGGTACTCGTACTCCTCCGGCGCCGAGCAGCGGATCCCCCGGTGGCGGAAGAACTTCCCAGCATTCATCGACATCCCGCAGTACCAGTCGAGCATGTCGAGGTCGAAGTCCCGCAGCAGCGTCTCACGGTGTTCGCGACCCATGTAGGGCATAGCGAGGACCGCCACGTCGTTGACCCAGTCCACCGCCGCCGGGTCCCACAGCTCCGGCGGCATCTGCTCGTGCAGCCGCTGGGCGCCCGTCTGCGCAATGGCACCGCCGGCCGCAAGGGTGCAGCACAGGAGCGTGGCAGTGAGGGGCTTCATCTGTGACACCTCGTGTTGTGCGTCGCACGACGAATCTGCCTGGTCCGGCTCGACTTCGGCGACCGCCGCCCCGGAACCTTCGCCCGGTTGCGTGAAGGGACCAGCCGGCCGGGCGGGGAAGCCGGCGACCGTGCATCAGATGAGCGTCACCTATCTCGATGGAGCGATACAGATGAAGACCCTCAGGCCCACGCATTCGTCCGTGGCTGTCGCGCTCTCCTGCATGACGCTGCTGGGGCTCTCGTCGTTGGGTGACGGGGCATGGGCGGCCGCCAAGCAGCGGAGCATCCTCTACCCCCCGGAGCTGACTGAGGCGGCTCGTAGCAACGCTGCCACCTACCCCTGGGCGGCGAGGGCGCGCCAGGGGATCGTGGAGGCGGCCCGCCCCTGGATGAGCATGTCCGACGACCAGCTCTGGGACCTGATGTTCGGCAGCACGATTACGCGCTCGTGGATGGTGTGGTCCAACGGCGTCTGCCCCGCGTGCGGCGAGGACGTGCCGATGTACAACTGGGAGATCGACGCCATCGAGCGGCCCTGGAAGGTCCGCTGCCCGCACTGCGGGGAGGTCTTCCCGAAGAACGACTTCCACGCCTTCTACCTCTCGGGCCTCGACGAGCACGGCGTCTTCGATCCCGAACGCGCCGACCGCTCGCTGCTGTTCAATGTCGAGCACCCCGATCCGGAGGATCCCCTGCACGGCTTCGGGGTGGATGACGGCGAGGGCTACGTGGACGGTGACCGCCGCTGGCGCTTCATCGGCGCCTACCTCATCTACGGGCAGTGGAAGCAGGCCGTGCTGGGCGGCATACGCAATCTCGCCGCCGCCTACGTCGTCACCGGCGATCCCGCCTACGCCCACAAGGCCGGCATCCTGCTCGACCGCGTGGCGGACCTGTATCCCACCTTCGACTTCAAGACCCAGGGGCTGGTGTATGAGCGGGGTGGCTCGAACGGCTACGTGTCGGTGTGGCATGACGCCTGCGAGGAGACCCGGGAGCTGGCGCTGGCCTACGATCAGGTCTTCGAGGCCCTCCGCGATGACGCCCGGCTTGTGGACTTCCTGTCGGAGAAGGCGGCGCAGTTCGGGCTCGAGAACCCCAAGGCCAGCTTCGAGGACATCCAGCGCAACATCGAGGGCGGCATCCTGCGCGACGCCCTCGCTAACCGCCACAAGATCGCCTCCAACTACCCGCGGACCGTCATCGCCATCGCGAACATGGAGGCCATCCTGGACTGGCCTGCCAGCGGCGAGGAGGTTATGGGCCTCATCGACGGCTTCCTCACCAGATCCACCGCCGTTGACGGCGTGACGGGCGAGAAGGGCCTCGCCAACTACTCCGCCTTTGGCCTCCAGAGCATAGCGCTTTTCCTCGCCAGGTGGGAGCGCGCCATGCCCGGCTTCCTGGCGGAGACGCTCCAGCGCCATCCGCGTCTGCACGACACCTACCGCTTCCACATCGACACCTGGTGCCTCAACAGATACTACCCGCTCTCGGGCGACAGCGGCTGGTTCGCGGCGGAGATGGACCAGTACCAGGGGGTGCGCTTCCGCCGCCCCGGACGCGAGCAGAAGTACAGCCACAAGGACCCTGGCCTCGCCCCCTCCATGTTCACCTTCATGTGGCGCATGTACCAGCTCACCGGCGATCCGGCCTTCGCGCAGGTGCTCTACCTGGCGAATGACAGGCAGGTCCGCGGTTTGCCATACGACCTGTTCGCGGCGGACCCGGCCGCGATGCAGCAGGGCGTGCGGGAGGTCATCGACCGTGCCGGGGCCGAGCCGAGACCCCCCAGCCTCAACAAGCACCAGTGGCATCTCGCCATCCTGCGGTCGGGCCGGGACGAGCACAGGCGCGCCGCGTGGCTGGACTACGACTCCGGAGGCGGGCACGGTCACCGGGACGGAATGAACCTGGGGCTGTTCGCGCGGGGCCTGGACCTGATGCCGGAGTTCGGCTATCCCCCGGTGCAATTCGGGGGCTGGGGCTCGCCGAAGGCGAACTGGTATCGGATGACCGCAGGGCATAACACCGTCACCGTGGATGGCGCCAATCAGGCCAACGCGGCCGGCCGCACGACGCTGTGGGCCAACGGCCGGGCGGTCAAGGTTGTGCGCGCCTCCGCGCCCGGCATGATCGGCGGCGAGCAGTACGAGCGCACTGCCGCGCTGGTCGATGTCTCGGACACCGACTGCTACCTGATCGACCTCTTCCGCGTGGTGGGCGGCACCGATCACGCCAAGTTCACGCACAGCCACTATGGCGAGGTCGCCACGACGGGCCTGTCGCTGGCGCCCGGCGAGGAGTACGGGCACGGGACGCAGATGCGCAACTTCATGACCGATCCCGACCCGGCCCCGGGCTGGACGGTTGACTGGAAGGTGCATGACCGCTACGGCCTGCTGCCCGGCGGCGCCGACGTCCACCTGCGCTACACCGACCTCACCTCGGACGCCGAGGCCAGCGTCGCCGAGGCCTGGGTGGTGGCGGGAATCTACTCCAGCAGCGAGACCGCCTGGATCCCCCGGGTGATGGTCCGCCGCCGCGCCGAAGAGCCGCCCCTGGCCTCCACGTTCGTGAGCGTGATCGAGCCCTACGAGGGCGCCTCGAGTATCAGCGGCATCCGCCGACTGCCGCTCGAGACGCCGGATCACAGTGCCTATCCCGGCCCCAACGTGGCCATCGAGGTGCAGCTCGCCGACGGCCGCCGCGACCTGTTCGTCAGCGGCGATGTCGAGAACCCGCGGGGCCTGACGCCCGCAATCGGTCGGGATAGCGCAGCGCTGCACCAGCCCGATCTGGGCCTGACGCTCGATGGCGAGTGGTGCTTCGCGCGCCTCGACCCGCGCGGCGGCATCGAGCGACTGGCCCTCTCCCGCGCGCGGTCTGTGCAGATCGCTGATGTACGCGTGGAGCTTGAGAGTCCCGATGACGACCTGGTGGAGATGGCGTTCGACGATGGCGAGCCATCGCTGGCGCGAGGCAGGGCCGCCCACGTCCGGCGGCTCACCGTGGGTGGCAACGAGGTCGCGCTGCCGTGACCCTGCGCCCGGCGCCGCTGCCGCACAACGCGGCGGGGACGAGAGACGGTCGCCACTGACCGCGGAGGTGCGCATGATGACGAGCCCATGGGACTATCGCATGGCGTTTCGCGCCACGCTGGGCCTCAGCCTGGCGGTCGTGCTGCTGGCCGGCGGGAGTTGCTCGCTGGCCGAGGAGCGCCTCGTCAGCAGCTTCGAGGGCGAGGCGGAGCTGGGAGACTGGGAGATCTCGGCCTCAGGGGCCAGGCTGGTCGAGGAGGGCGTCACGCACGGACAGCGCGCGCTGGAGATGACCTTTGACCCCGAGGGGCGCTGGTACCCCGTGACCATGTTCTGGAACCGCGTCATCCGCGACTGGTCCCCCTGGGATGCGCTGGTGGTGGACGTGTACAACCCCCTCGACCGCCCCATCCAGGGCGCGCTGCTGGTCGCCGATCAGGCCTGGGCGGATGCCGGGAGGTCGTACTGGAATCGCCACAACTCCACCATCACCTTCGCGCCGGGGCAGGGCCAGTGGATCATCCCCATTCGCGGCCTCTACCGGGGCGAGGCCGGCAGCCGCAACAGCGACATCAAGCGCAACATCGACATCGACCAGATCGTGCGGCTGGACCTGAACTTCGGCGGCAAAGGCGAGACCGGCCGCGTCATTGTGGACAACATCCGCTTCGTTAGCGTGGAGCGACCCGAGGGCGTGTGGGCCTTTGACCTCGGCCCACCCAGCCAGCCGGTGATGCTGGGCTGGACGGAGGTCTCGAACCAGACGGGGTACACTGCCGACCGCGGCTACGGCTGGGGGCCGCAGGGCGGGTCGCCCTGGAACGGGGCGGCCCGCGACACCACCTTCGGCACCACTCTCACCCGCGACTTCTGCGAGGCCGGCGGCTACAACTTCCACGTGGACGTGCCGCCGGGCGAGTACGAGCTGCTAGTCATCTACGAGAACAGCGGCTACTGGGGTGGCGAGCAGGCCACGCACAGCCACCGCACGATCAGCGTGGGCGGCGCGACGGTCTGGGAAGAGCAGCGGCCGCTGGGCGCCTCCACGCCGCTGTATCGCTTCGAGGAGGTGGAGCCCATCGGCGTGGACATCTGGGAGACCTACATGGCCGCGGAGCTGGCGAAGCCCATCCGGTTCCGGGCGCAGGCGGGCGAGGCCGGCCTCACGCTGCACTTCGAGGCGGACGAGGTCTGGGGCAGCAAGGTGTCCGCGCTGGCTCTGCACCGCGCCGGCGACGCGGATGCGGCACAGTGGCTCGACGAGCAGATGACCACGCTTGCCGACCAGTTCCGGGCCCAGGCGGTCTGCCTCGACCCCGAGCCGCAGGCCTTCGAGGCGCCGCAGGCGTGGGCGGAGCGAGGGCTGGTGGCCTGGCCCGTGCGGATCTCGGATACCATCGCGCCCTACGACACGCCAGAGGATCTCACGCGGCCCGAGGACCTGCGGCTGTCGGCCGACGCCGTCAGGGGGGAGTACGAGCCGGTCTGCATGGCAGTCCGGCCGGTGGCGGACCTGGGGACGTGCGGGCTGCACCTCGACGCCCCCACGAAAGCCGGCCTGTCTGCTGAGGTCCGGGTGGTGCGCTACAACACCAGCCGCGGCTTCGGCACCATCGCCTATCACATCCGGCCGCACACGCTGCGCCTCGAGGACACCATCGACCTGCCCGCGGACGTCACGCGCCAGTTCGTGGTGACCTTCCGGGTGGGGGAGGACGCCGCTCCCGGCGTGCATGAGGCGACGCTGAGGCTGACGAGCCGTGACGGCGCCGAGCTGCTGTCGGTGCCCATCGCGCTGACCGTCCATGACGTCACGCTCAGCCGCGACACGGAGTTCCTGATGGGCTTCTTCGGCCTCATGCCGCCGGGCAAGCTCCTGCCGGGCGAGGCCTCCGACGAGGCCCTCGAGCAGAGCCTCGCCATCCTCCGCGAGCACGGCATGAACGCCCTCTCCGGCGGGCCGAGCTGGCGATTGACGGGCTGGCAGGAGGGCCGGCCGCTGGTGGACTTCGGCCAGGTCGATGACTTCTTCGCACTGTGCCGCGAGCACGGCTTTGACCGGCCCATCAACGGCTACGGGGGGCTGCGCTTCATCGGACTGCATCGCCGCTACCAGAAGGGAGATGTCGGCGAGCAGGTGGAGCAGGAGAGCGGGCTCGACTACCCCGAGGCCCTCATGCGCGCCTGGGAGGTCGTCCACGAGCACGCCCGCGCCAACGACTGGCCCACCATCTTCTACGCCATGTGCGACGAGACGCGCGTGGCCGAGACAGCACGGCGGGAGCTGGAGTTCATGCGCATGATGGCGGAGGTGAGCGAGCGCTTCCCACAAACCGTGCGCACCAGCGGCTCCTACAGCGTCCACTTCCGCGACCGCCCCACGGACGAGAGCGACCTGCTGCTGTGGCACCAGCGCTTCTTCGAGGCCCTCGACATCAGCTCCCTGAACCGCCATGACGAGAGCGTGATGGCGGAGGCCGACCGCCTCGGCAAGCAGATCCACATCTACAACCAGGGCCGCAGCCGCTATTCCTTCGGCCTGTATCAGTGGAGCGAGTTCCAGAAGGGTGTCCGCGCCCGCTGGCAGTGGCACTTCAACATCCTGCACGGCTACCAGTTCTTCGACCTCGACGGCCGCGAGCCGGACACCGCCATGGTCTGCTATGGCCGCGACGGCCTCTACCCCACCATCCACTTCGAGCGCTGCCGGGAGGGCGCGGAGGACTTCTACCTCTACCAGACCCTCCACGACGCCATCCAGGCCAACCTGCAGGCGGGCCGCAAGCCCGAGGAGACCGCCGCCGCGCAGCAACTTCTGCGAACCGCTACCGACACCGTTGGACTGAACCAGCGCACGCCACCCGAGGGCTTCGACCCGCTGGCCTTCAAGCTCCAGGTCATCCATGCGCTGGAGCAGATTCAGTAACCCGCGGTCGCGACGAGCGCCGCACAGCGGTGGGTGCGAAGGCAGCCCGCAGACAACGACGAACCACCGGGCTGGAGCGTAGGCCCGCCCCTCGGAGACCTCCGGTCTCAACGGCATGAACGGCGGGCCGGACAGTGGTCCGGCCCCTCCATACGGCCTTACCTTTGGAGACATTCGGTCTCATGCGGAGGGCTGTTGGCCGTGGAGGGGCCGTTTGCGGGCGCTTCTCAGGAGCGCGCGAAGTCGGCCCGCTGCAGGCGAAGTGACGCAATCGGCGGCCCGGACGGCCAACGGCCGGGCCGGCTTCGGCTCCAGCAAACAACGCTGGAGCCTTAGGCGGCCCCTCCGGACGGCAGACAGCGAATCGCCACTCGCCACGATGTGCGTAAAGGTAAGTCCGGAACGGAGAGGGGGAAAGCCCGACGCAGTCGGGCAGGGGGTGATGCCCGCCGTTGCTGCGCGGGGACAGGCTCAGGTCAGGGAAACGTCAGCACCACCGGCGGCGACCGCTCGCCGCGGAAGGTCTCCCCCTCCACGTAAAGCCAGTTGCCCACGCTGCTGTAGACGCCCGTGTCCGGGCCCGCCACCACCCAGTCGCCGCCGGCCGTCTGCACCGCCAGTGCCAGTCCCCGGAACTTGTAGCAGTCGCCTCCGGCGTTGGTGAGCACCAGGCGGTTCTCGCGGGCGATGCCCGACAGCACCTCCTCCGGGAGCTCGATGACGTGCTCCTGCCACGCTGACAGCTCGCCTCGGTTCACCGGCACCGACGCAACCGGCCGATCGTTGAGCAGGATCTGCTTGCCGCCGTAGCGCTCCTCGGAGTTGACGTCGAAGACCTCCAGCCGCAACCGCGCCGCCTGGATGGCCTGGAGCTGCTCGTCGGTGATGGGGCCCGCGGTGTCCGCGGCCAGCGCTTCGAGACGCGTCTGGGGCAGCAGCCGGACGGAGTACCTCCTGCAGCCCTGCGCACACGCCCACGGCAGGGCCTCGTCCGCGAAGGGATCGCTCTCCTCATGCACACCGGCGTCGCCGATCATCCACACCTCCAGAGTCGCCCACGGCGGGAACAGCGGCGGCGCCTCATCGGCACCGACCTCCACCCGGAGGTCGTCCTGCTCGGCGATGTCCGGCAGCAGGTCGAAGGCGCACAGGCCCCAGCCGTCGCCCTCGGCCCTCCGCACCGCAAGCTCCTGACCGCCGAGCGTGGCACGTACATCGAAGCGCTCCACGTCACCGCGCAGGATCGCGTACACCTCCAGACGCTCGTGCGGCGCGCGCACCGTGTCCAGGGAGCACATGACCTCGACAGCACGCTCGCCCGAGCGGGCCATCCGGCCGGTGTCCCGCAGCGTCCTCGCAGGGCCGGGCATCTCCGGCCGCGGCGGGGCCGAGGGCCATGCGGCTTCAGCGCGCAGCTCCAGCAGCCACACGCTGCACGGTGGGAGCGTCAGCTCATTGCTCCCGCCCGGCGACAGCTCGACCGCCAGAGAGACGTGCGCGGGGTAGATCTGCCGGACGGCGAAGGGCCCTCTGTGGTCCGCGAGGTAGCCGGTCGCCTCGTCGATGGGCACGTGCAGCGTCATGGCGCGGTAGCTGGGGTTACGCAGCGCCAGGATGCCGTGGCTGCCGCGCCAGTGGGCGTAGCCGTAGGGCTCCCCGCGCCGCGGATCGCCGCCGAACATGCGAGTTCGCTCAAGCGTGCGCCAGTTCTCGGTGGCCCACCGCGCGGCGGTGCCCAGCGCGTGCCAGTGTGCATCGTCGAGCAGGTCAGGCGTGATGTAGAGCTCCTTGAGCAGCACGCCGCGGCCGAAGTAGAGCGCCACGTAGTCGGCCCACTCCCGCAGCGTCTCGTCCTTGCCACCGAGGCGGTTGCGGCGGCCCTTGATGATGCCGTGCGTCATCAGCGAGGCCAGCGGCGTAGGATTGTCGCCGCGCACGTAGACGGTGTGGAAGTGCGCGTCGCGGTAGCTCATCGCCCACTCCCGGGGGGCAAGCTGCGGGAAGGTCTTCTCGTAGCCGAAGTCCCGCGCGCACATCCAGATGGTGTCACAGTGCGGCAGCCACCACGGCGAGAGCCACACCGCGGAGGTCACGTTCTGGAAGACTCCCGGATTGCACTCGCGCTCCCACGCCAGCAGCCGAAGCAGGGCGTCCAGGTTCGCCTCCCGGCTGTGGCGGTCGGTGGGTAGGTGCCCGTGGCCTTGTGCGGTGCATGACAGGAAGTTGAAGTCGTGCTTGTAGTAGGCCAGACGGCCCTCCCGAATGCGCCTCTGCGTGGCGCGCTTCATCGCCTCGAAGCTGCCAGGCGTGCTGAGGCAGAAGTAGGCGCCGCGATCCGACACCTCGTAGCCCTGGCGGGCCGCCCAGTGCATATCCAGATGAGAGCCCGTCAGCGGCATCCACAGGCCCAATCGCATCCCCATACGCTCCAGCGCGTCGGCAACCGGCGAGAAGCCCTGCGGGTACAGGTCCGTGCGCGGCTCCCAGACTGACTGCGGGGCCTGCCAGCCGTCATCAGGCACGAAGGAGTGCATCTGCAGACCGTACGGCTCCAGCAGCTTCTCCCGGAAGCCCTCAGCCGTCGCCAGCAGGTTCTCCGGTGTCATCTCGTCCCGGCGCAGATCGTACCAGCTATTGTACTGCAGGTGGCTGCGCGAGGGGCGCTTGATGGCCCGGACGTACTCAGCAAAGCCGGTGCGTGCGGAGCGCCCAGGCGGAGCCACGCCGATGACCATGGCCTTGCTCTGGAGGGGCTCGGCGAGGTCACGCCCCGGGAAGTGCTTGAGGCGCACCCCATCCTCAGTGACCTCCGCGTAGCCGAGCGGATACTCCACGCCCAGCCACCAGCTCTGACCGATCCACAGCGGCAGCCCCCGCCCGCCGCCCGCAACGGGCGCCTCAATGGTGCCGTCCAGCAGGCGCAGCTCATCGACCAGCACGCCCGCGTCGCCGGTGAGCGTCACCTGCTTGCGGAGGTAGGGCTGATCGCCCGTCAGCCAGTAGGTCAGCGTGGCGTTTACGCGCGGTTGAGCGCACTCCAGCGTGACCAGCAGCCTCGCCTCTTCTTCTGCGTGGCGTGCGGAGACCGAGGTGCATCTGAAGGCGTCTCCGTCCAGCTCAGGCCCCTCATAGAGAGCCAGGATCAGCGGCTCTGCGGCCACCTTCACGGGACTCGAGCCATCCGGGCGGGACAGCCGGTCCAGTCGCCAGGTTCCCTGCTCGCGGCGGAACTCGCAGCGGATGGCCTCGTTGGCGAGCACTGCGCCGTCGGCGGTGACGCGGGCCTTGGGGGCCGCGCCGGCCAGCGACGCGGCAAGCGTACCCACGGCGACGACACAGAGCACACGCCGAAGCATGAGCCGCGTCCGGAGCAGACCTGCTGCTGACAGCATTCGGTAGGAGTCCCCAGTCCCGTATGGCCTGGCGCTCTGCATGGAAATCACCTGTGTCCGGACAACTCCAACGCCTGTCATCCGCAGATGGGCAGCGGGTCTCTGTTCCACACCGGCGGCGGATCTCCCCCAAGAGTGAGCTGCGGCATCGCGGTCTCACCGGGTTCCGATGCAGTAGAGGCTGCCCTCGGTTCTCAGGAAGAAGCGGCCGTCAACGGGGACTATTGACGCGTACACAAGCTCCTCCAGGTCGTTCACGGCCAGCTCCCTGTACTCCCTCTCCGCGGCGACCACCGTCGTCCTGCCATTGGTGTCGGTGAAGTAGATCCTATCCCCGACTGCGGTGACCGAGGAGTAGTGCTGGGTGCCGATCCAGTGCGTCCAGACGGCCTCGCCGCTGTCTGTGTCGAGGCAGTAGGCCCTGCCAACGTCGGAGGTCGCGAACAGCAGCCCTCCGCAGAGCACCGGCGAGGCGCACTGCGCGCCCTCGTCCGTGGGACGCTCCCACACCACCGGGTCCTCCGAGCCCGCAAGGGCATCGCGGTCCAGGGCCATCGACGCCTCCGGACCCACCAGGTACACACGCCGGCCGTCGGCGACCGAGCTGCAGACCGGGTTGTTGCGGTCTCCGAGCTTGCCGATCTGGTGCGTCCACAGCTCCCGACCGGTGGCCGGATCGTAGCCGCTGATGTCGGTGTATCCCCAGACGACGATCGTTCGCCGCCCGGCGATATCCAGCACGCAGGGCGTGCGGCAGGTGCCGGCGTACTCGTGGACCTGTTTGCCCCGCTCCGTCCGCCAGACGATCTCGCCGCCGCCGCGATCGACCGCCGCGAGGTACTTCCCGGCCTCGGACTCGCTCAGCACGACAACGCTCTCCCCGCACAGGATCGGCGATGACGCCACGCCATGCTGGGACCGGAAGGGCAGATCGATGCAGCGCCACCGGACGTGGCCCCTGGTGTCCACGCAGGCCAGGCCGGGCGTCCCGAAGTAGGCGTAGACGCCCTCGCCATCGGTGACGAGCGTGGGCGTGGCGGGGGAGTTGTCGGTGTGGATTTGCCCGCGCGGGCCCTCCAGGCACCGGCTCATCCAGCGGATGTCACCGGATTCCCGGTCAACGCACACCACTGCCCGGGCCATCCACGGGCTCTTCGGCAGGTAGCGGGCGTAGGCGAAGTACCCGGCCCCGAGCCCCAGCGCCACGGCGACCAGCGCCGTCTCCGCGCACCGAAGCCACTGTGCCCCCGACCGGCGGGTGGCGATGGCGAGTCCTGCTCCGACGAGGCCCACAGCGCAGACCGCGATCACGGCCGTCCATCCCAGCATGGGCAGCAGCTTCGGAGCGCCGAAGTGGTAGGCCAGGTAGTGCGACCGGGAGATGACCAGCTCGACGAGCGCCACCGGCGCCATCACGGCGCTGAGGGCGCCCGCGAGGACGACTGCGACCGCGGCCGCGCCGCTTTCCTGATGCCGGCGGCGCACCCACGCCGCAATGGCAAGCGCCACGATCGCCGCCAGCGCCATCCACCACTCAATCGCTGGCTCGTACTCCGCCCACAGCGTGCCTGCGGTATCGGGCGCCTCCCGCAGCACATTGATGGCCAGCAGACCGGCCAGCAGCGCCGCCAGGCCGATGCCCGTGCCCGTCATCAGGCCGCCGACCGTCCTGTTCCCCAGCCCCGCCCCCAGCAGGAACAGTCCAATGACGCCGGGAGGCGCGATCACGCAGTACATGAAGGCGGACTTGACGCTGGCCGGGCCGTCGGCGAAGGCGCGGGCGCCATGGGGGACCGTCACGAGGACAACCACCGAGAGGCCAACAAGGCAGCCGCCGGCGGCGATCAGCGACCGGCGGTCGCGCCGGGCCAGCGGCCACAGGAGCAGGGCCATCGCTGCCGCAGCGCTCCCGGTGAGCCACCCCCGCTCAGCCGCGCGCTCGAACTCCATGATCCCCTCGCCGAGCAGCACGATGGCGCAGACGCCGAGGGTCAGCGCTGCCAGCGGGATCAGCAGAGCCGGAGAGGGACCGTTCTCGTCGCCGTCCGAGTGCGCGGCGCGGCGCATGACCGCATACGCCGCCAGGGCTGCGAGGATGCCGGTGAGCGCCACCAGGCCCAGGCGGAGCAGCAGGCCGGTGTGGCCGTAGGACTGCACAAGGAACGCAGTGGTGAGGTAGACGGAGTCCTCAGTGACCACCGGCGAGGAGTAGCCCTCGCCGGGGATGGCCGTCTTCCAGGCTACGTTGTCGGTTGCCGACCACTCCGTCGGGCCGGTCGGAGACTCACTGCGGCCCTCCCGCTCCACGCCCCGCCAGCCGAGCCACTCATCGGCCCCGACGGTGCCGGACGCCAGAGAGAGGAGAAGCACAGTAGCGCCGAGCCCATGCAGCCGCACTGGCATTGCCCTCCTGCGACCTGTACTGCGACCACGCTCGCCCCACACTTCTACCCCCGCCAGCGGTTCCCTTTGAGAGTGAGATGCGGTCTCCGGGCGTGGCTGCCTCGGCCGGTGGAGTCTCGGGCCGCGAACATCGCCGCTGCGGCCATCACGGCCACCATGAGGCCACGACAACCTGGCGCTCTCATCTCATCTTCCGCCGGCTGTCCCGGGCATCCCCCGCCTTCCCCCATTGCGAGTGCAGGTCATCGGCTGGTGATGCAGGAAGAGGTCCGCGCCGCCACGTGGTGATGGGGAGCCGCAGTCGGTGTCGAGGAGGTCCGCAGATGCGAGCGATACTGTGGTGTGTCATGGGAGGCCTGCTGCTGATGTCAGTGGCCGATGCCGCGCTCTACCAGCCCGCGGACCCGCCGTTCGTGCAGATAGCCAGCGCCGGACGGCCCTACGCCCAGATTGTGACGCCCGCCGAGCCCACCTACCTGGAGGAGTTCGCGGCCGCTGAGCTGCAGGAGTACCTGGAGAGGATCAGCGGCGCCGCGCTCCCCATAAGGTCCGAGGGAGAGGCCGCCGAGCACGACTACTCCTTCTTCCTGGGCGCGACGAGGCGCGCCTCGGAGGCCGGCGTCGAGCCCGACGAGGAGGCCATGGGACGCGACGGCTTCGCGCTCCGCTCCATCGACGGTGGGCTCATCATCAGAGGCCGTAACGACCTCGGCACGCTCTTCGGCGTCTACGAGCTTCTGGAGCGGCACTTCGATGTCCGGTGGTTCATGCCCGGCGAGATCGGCGAGCACGTCCCCGACCGCGCCGCGCTGCGCATGGGCACAGTCAACCTGACCTTCCGGCCCTCCTTCCGCGTGCGGTGGGTCGGCAATGGCGAGTGGCCGCTGCACCAGCGCATGAACGCCTACGTCACCGCCGGCGACCGCGATGTGGGCGTCAACTGGAAGTGGCACTTCCACACCTTTCGCCGGCTGATCCCACCGGAGGAGTACCACGAGGAGCACCCCGAGTACTTCGCCCTCGTCGATGGCGAGCGGAAGGTCACCGAGAGCCGGAGCCACGGCAACCAGCTCTGTACCTCGAATCCCGAGGTCATTCGCGAGGTGGCCGACAACCTCATCGCGGTGCTGGATGCCGAGCCGGAGATCGAGATCATCACGCTCTCGCCCAATGACGGCGGCGGCTTCTGCGAGTGCGAGCAGTGCCGAGCGCTCGACGAGCCGGGCCGGGACTGGTTCGCGAGGTACTCGCGCCGGCTGGCAATCTTCAACGATGAGGTAGCGAGGATCGTCAAGCGCGCGCACCCCGACGTGCTCATCAAGGTCGGCGCCTACGCCATGTATGCCCGCCCCCCATTGGACGAGGACTATCAGCCCGAGGACAACCTCTTCTTCCAGCTCTGCCACCTCTACTTCTGCCACAACCACCCCCTCGGCAGCGACATGTGCCGGGCGGGCGAGACCTACGAGCCCAGCCAGCGGTTCGTCCCCAACCAGCAGTTCTGCAGGATCCTGGATCAGTGGCTGGAGCTGTCGCCACACCTGTTCGTCTACGAGTACTACGCCATCGGCGGCATGCAGCGGGCGAAGCTCCCCTGGCCGCTGGTGCACACCATCCGCTCCGACATCCCCTACTACCGCGACCGGGGCGTCGAGGGCTTCTACACGCAACTCAGCGGCGACGCCTGGCACCGGCTGGGGCTGAACTTCTACCTGGCCGCAAAGCTGTGCTGGAACGCCGACCTGGACGTGGACGCCCTGCTGGAGGACTACTTCCAGAAGTTCTACGGCCCTGCCGCCGAGCCCATGCGCGATTACTTCATGACCATGGAGCAGGCCATGCAGGAGTGGGGCGGCTGCGCCTCCTACGGCCTGCAGGGGGTGAGCGGCCTGCGCTCCATCGGCCCCAGGGTCTTCACCCCGCAGGTCATGAAGCGGATGGGCGCCCGCCTCGCTGAGGCCGAGCGCCTGGCGGCGGATGACCGGACCTTCGCCGAGCGCGTGGCCCTCGCTCGCCGGATGTACCAGGAGACCCAGCAGTCCCTGGCCGAGATCGCGGAGGAGTAGCAAACGTGTGGCAGGGCCGGCGTCTCGGCGCGCGTCCCAGTGCTTGCCGAAGGTCTTTGCTCGCCCTCGGGGACTGCCATGGCGGCGCCCTGAGTCCCTGGTGCTGCCGCTATGCATTACGGACGTCTTGAGAGAGGCCTGTGATGGAGTTGACCACGCGCTCGGGCGTGTGCTGTTGTCGTACGGCTTACCTTTACCGGAGACTGCATGGCAGTCTCACGGAGGTCGCACGGCGACCTCAAGACCTTCGGTCTCAAGCGGAGGGCTGTTGGCCGTGGAGGGGCCGCCTGAGGGCGCTCCTCAGGAGCGCGCGAAGTCGGCCCGCTGCAGCCAACGGCTGGGCCGGCTTCGGCTCCAGCGAACGATGCTGGAGCCTCAGACGGCCCCTCCGGACGGCAGACAGCGAATCGCCACTCGCCACGATGTGGGTAAAGGTAAGGTCGTACGGAGGGGCCGCCCGAGCGCAGCGATGGAGAAGCCAGTAGGCTTCTCTTAAGAGTTCGCTATCCGAACTCCAGGGTGCCGCCTGCGCGGTCGTGTTGCGCAGGCGGCAGGCCCTGCCGGGCCTCACTGCTCGCGCCGCTGCGGGCGCAGCGCCTCTTCAGCGAGCCAACATGCTCACGTCCGTGCGTCGCCACACAGGTGGTCTTCCAATGCTTTGCCTGACGAGCAACAGGCACCGCCATTGTCACTCGCCTCCGCATGGCGCGGCCTCGCGGCCCATCAGCCGGGCCGGGCTCGCGATAGCACTGGCACTGGTGCTGCTCGGGCCGGGCTGCGTGTTCGCGCAGGATGAAGCCGACCTTCGGCCATTCACGCTGCAGTGGGACCTCGGCGATCCCCGGGACAGAGACGAGCTACGGGACCTGGTGACCGGCGGGCGCGAGGGGCGCGTGGACGATGGCGCTATCGTCCTGGGGGAGAAGCCCAGGGAGGGCGGCCGAGGCGTGCACATCGACCTCCGGCTCGAGCTCCCGGGGCCGCTGCGGGAGGGCGTTCTGAGCACCGCCGGCGCCTGGGCGGCTGGCCACGTGACCAGCATGCGGATACAGGTGGCCCGAGACGCCAAGAGCTGGTGGACCATATGGGAGCATCCTCCCGGGGGCAAGAGCGTCGAGGCGTTCTCAGCCTCGCTGCCCCGGTTCCTGCACGGGCTCCGCTTCCTCCATCTGCGGATCCGGGCATGGGGCGTGCAGGCGCCGCAGGCGAAGGTGCACGGACCCATCGAGGTCGCCGGGCGCATCGGCGGCCGGGAGGTGCCCACAGTCGCCGGCTGGATCGAGCCGCACATCGGGGTCTACGCGCCTCTTTACAGTGAGGAGGGTCTGGAGTACATCTGCCAGCGCGGGGTGGCGCCGTGGAACTATGGCTACCCTGACAAGCGCGAGGATTACTACTTCGACGTTCCGGCCAGCCACGGCATCGCGGTCGGCTTCTACCACAGCTCCCCGCACATCGCCGACGAGGTGAAGCAGGCCGCCGACTGCACCACGCTCGACGCCCCCAGCCGCAGTCCGGAGCGCTACAATGCCGACGTCAAGCCCGCAGGGGGGCCCTGCTACGGCCACGAGGCCCGCCTCCAGGCCTTCATCGACGAGTTCGTCCACCAGGACCTGCTGGGCCACAAGCACACCCCTGACCTGTGGCAGCCGCTGGATGAGAAGTCCATGGGCTGGTGCCACGGGCACCGCGACCAGTTCATTCAGTTTCTGAAGGACCGCGGCCACGAGCCGGCGTTCTTCGGCGTGGACGCCTGGGAGGACCTGCGGATGCCCCTGCCCAGAGACCTGGAGGGTCCGGCCGCCAGGAGGCGCCTGCTGAGGATGTTCCAGCTCTGGCGGGAGGAGGCCTACGCGCACCTGCTGGAGGCCATCGGCGATGAGGTGAAGCGGCTGAAGCCGGAGGTGGACTATGTGGTCGGCGTGTTCTCGCCGCTGAGCCTCAACGACGGCTTCTACTCCATCATCCCCTGGGCGCAGGTCAGGGACATGGAGTGCGTCGATCTGGTGAGCGTGGACACCTACGTGTGGTGCGGGCACGACGCCGATCCGCGCTGGCTGGAGGAGATGCACGAGTTCCTGGCGGACGTGACGGGCAAGCCGCAGCTCCCCATGAAGATCATGTGGACGCTGATGCGGGAGTGGGTGCTCCGGCTGGCGCTGACTACCACGCTGGTGAAGAACGATGACGTCAACGGCGCCCTCTACTTCAATCGCGACATCCCCTACCACTACGTCATCAATCCGCGGGAGGACTACCTGGAGGAGCGCCTGTGGGGCGTCATCGACAGCACGGTGGCGAAGATCAAGCTGGCCTACCGGTGGCTGAAATGCGCGCCCGAGGTGCATCGGGTGCTGGTGGTCGCCGAGGATCCCATCTGGCGCAACAGCCCGGTGCATCCGGCGGTCAATCCGCAGAACATCGGCGTTGTAGGGGAGAACCCCGCATTCCTGGCCGTCAACCGCATCGGCTACGACGCCGACTTCTGCATCCCCAGGCAGGTGCCGGAGGTGGACCTGAGGCAGTATGATGTCGTGATCCTCGGGGCCCGGGTGGTGGGTGAGCCGGCGATCGAGACGCTGGCGAAGTGGGACGGGCAGGTCGTCCTGTGGGCCGACGCGGCCGGCTATGACGAGTGGCTTGAGGCGCGGGCGGAGGACTGGGCGCCGGAGGGGTGGCTCAGAGTGTCCTCCCAGGAGGAGCTCTCCGAGCCGCTTCGCGACCATGTAGACCTCCCGTATGTCCCGTGGCGGCTCGACAGCAGCGTCGATGTGGACTACCGGATGCTCGAGGACCGCCCGGTCTTCACCATCATCAACTACGGGCCCGCGCCGGCCGAGTTCGCGTTCGAGTACGAGACCCCGCTGAGGCTCGAACGGGCTCACTGCTCGCCCCGCGAGAAGGACGCCGTCTGCCGCCTGGATGTCTCGACGGTCAAGGGCCGGACCCACATCCAGGGCGACATCGACGCCCGAGACTTCGAGATACTGTTCTTCCGGCCTGCAGAATAGGCCCCACCTTCGTGAATCCCCGCGATCCCCTGACGAGAGGAGCGCTCACCATGCTTCGCAGCCGGCATGCCCGCGTTATCACCGTGACGGCGCTCGTGCAGGTGCTCCTCGTCGCATCCCTGGTCGGCTGCATCGCGGCGGAGTGGGAGGTGTACCGCACTCACCCCTTCGTGGAGGCCACGGCCGACGAGCTGCCCGGTCACCTGCGAGAGCCGGCCCGCTCCGTCCGCATCGCCACGGTGCAGAACGACTGGGCCCACGCCGCGCTGGGCATCAAGCTCGATCCCGGCGCCGAGAGCGCCACGGTCACGGTCGGGCTGGACGCTGAGCCCGCTGTCGCCGAACACCTCCAGCTTCGCGTTGCCGGCTTCGTGAACCAGAAGAAGCTCGGGCACTCCATCGATCCCATCTTCGACAACCCCGGCAGCCTCGATCTGAAGCTCCAGAAGCACGTCCGCAACCTGGGCAACATCCACGACTTCCCCACCGTCACGGTCACCCAGCGCGATCCGGTCCTGCTGTGGATCACCCTCGACACGCGCCACATGGCCCCCGGCCGCTACGCGGGCGAGGTGGTCTTCAGCGGGCGGGAGGGCGCAACGCGAAGCGTGCCGCTGCGCATTGAGGTCGGCGAGTACGAGCTCCCGGTCGAGAACCCGCTGTACACCTGGGGCTGGCAATATGGGCATGACTGGGTGGACGACTACTATGACTACGGCATCAACGTAGTGCACATCAACAAGGATATGGAGCGGGCCCGGGAGGTCGGATACAGGTTCTTCGCCATCCGCTTCAATCCCGCCTGGAAGAGCGCCGATCCGGCCGAGTTCGACCAGGACGACGCCCGCCAGCAGCTCGCCAAGATCCAGCAGATCGTGGCGGACCTGGAGCTCCGGCCTGAGGAGTGGGCGATCTACATGAAGGATGAGCCAAACGACAGGTCAGCCCCCGGCCAGGCGAAGTGGTGCGAGTGGATCCTGCAGCGGTGGCCGGAGGCCCGCTTCCTCTTGAACCCCGGCTGGGGCCCCGGGCCCACCAACGAGTGGGGCAGCATCGAGGGCACGGTCGAGCCGCTGGCTCCCTACGCGGACGTCTGGCTCCCCTACTCGCACTGGCTGTGGGACGACGCCGCGCCGCGCTCCGTGGAGCTCATGCGGGACAGCGCCGACAGCGTCTGGTTCTACGAGATCATGGGCTCCAGCTACGCCCGCAGACCGGGCGTCGGCCGCGGCCTGCACCGCAGGCTGGCGTGGACAGCGTGGCGCTACGACCTGGAGGGCGCCTGCTGGTACTCGCTCAACGCCTACGTCACGAACATGTGGAGCGACAACAGCGAGACGGAGGAGTACGCCTGCACCTACGGGACCATCCCCGGCCGGGGCCTGGAGGCGGTCAGACAGGGCATCCAGGAGTACAAGCGGCTCTACGAGATGCGCCGGCTCGGCGTGCCCGAGGCGGAGACGGACGCCTTCTGCCAGCGGCTGTTCGATGCCGACAGCGTCATGGAGCTGACCCGCATCCGCCGCCAGATGGATCGTCGCCTGTTGCAGGCGGCGGAGGGCTCCTGACCGGCTACTCGCTCGGCGAAGACGCTGCCGTGGGGACCTTGAGGAAGTGGACGCTCACTCCCGTCCGCACGCTCCCGCCGGCGGGCGTGTCGGTGCAGGAGCCGATGACGAAGCCGTCGGCTGTCACCGTGCGGCAGCCCCCGATGGCGTAGAGATTCCCGAACTCCCGCGCACTGAGGGCGTAGTCGCGCCACGTGTCGCCATTGTCGTAGCTGACGACGCACGCCAGCCTGCGCGAGGCGCTGAGGGCGGTGCCGACGCAGTACAGCGGACCGCCGGCTCGGTCGGCATCGGTGGCAAAGAAGCCGTCCAGCCGACAGATGCCGAGGGTCTCGCCCCCGAATCGCGGGTAGACATCGAGCTCCCGCTCCCCGCTCTGCAGGTCGTAGCGCACATAGTGCTCTCTCGGCTCCGGCGTCTGCGCCTCGTACAGGAAGTGGAGCTTGCCCTCCTTGGCGATGAAGCTCGACAGCCAGGTGTGGCACTCGAACTCGTCGTCAAGGGTGATGCGGTCCGCGGGGCCGGAATCATCGGCGACGATGGGCGGCTCCAGCGGCCTCCCGTTCAGCCTCTGCCAGCTCGCGCCCCCGTCCTGGGACTTCATGACGTGGATGTCCCAGTAGAGGTAGACGCCGTGCTTCTGGGTCGTCCACGCCGCGAAGAGCGTGCCGTCGGGAGACATGTCGAGCAGCGGGTACTGCAGCACGGCGTTCGGCCCCGGCTGCAAGAGGCGCACCGAGGAGCGGACTTCCCCGTCCAGGCCGATGGCGTGGAAGGTGTTGTTGGCGCTGAAGTAGTAGAGCTGCCGGCGCCCGGGGTCGAGCGCCATGGCGAACTTCCCGTGGCTGCTTCCCGGGATCGTGGAGATCCTCGGCTCCGCGTAGTCATCGGCGGCCAGGAAGCGATACAGGTAAGAGTTCCCGTCGGCGAAGTCCGGCCGGACCAGGTAGATGGTGTCCTCCGCGTCCGTCTCCAGCACTGCGGGATTGGTGGCGTGCGTGTCCTCGTGGAGCGTCTGGAAGCTCCTCCCGCCGTCCCGGCTCCACAGCAGCCGCCATTGCTGGGCGGTGTAGGGGTCGTTGCGCCGCCGAATGTAGGTCATGAAGATGCCCCGGCGATTGCTGACCACCTTCTGGTTGTGGCTCTGGAAGGTGGCGTAGCCCGTGGCGTCGTCATCGACGCAGGTGGTCTGGATGGTTGGCACCTGTGCTCTCTCCTCGGCGTCCGCCGCTGCGGCCCAGGCTGTGGCGACCATTATGCCCCCCGCGACGATCACGAGGGCGGCGATCCGGTGAAGCACGGGCTCCCACCACCACTTCGCCTGCACCCTTCGTACTCCCGCGACGGCGAGCTCTGAGTTGTGTGAAGCTGCATGCACGTCTGAGCACTCCCCTTCGCGATGCGGCTAGGGCTCGAACGTGGCCAGCGGCTCGTAGGCAGAGCCGACCCGCGGCTTCAGCGTGCCATCAAACTCGAGCAGCAGCAGCGTGTGCTCGTCGGCTCGCGGCTCCGTTGTGAGGTCGAAGCTCTCGCGGGCCACGTCTGACGTGCGCACGCAGTCGATGATCCCGTTGAGGAACGAGTTGCTGGTCCTGGGCGCGTTGGTGCCCAGTGTGATGCGGTCGTGGAGGGCCTGCGGCATCTCCTCGGCCGGACCGGTCCTGGCGGCGACCTCCTCGCCGTCCAGGAACAGCCTCGCCGCCACCTCGTCCCCCCGCCTCTTCCAGGTAAAGGCCACATGATGCCACGCCGGCGTCTCCCAGGTCACCGGATGGGAGAAGCGCTCCACCGGTCCGCCGCCATGCAGCGACTTGCGCGCGCCAACCTTCCCCGAGTCCCAGAAGTACACCTGGTAGCCGTCCTGGTACTTCTCGTCCCGGCTGTCGAAGAGGTAGTGGTAGCAGTGGTCCCGCTCCTGCTCGCGCTCGGCGGGGCTGTTCCAGTAGGGCTTGAACCACACCTCGATCGTCCCCTCATCGCGATTCAGGTTGCCCTGGCGCGGGTAGTGGATGGGCGGGCTGAGGCGCGTGACGATCAGGCCCTGGCCGAACTTCGCGTCCGCGAACATCGGCTCACCCTCGGGGATCAGCAGCCGGATGCGGCGGTCGCCGACCCCCTCCAGCCGGAAGGGGCCGGGATGGTCGCCCACCTCGGCGCTGATGGTATGTATCTCCGGCGCGATCGGCGGATTGCTCAGCGCAAGCTCCTCCCACCGCAGGTGCGGCAGCTCCTCGGTCGCCAGCACAGTCTCATCCTGGCTCACGATGCGAAGCTGCCCGGTGGCCTCCTCGGGGATGTCGCCCGCGAGGAAGAAGGTGACCGCCTTCGCACCCGTGCCGGGCTGAGCCGCCCTCAGCGGCGTCCACGTCTCCGCGCGCAGGTCGATGCTTCGGAGGTGCCTGCTCGGCGCGAGGGGCTGCAGGCCGGGGCCGGCCTCGTTGATGGCGTACAGCAGGTAGCCGGCGTAGGACTGCAGGAAGCTCCAGGTCGCGCCCCAGGGCGCCAGGCCGTCGATGCGCCGCTGTAGGCGGTCCAGCGCCGGCCGCAGGTACTCGGCGTTGCCGGTCCGGTTGTAGGCGAAGGCCGAGACCTCCCAGCTCGGCTGCCAGCCCTTTCCACCGGTGCCGTACCACCACGGCTCTGCGAGGTCGGCCTGGGCGATGCGCCTGCCGAACTCGACCGCCCGGGGGTCGCCGGTGAGCTGATGGTAGCCCGACAGCCACTCCGAGAACTCCGTCCCGCCGGGCACGAAGCCCTTCTCGTGCTGCTCGTCGAGCTTCGTCTGGAAGTGATTGCTGATGAAGGGCAGAATCCGCCCGTCGTGGGTGAGGTAGTAGAGCCTGATGGCCGTCTCCAGGCGCGTCGCGCCGCTCCTGCCGCCCCCGTCGCCGTGGTACATGCCCAGGAGCGTGTGGTAGATCTGCTCCGCGAGGTCCCGCGCCCTCGCGTTGCCGGTCAGGTAGTAGTGCAGCAGGATGTAGTCCACGTACCAGTTGTAGCCCAGGCGGGCGCCGCTGCTCCAGGGCACGTAGCCCTTGTAGTCGCAGACCGCCCCGGGGATCTTGCCGTAGTAGCCCTTCATGCGCATGCCCAGGTCCGCGTGGTGCGCCCAGCCCACATCCACCGAGTGGTTCGTGTGCGCGCGGGCGAACTGTAGGTACTTGGGGTCGCCGGTGCGGGCGAACATCATCCACGGCGCCTCCGCCGCCTCGTTGTGCGTGTTCATGAACACGCGCCACAGATTCCACCGCTCCGCGCTGGCGTTGTACTGCTGGTTCAGCCTGCCCCAGTTCCACTTGCCCAGCGAAATCTCCGCCAGCCGCTCCGACTGCCGGTCGAAGCCCTCCTCCAGCGCCCGCTCCGCCTCGGGCACGACCGGGTGCCTCTCAGCCGCCCCCTCCGGCAGCATGGGCATCGGGCCCAGCGCCTCCGTGCCGCACATCCACTCCGCCGACGCCGACACGTGCGGGTAGGCCAGAAAGGCCCGCGCCTTCGCCATCGGGTCACCGTCCTCCGGCCCGCCGAAGGCCAGCGCGAAGCTGTGGGTGCGCGCCAGCCCCATGGCGTTGGCGTTCCAGATGCCCGACCACATGTACCCCTGACACTTGCTGCCCTGGGTGTCGGCGACGGACTGGTACTCGCGGGGGATGTTGAAGTCCAGCAGCGGGCCCTGATGGGGGAAGGGCAGGTGGATGATGCGGTCGATGTCCACCTCCCCGGCCGGCCATCGCTCCGGGACACCCTCCGGCCACATCAGCAGCGACAGGAAGCCGTCCCCGTCGCGCCCCAGGCCCAGCGGGCAGAGCTCGCGGAACCGGCGCACCCCGACCGCACACCCCAGACGGTCCCCCGCAACATGGAAGAGCCCGTCCAGCGCCTCGCCGCTGTGGAGCAGCTCTGAGCCGCCGCGGACCTCGTACCTGTCCCCGAAGAGCTGCGTCGCCTCCACCGGCGCCCGCTGACCGAGGTCGATCATCTCCCCTGCCGCGCTCGCCTGCAGGCCCGCGCCGGGAAGCCCTACGCCGAGGTCCAGCCCCATCGCCCGCAGCCGGTAGAGCCGCATATCGGTGGTGAAGATGAACGTCGGGTCCACTCTCAGCAGCCGCTCGCCAGCGTGCGCCGTGATCCTGAGCACGTAGCGCATCAGCTCCGTGCCGTCCTCCGCCCGACAGGAGCCGGTGGTCTTCAAAACGGCCCTCAGCGGCCCGGCCGCCTCCACCTCGGTCCGCGCCTCGCCATTGCGCGACGAGTAGCGCACACCTGCCTCATCCACCGCGTAGAGCTCCGCGGCCCGGGTCTCCACCCGCTCACCGCCCACCTCCAGCATCTGCAGGCCAAGCTCGTCGGGCGCCAGCGCCAGCGTCAGCGGCCCGGTGCGGACCCGGATCTCGCCGCCGCTCTCCTCGAGCTCCAGCGCCGTCGGCCTCTCGCCTGCGCCCCGGTTGTGCTCAAGAAAGTAGGTGCGCCGCGGATCGTAGCGGAAGTTCAGGCGCACCCAGCGCAGGCTCCCGCCGCGGCTCCAGCGCCCCAGCGGGAGAATCTCGGCCTCCACCGTCCGGTCCGCGTCATCCACGAGCCTCAGGGCCTCGACGCTGCTGACCAGCCCGCGGCTTAGCGGCACGCCCGTGGTCACGGGGTATGGCCCGCTGAGCTCACCCAGCGATGTGTCAGTAAGCTCGATCCGTCCGGGCTCGGCGGTCGCGGCCGGAGGTTCGGTGATCTGTATCGCACGCATCTCCCGCGCGATCGCCTGGCCGTCCTCGAGCAGCACCGCACTCAGCTCGTAGGTCCCCGGGGCGGGATCGAGCGGGTGCAGCGGGATGGCCACGTCCACGATGGGCTCATCGGGGCTCTCCAGCGTCTGCGCGGCCACCGGCCCCGCAGGGCCCTCCAGGGAGATGCGCAGGCTCTTCGTCTGGAGTGCGGAGCCGGTCGCGCCGACCTCCACGCAGGCCTCGATGCTCTCGGGCGGCGACGCTCGCCAGTTGCGCCGGTGCAGCAGCAGCGGCGGCGCGACCTCACAGTGCACCTCGCGGACGTCGATCTCGGTCTCTCTCTCGGACAGCGTGACGGTGGTGTCGAAGGCCCCCGGCGGCGCAGCATACTCCCATGCGATCTGATTCAGCCCGCGCCGAAGCACCGCCCGCTCCCGATGAGCCTCGCGCTGCTCGCCGCCGGCAGTCAGGCGATGCGCGAGCGTGATCTCAGTGCCGTCAGTCGGGCTGTAGATGACCGCCCGGGCCTGCTGGTCGCCGGCGGGGATGAGCGCCCCGCCGCCCGCCGGCATCTCCCCCAGCGAGAGGCCGACGATCCTCGGGCCGCCCGCGCCATCGCCCAGCACCACCCGCCGCAGCAGCGACTTCGCCAGGAAGGTGCCGGTCCAGGAGGAGGCCCGCACCGGGATGCCGTTGCGGGGGTCGCCGGTGACGCGGGCAAGGGTGAGCAGCCACCGTAGCTGTGCGGGATCATCCTCGCCCGCCAGCGTCGCCAGCGGGATCCGGGCCTCCAGCGTCCATCGGCCGCCCTCGCGCCGGACACGCGGCTCGATGCCGCTCGACCACTCCTCATCCGGCGGACGCCACGTGGCCGGGATGTGCGCGTCCACGACCCGCCCCTGCCAGTCAACGAAGATGTAGTACTCCGCGCGCCACGCCGTCAGATGCCCGCGCTCCTCGTAGGTGAACGGCTTCCCCCGGTCGAGGATGAGGCCGATGAACTCGGTATTGTCGAACTCGCCGGGGCTGGGCCACACGCCGTAGGTCGGGTCCGCCTGCTTGCCCTCGGGCATGGCCGCCTCGGCGCCGAGGTAGAGGAACTCATCATCGTGCAGCAGAGAGCAGGTCGTCGGGTAGCGGGCCCGTTCCCACTCCCGATCCGCCAGCAGCGGCTCGGAGATGGGCCCCTCGGCCTCCTGGTGCCTGATGAAGTCGGACGCCAGCAGCGCGTCCTGCCAGCCTGCCTCATCCAGGCGCCCGTCCAGCTCGATCGGTCCCGAGGCGGGGATCGTCCCGGGGTACTTGACGACGTGCCGGTTGGTGGGGCGCTCCCTGAAGGTCACCTCCACACCGTCCGCATTCGCCATCGCCAAAGCCGAGACGACGGCCAGCGGAAGCACCACCGCCACGAGAGACAGATGAGATGGCAGCAGGCGCAGTTGCTCCGACCAGGGGACATGCACGATGCCACATCCTCTCAACCGCCTGCGCGGCCCAACGGCGGTTGGATATGCGTCGGACTGCAGCGGCTCTGTGCAACACTACGGCCTCTCGGCGTCCTATTGGCGCGCGTCACATGCATCTCCTCCCTGCGCCTCGCCATTCGGGATAGGCCCGCACCCGGGGCGTTGGTCAGCCAGCCAGTCGCCAGGATTGAGCGGCGGCCGCACCTTATCCCGCATTATTCGCGTAGGTCGGCCTGCGCCTGACGGCGTTTGTCAGGCGCAGGTGAGAGCGCGCTGCAGCGCGCTCTCAGCTTCCAGCCCGACACCATCGCCAGACCTCAAGCGCCTCAACAGCCACTCTGTCGATGACCACGACAATGTTCATGAATAATCCGGGTTATGGAGGAGAACCGGGCGAGGATGCCGCAGTCTTGAGACCAGCGTGCGGCTTCGCGGACGGCAGGGATGCAGCGGGTCGGTCGGGAGGCGAGAGCGTTGCGGAGATGCAGGGATGGAGCACTGGCAGTAGCCCTTCTCGCGGGGCTGCAGGCAGTGGGTGCGGCGGTGGAGGCCGTCGAGCCGACGTCAGAGCATCGGCACGTCGAGGAGATCGCGTCCGGCCACCATGAGTACGACATCGTCATGGGCGGCACGGTGGATATGGATAACAGCCTCACCCGGAGTCACGGGAACATCGAGGTCGCCTTCCAGCCCAACATCTCGGTGACCATCGAAAACACCGGCGACGTGCCGGTCGTGAACCCTCGGCTGGTGGTCAATGGGCGAGGGAACTGGTACACGCTGGCCGGCATGGTGGAGGAGTGGACGCGCGGGGCAACCACGGACCAGGAGAAGGCCTACCTGATCTGGGAGAACGCCCGCCACAATCGCTACCACCAGTCGCCGCTGTTCCGGTCAGTGGAGACCTTCGACCCGGTGAAGATGTTCAACGTGTATGGCCTGAACCTGTGCGGGCAGGTGGGCAATGCGGTCACGTCGCTGTTCCTGGCCGCCGGCCTCGAGGGCTCCTACACCCGAGCGCTGCACGGCCACGTGCAGTGCGAGGCCTGCGTCGATGGTCGGCACCAGTTCCTGGACGCGGACCAGGACTGCTTCTACCTGGACCGCGAGAACGAGGCGCCCATCAGCGGCGACGAGTGCGCCCGCGACGCCGATCTGGTCCGCCGGGAGCTCAACTACGGGCCGCTGGTGGAGAAGTGGAGCTATCACGGCACCGCGGCGCTCTTCGGCCCGGATGACACCGAGGACAGCAGGCCGCGTCCCACCGGCCACGAGATCGCGTTCACGCTCCGCCCGGGTGTGAGGCTGGTCTACCGGTGGGACAACGTGGGCAAGTGGGCGGCCGACCGGGAGGGCGTGGAGCCGAAGTACTGGGGCAACTCCCAGTTCGTCTACGAGCCCCG
>JAYENL010000220.1:0-27528 GCA_034722055.1 Armatimonadota bacterium
GTCGGTGGCCGGCGGCGGTCGGCCGCACGTCAACGTCGGGCCGCAGGTCTCGGCGGGCGGGCTCGGGCGGTCGCGGCGAGTCCAGGGGACCTACCTCTTCGTGCTCACCGGTGGCCCCGACCACGAGGATATCGTGGGTCAGATGCGCGACCGCTTCGGGTTCGATGGCAACCCGGCGTGCAGGGCGGAGATCAGCGGCGGCGTGGTCGAGGAGGGCGCGCTGCCGGTGCCTCTGACCGCGCGGGCGGAGGACTGCGGCGTCGTTGCGCGCCTGTCAGCCGCCGAGCTGCCGAATCCGCTGCCGGTGCAGGTGCGGGGCATGCGGGAGCGATGGGACGCCGCCATCGTGGACCTCCACGAGGGGCGCATGATCCGGCACTGCGGCATCTGGGAGGGCGCGGCCTGGCTGGTGCTCGACGTGGGCCGGGAGCGGCGCGTGTTCATCGGCCACCCCATCGCGGCCTCGGACGCCGACGCGATCGTGACGGTCGCCTCGCTCGACGACACCGGCGCCGAGGTCATCGTCCACAACCCCATGCCGGAGCCGCGGTCCGTGACGCTGCGCACTGCCCCGGAGATAGCCGAGGTGCTGCAGTGGCAGGGCGACGTGGACCTGGCGGCCGGCGAGACACGCACGCTGCATGTGCAGTGAGTGTGCGCTCGGCGCAAGCGCGGATCGGGGCTGAGCCGTCACTCCGCGAAGAGCAGGCCGCCGAAGCGCTCGGGGTTGGCGTAGGGCCCCTGCACGAAGGACCAGGCGGTCGCCTCGCCCGAGCCCTGGTCGTTCCGGCAGGCGTTGAAGCCCCAGACGTCGCCCGGCCGTGGCGCGGCCCCGATGACGTCGAACGGGATGCAGACCTCCACGATCCAGCGGTCATCCTCAACCGCGGTGCCCACCTCCCAGCCGCCCGAGGCCGACGACTTGGCGACCCCCGCGCTGTTGAGGGCCAGGCGGAAGTAGCCGGTGCCGGCCATGCGGGGATCGACGTAGATCTCCACGCTGTCGTCGCGAGGCACGTCGGGGCTGAGGCCGCTCGCATCGGCCTCGGCCTCGGCACGCAGGTGCGCGGCATCCTCCTCGGCGCAGTCGAAGGCCACGTAGAGGTTGGCGTCATCGTAGGCCACCAGGCACGTGGTGGGCTCGCTGGCCGGCTCGCCGGTCTGATGGTGCACGAAGTCCGTCAGCGAAGTGGCGAACTGCCAGCAACTGTCGTCGAGCCCGCCGTCGAGCTCGGGCGGGCTGGAGGCCGGCTGGCAGACGGCCTGGGGGAGCATGGCCAGCGTCCGCGTATCGGTGACCGAGGCCGGCTCGCCGCCGGGAAGTGTGAGAGTGATGGTGGTGTCCACCTCCACGCGCTGAGCGCTGGCGGGAACGTCGGCCTCCGGGGCTGACAGGTCGATGGTCCCTTCGCCGTCGCCCGGCAGGCGGGCCTCAGCGGTGAGCTGAGGCAGGCCCTCGGCCGACACCTCCAGCAGCACCGGCACGGGCTGCGCCAGGTTGTTGCGGAGCGTGCACTGCAGTCCAAGGCCTCCTTGCGCGACGGGCATCTGTCGCAGCGCGGACACCTCCACCGGCGGCCGCGTCCGCAGCCTGGCTGAGCGCTGCAGATGCACCGGCCCCAACTCGGCTCGCATGGTGGCCTTCCCTACCACCTCGACCCGCTGTCCGGGCGCGACATCCTGAGGCAGGCGAAGGACGTACTCGGCTGCTTTTGCCCGCGGTGAGCCGGTCCGCTCATCCGCCGCCAGCGGCAGCTTTTCGCCCCCGATGGAGGCAAGGACCTCGAAGTACACGTCTGCTGTTCGGCGAGCCCCTGGTCCCGACAGCCTGACGCGTATGGGGGTCGCCGCCCCGGCGACCACCTGCCGCGGCGTCTCCAGCAGCAGCCGAACGTCGCTGACCACCTCCGCGGCCAGCGAGGCATACTGGTCGTACCAGTGCATGCGACGCGCGAGGAAGGCGTCCCGGTGCCAGGGACTGCGCACGGCCCAGGCGGTCCAGCGGATGGGCATGGCGCCGCCCGCCTCGATGTCCTGGTTGCGCGGGTCGGCAAACATGTCAGCCTGCCCGGCGCCGTATCCCATCCCGGTGAAGTCGGCCACCACCAGCCCGCCCCCGCCGGTCTCCTCGGCATGGAGGTAGTCCCACTCCACCTCGCCCGGCGCGCCCCAGTCGGCGGGTTGGATGGTGGTGCCGTCCGGGAGGGTGTGCCAGTGGGCGCCGATGTTCCAGAACCAGTAGTGCTTCGGCAGCAGCGTGCCGGTGTGATTGCGCAGCGCGGAGTCAATCTCCACGGCCGGCAGGCCGCGGCGGATGGTGCCCTCCACCAGGACATCGAGCCCCTCGATGGCCTGACCGGCCTCGTCCTGAAGCGTGACCACGAACTGCACGGTCCGCAGGTCGGGCTCCTCAGCGACCATGGTCACGTCCTCCAGGCGCTGCGCGTGCAGCCAGCCGTGGTCGCCCTCCAGGCCGCTGGAGCTGACCCACAGCGTCATGGAGCTTCCCGCGAGGCGCAGCTCCGCCCCGCCCTCGCCACCGAACGAGAACGTGGCGCCTCCGGCCCGGAGGATCGCGCTGCGGTCGGTCACCTCCGCGCCGAATGACCGGTCGGGTTCGGTGCGCATCAGCTCCGGCAGCTCGGCAGCGGTCAGCCCGCCCTGCATGAGCCGCGTCTCGATCTGGCTCTCGGCCTTCAGCTCCTCCAGGGGCGCGAGGACACGCGACAGGGCGGCAACGCGCCGGCGCCTCTCGGCCTCCGACGGAGCGCCGTGCGCGCGGGCCGAGCTCAGGCAGGCTTGCGCCCTGCGCAGTGCTCCGGCGAAGACCTCGCGGACGGCTCGCAGCTCGCCGCCGGCGCCGCGCTCGTGCTGCAGCTCCTCGACCCGCAACTCGCAGCTCTGCGCCATCCCGGCCGCCTCGGCCAGGCAGTTGGTGAGGTAGGCGTCGCGGGTGACGAAGACCCGCCCGGAGTCCGCCGGCAGCGTCACTCGCAGGCGGCCGTCGCGGGCCATGAGCTGCTCCCCGGAGTAGAGGTCGGTGGCGTGCGGATCATCGATCGGCCAGGGGAGCTCGATGCGCACCTCCTCCGGGGCGGAGTTGCCGGCCACCAGAGCGCGCTGGTAGCGGCGGTAGAGCACCGGGCCGTGCTCTCGAAGCGGCTCCAGAGGCCGGCCCGTGTCGGTGCGGTAGAGCTGGCGGAGGATGTCCTGGCGCTCGCCGGCCGTTCCCGTCCACTGCTGGAAGCCGCACAGCTTGGCGCAGGCGTAGGCCAGGAAGGCGTGGGGCTTCTCGAGGTCGCGGGTGGGGAGGTAGGTCAGGGGGGCGATGGAGCCGCCGGCCTCGGTGAACTCCCGCCAGTCCTCATACGCCCGCCGGACCTCAGCCCAGTCATCGACCCTGCGGAGCTGTGACAGATCGCCCTCGTCGCCCGTGAAGCCGTGGCGGAAGATGAAGCTCTCCCACATCAGCGAGTCGCCGAAGCCGATGTAGTCGTGGGAGGGATGGCCGGAGTTGAGCATGACGGCGAACTGCGCGCCGTGGGCCTTCACGGCGCGGTACACGCGCATCAGCGCCCGGCGGTACATCTCCGTGTTGCTCGCGTCCGGGTCGAGGTGCTCGTGGATGCCAAGCTCCGGGCCGAAGCACTTGGGGTAGGGGTGCACGTTATCGACGAAGACGCCGTCGGCGCCGAGGGCGAGGACGTTCTCGACCCCCCGGACGTAGGCTTCAGCGATGCCCGGCTGATTGCAGCAGGACTGGTGAAAGCCCGCCGGGTAGTCGGGCCGGTTGAAGGGTCGGCGGCGCTCCCCGTCCTCCCGGATGAGCACCCAGTCGGGATGATCGACCAGGTCGATCTCGCCCCAGAAGGGCGCGTCGGCCAGCGATGGATTCTCGCTGCTGTCCACGACCTTGTACAGCGACACGTAGGGCATGATGCGCACGCCCCAGCGATGAGCCTCGCGCGCCGTCTCCTCAGTCGCCGGCACGTGGCTGACGTAGGTCACGCCGGCGGAGGCAAGCTCCTGAAAGGTCATCCCGGAGGTCTTGCAGCTATAGGCCTGGTCGGTGAACGACCACTCCGCGCAGGCCAGCGCGGGAGCGAGCAGCCACACGATGACGAGCGTCTGACGGAAGCTCATGACATCCCCTCCCCGACGCGGATCGCACATCGCGCTCCCCTTCGCCGAGCAGTGGTCGCTCTCCTCGGGGCAAGGCCCCGAGAGCCGGTGTCAGCACATCGCAGCGGGACCCGAAAGGTGGCGTGGCGAGCTTCCGGGAAAGGAAGCGGCGGACAACAGGCGCATAAGCCTCGTGCGACGGAGCGGGAGGGATACACGTGCGGTGCAGTTGGGCGCTGCTGGTCGCGGTGGTGCTGATGCTCCCCGCGCCCGCGTGGTCCCAGGCCGGCCACCACCTCATCGACATCGGCGGCGGCCTGGATCAGGAGATCATCGGCCGCGGCGTGCACCAGGCCGAGGAGCACGGCCCCGACGCGCCCTACGAGGAGTTCTTCCGCACCTGCAGCTTCCGCTGGTTCGCAAACGAGTGGACGCTGACACTGCCGGTCTTCGCCGGCAGCGACAACCTGGTGACCTTCCGGGCCCGGCTGCACCGGGACATCACGCTCAGCGTCGGTCCGGGCTTCGAGGCGACGCTTGAGGGTGCGGGCGGCGAGGGCCGCGAGTACCCGGTAGTGGTGCCCGCCGAGGCCATCGGTGCCTACGAGCACCTCCAGGTCCGCGGTCAGGCGAGGCCGCCGCATGTGCCCGATGACGGCGACCCGCGGCAGCGGGCCTGGGCGGTGGACTGGATCCGCGTCGAGCCCATCGAGCAGCGCCCGGAGGGCGTTCCCATCGCGCAGGCGAGCGGTCCAGTGGAGCGCCCGGAGGAGCACTTCATCAACATCGGCGTTGAGGGCGACGAGGCCGCCATCATCTCCGGCGCCTACGGCCGCGAGGGCTACAATGAGCGGTCGCGGAGCCCCTTCTACCGCTGGTGCAGCTTCAGATGGTTTGCCAACGAGTGGGCGGTCACGCTTCCCGTCTTCCCCGGCCGCCACAACGAGATCACCATGCGGGCGCTGCCGGGCCGCATGATGCAGATCTCCTCGCCCGGTGTGCTGGAGCCGGTGTATCTGATCCGGGGCGCGCCGGAGCACGAGCATCACATCATCATCTCCGCGGATGACGTTGGCGACCGCGAGGAGATCGAGCTTCGGGGCGAGGCCGTGACCCCGGTGCAGCCCGGACCGGAGGCCCGCGACCAGCGGGAGCTGGTGGTCACGATCGACTGGTTCAGAACCCGGCCCATCGATGAGGTGTATGAGCCCATGACCCTGTTGCCTCCGCCGCCCGAGGAGCCGGAGCCCGATCTGCCGCTGCCCCATCGTCTGCGAGGCACCGAGTCCCGGCCGCTGTTCACCGACATCGAGGCCTATGTGCGCCAGGCTCGCAGCATGCGCTGCAACGTCATGACCATCGGGCCCATGAACGGGCGGCACTACACGGCCTTCGAGACCGAGGACGGGGTCCCGCACCCGAACATGCGCCCTGACTTCATCCCGGAGCAGATCGAGGCGCTGCATGAGTGGGGCATCGCGGCCATCGGGTGGCTGCCCTTCAACGTGCAGGACCTGCGGGAGCCCGAGCAGTGCATGGCGGCGCAGAAGTATCCGCAGTGGACGATGCAGTTCCTCCCCTGGGAGGAACGCAGCGGCGAGGGGAGGGTCGGCATGTGCGTGGTCTCCTCGCCGTGGCGCGAGGTCCATGCCGGGATCCTCCAGGAGGCCGCCGCCCTGGGGCTCGACGGGGTGTTCTTCGACGGCTTCTACCTGGGCGGGATCCCGCATCCCATCGCCCCCGGCTGCGTCTGCCGCTGGTGCCGCGAGCGCTTCGAGGAGGAGACCGGCCTGCAGACCCCGGGGGGCGTGGACTGGACCGACCCGGCCTTCAAGCGCTGGGTGCGGTGGCGCAACGAGAAGCTGATCGAGACCGCGATCTACTTTCGCGACCGCATGCGCGAGGTCAACCCCGACCTGCACGTGACCTGCAACTACAACATCTGGCCCTTCGGCACCAAGGACTGGGACACCGCCATCCCGCTGTGGTCCACGGACCAGTTCGGCGTCTCGCAGCACGCCTACACCGGGCGGCTGGACCTGGAGTGGATCATGGTCGGGTTCAAGGCCCGGCTCAGCCACGACATCAACCCCGCGCACTCGGACATCTGGCGGAGCTCGCGCTACACCTGGGACAGCGAGAACACGCCCGAGGACCACGCCCGCCAGGAGCTGAACATGCGCACCTTCATGCTCGGCGCGCTGACCTACGGCACGACGCCGTGGCACGGCGGGCACATCAAGCCGCCGGCTGCGGGCGTGCGCGTCCACGAGGTCGTCCGGGAGCGCGAGCGGTTCTTCAGCCAGGACGAGATGCAGCACATCGGGGTGCTGCTGTCGCAGAACACGCACGACTTCTGGGGGCACATCCCCGACACCACGAACCTGGAGGACTACCGGGACACCATCCTCGGCACGTGGCTGCTGCTCACCGAGAGCCACCTGCCCTTCCGCTTCATCTTCGACAACGACCTGGAGGACGGCGACCTGTCAGAGTACGCGGCGCTGCTGCTGGCCAACGCTGCCTGTCTCTCCGATGAGGCCGCGCGGCGCCTCGCGGAGTACGCGGACGGTGGCGGCCTGGTGGTGGCGACCGGCGCGACCGGCGACTTCGACGAGTGGGGCGAGGCCAGGGAGCGGAACGCGCTGGCGGGGGTCGAGGGCCTGGTGAGGCTGAAGGGGGTCCCGGCGCTCAGGTGGCTGCGGGAGCGCGATGCGGAGGCCGAACGGACCCTGCGCGAGGCGCTGGCCGCCCGACCGGCCCCGGTGCAGGTGCAGGCCCCGCGGTCGCTGTGCGTCAATGCCACCTGGAGCCCGGACCGCGACGAGCTGTGGCTGCACTTGCTCAACGTCTCCGCGTTCTACCCCGGCGGAGACACGGGCTTCCGCGGCATGGGTCAGGAGCCGGTATACGCGGGCGAGGTCGCCGGCGACGCGGAGATCGTGGCGGGCGGCCGCATCAGCCGGGACCTGCGCCCGCTGCGGGAGGTCGTCGTGGCGACCCCGGGTCTCGAGGTCTCAGGTGCGCGGCTGGGGGTGGCGGGGATGCCCATCGAGCCGGACGCGGACGGCAGACTCCTGGTCCCGGAGATCGACGTGCATGACGTGCTGGTGCTGGAGCTGGCCGAGTAGGTGTCGGACCCCCGGAGGCCTGCCGGTGGAGCTTTTCGTCGCGCATCAGAGGTGATCGTGATGCGAGCCGCTGCCTGCAGTCTTGCGCTGACCCTCGCGCTCCTGCCCTGCCTGGCCGCCGACAATCCCATCACGAACGGGGGCTTCGAGACGCTTGACGAGGAGGGCCGGCCCGTTGACTGGCAGCTCCTCGGCGACGTGTCGGTCACTGATGAGGCGCACTCGGGCGACCATGCAGCGCTGCTGCAGCGAGACAGCGCGGAGGGGCTCTGCGGGCTGAACCGCGTCTGGGAGCCGGGCAGCGGGGAGCAGGGGACGATGCTCTCCGAGCTGACGGGGGGTGTGCGCTTCTGGTACAAGGCCGAGGCAGCGTCCGACCCCGATGGCCTCGTATTCTACGTCATTCCCATGAGCGATGAGCCGCTGGAGATGGGCGGCATGCGCGCGGGGTTCACGATACCGCCGCAGCACGTGGGCGACGGGCAGTGGCACGAGGGCGCGCTGGCCTACGACTACAGCGACGATGAGGGCGTGCGATGGGTGCATATCTCGCCACGGCTGCGCGGCGAGCACGCGCGCCTGCTGCTGGACGACATCCGCTGGGTGGAGCACGTGGGGCCGGTGCCGGCGATTGAGGCGCTTGAGATCCGGGAGGTCGAGGGCCGGGAGGGCGACCGGTGCACCGTGGAGGCCAGGCTGAAGAACGCCGGCGACCGACCTGTGGAGGCGGGCACGGCGGTTATCGAGCTTCCGGCCGGGCTCTCCGTGGCAGGTGAGGTTCGCCGCGCCGTGGAGTCACTCGCGCCGGAGGAGACCGCGAGCCTGGAGTGGACCGTGGCGGGGCGGCGGGACGAGCAGGGCCGGATACTCGTCAGCTTCGCCGCCGGCGATCACACGGCCACCAGAGCGCTGGACTACTCGCCAGGAGTCGAGATCCTGGGCCTCATGGTCCGGCGGTCGGTGCTTTACGTCGGGCAGGCGACCAACGTTACGCTCACGGTCCGCAATGACGGCCACGCGGTGGTGCGAAACCTGGCCGCCGATCTGCAGTCCGGGGCCGCGCTGGCCATGGGAGAGGGCGCCCGGCGGCAGACCCTTGCGCTGCTGCGCCCCCAGGCCGAGGCGATGATGACGTGGCGAGTGCGCGCGGAGGCCCAGACGCCGCAGGCCCGGCTGCAGGCGGCGGTGCGAGCGGAGAACGCCGAGGGCGGCCGGGCGGCGAGTGCGCTGGTGGTGGGGCCGCAGATGCCGGCTGTTGCCACGGTGCCCGATGGCCCGACGGTGACCGTTGGCGCAGATCTCGCCGTCATCGGGAATGACAGGCTGCGCGCGGTCTTCCCGCGTGCGGAGTTCGGCCTCGGGATCGGCGCCATCCAGCGGAGCGCGCCCGACGGCTGGCAGACGGTGACCATGCTGCCTCGCGTGACACGCCTGGTGGTGGACGGCGCGGAGGATGCGCCCATCCTGGTCTACGCAGACGATGCCCGCGAGCTGCCGGACGATGAGCTTCCCGAGGGCGCCAGATGCGGGCTGGAGCTCTCCGCGCAGGTGGCCGACGCCAGGGGCGCTAACTGGCGCGTGGCCGAGACCGTTGCCCTGCGGGAGGGCCCGGACTGCTTCTGGCTGCAGGTCACAGCCTCGCCCGATCGCTCGGCGGAGGTGCTGGCGCTGGACGGGCCCATCCTGCTGGTCGGTGAGGGCGCGCCGGAGGGCACCAGGCGCCTGGACGCCATCTTCCCCGGACTCGAGTGGCTGGTGGCGGGCGAGCGCTCCTCCAGCAGCCTGGACATCGCGCCCGAGCACCCGCATCGCATTCGCTACGTCCCGCACCCGCACATGGTCACCATTCCAATGATGTGCGCCCGGCTTGACGTGCCGAACGGGCGCGACGCGACGGTGTCGTACTCCTGGGACCACCTCAGACCCTACGCGGGAGAGATGAACCGGCCGAGCGCCATGTTCGCGTCTCCGGATCGCTTCGCGGGACGCCAGTGCACCACCATGGGTATCTTCGCGCCCTCCATGCCGGAGCACATCGACATGAACCAGCGCGTGGCGCACACGCCGCTGGCGCTGGAGGCCGGAGACGAGATCGAGCTGGCCGCGGAGGTGACGGTGCTGGACTCGGAGGAGGGCGAGACCGCGCTGGAGGCGGTCCGGGACTGGTTCGGGCGCCACGGCGCCGCCGAGCCCAATCCGCTGCCGCATGGCGAGGACCTGGTGGACGAGGTCGAGTTCAACATGGCCGCCTACCTGCGGTCGCTGTGGAATGAGGAGCAGCAGAAGTGGCACCCCAGCTTCTTCGGGCCGGCGAGCTGGCGTGAGCCGCGCTGGATGCCCACGTTCCTCTACGATATGCGCATGGGGATGGCGCTGGCGCAGGACTCGGCAACCGTGGAGCGAGTCCGGCGGCGATACGAGCGCGTGGTCGAGCTCAGCGGGCTGAGGCCGGTGGCGGAGGACATGGGCTTTCACTTTGCCGGCCCCGCCTCGCGGGTGCTGGGCGAGAGCGACGCCGTGGCGGGGCTGATCCAGCGCCAGGGCGATGACGGATCGTGGCGCTTCCACGCCTACGTCGCCACCTCGGGGGTCTTCAAGGGCCGCGACTACGGCGAGCTGGGCCCGGACAATGCCGCGGAGGTGGGCACCTGCGCGCGGAAGGCCTGGCAGGTGCTGCGCTTCGCGCGCATGACCGGCGACCCGCGCGCCCGCGAGGCGGGCCTGAGGGCGCTGGCGTTCATGGAGCGCTTCCAGGTGCCGCGGGCGGCGCAGGTGTGGGAGGTCCCGGTGCACACGCCTGACATCCTGGCCTCGGCGGACGCCTGCGAGGCCTACCTGGAGGGCTACCTGGTCACCGGCGACGAGCACTACCTCGACCGGGCGGTCTACTGGGCGTGGACGGGCCTGCCCTTCCTGTACGTCTGGGATGTGGAGGGCTTCGAGTTCCTGAAGTATGCCTCCATCCCCGTCTTCGGGGCCACGTGGTTCCAGGGAAGCTGGTTCGGGCGCCCGGTGCAGTGGAACGGGCTCCGCTATGCCTACGCCGTCCAGAAGCTGGCGGAGTACGACGAATCGCTCGATTGGGCCGCCATCGCCCGCGGCGTGACCGTCAGCGGCATGTGTCAGCAGTACACCGACCCAGAGCACCAGGCCCTGTGGCCCGACAGCATCAGCGCCATCGACAGGAGCGACTCCGGCGCGAACTTCTCGCCACGGCACATCCTGCAGAACACCTACAGGCTGATGGGACTGCGGCCCACGCCCGTGACCGCTGCGGCCGACACCGACGAGGGCCGGATCCTGGTCACGGCCGCGGCGGAGCTCGGGCCGGCGGAGATGCGCGCAGGCAGCCTGCACTGCGAGGTGACCTATCCGCCGCCCACGGTCGGCTACGTGATTGCGTGCAACATCTCGCGGCCGGAGGCGGTTCTGGTCGATGGGCGGCCCGCGGCGGAGGTGGACAGCCCCTCGGAGGCCGAGCCGCCATGCTGGCGGTACCTGCAGGATGCGGCGCTGGTGGAGCTGCGGCTGGCGGAGTCGGGGACCCATCAGCTCGAGATGCACGGCGCCTCCTACCGCCCCTGCAGCCTGAGCCCGGAGGCGGCGGAGGCGCTGGGGTTCGAGTTCGAGGCGGATGCTGAGGGCTGGCGGCCCACGCATGACCTCAGCGCCCTGGAGGTGGCCGGCGGCGTGCTGCAGACCACCACGACCGGCAGCGATCCCTACATGGTGCGCTCCAACTGCAGCATCAGGGCCGATGAGGTCAGCCGGGTGCGCGTCCGCATGGCCCTGCAGCCGGGGCTGGGCGGGGGCGCGCAGCTCTTCTGGACCACCGCCGACGATCCCACCATGGATGAGCCGAAGTCGCGGAGGTTCACGGCCGTGGCCGACGGGCAGTTCCACGAGCTGGTGGTGGAGGTCGGCGACCACGAGCGATGGCGGGGGACCATCACCAGCGTGCGCCTCGATCCCACCGGCGGCGAGCCGCTGGGGTGGGTGAAGATCGACTACATCCGCGGCGAGTAGGGGTCAGAACGAGAAGATGACGTGGCCGCGCACGCCGGCGATGATGTCCACCACCGCCCACAGGCCGGCGCTGAGGAACTCGCCGAAGATCAGCCCCAGGAAGCCCGGCAGCAGCCGCCGGTAGACGCGATGGCCGCCGAAACGCACCACTGCGCTCTTGATCAGCCAGCCGATGAGGATGGGGAACCAGAAGTTGATCATCGGCCAGGAGGCGCCCATCAGGTAGCCGATGGGGTGCAGCGGCCACCACAGGTAGGTGCGGTGCAGCGATACCAGCACCCACATCGACGCGGCGCCGACGGCGATCCTCGCGAAGGCCCATGGCTGCGGCGGCTCCCCGCTGACGATCAGGTGGTTCGTCCAGGTGCAGTAGAGGTTCCGGGTGTAGTAGCTGGTGAACCACGTGTTCAGCGCTGTGCCGCCGTGGACGTACATCAGCCGCAGGTAGACCACGTACGAGACTACGATGGCGAGCCCCACGGCCGCCGCCAGCGCCCTGAAGAGCCCCCGGCGGTCGATCCCGCCATCCTCGGCGATGCGCATGCTCTGCATCAGCGACGGCATCAGCGGGCTGCGGTTATCGAGCATCAGCAGGTGGTCCAGCAGGGCCGTGATGGCGATGGTAGGGCGGCTCAGGCCGCCGGTGCCCACTGCGGCCAGCATGATGTTCAGCGGCCGGTAGGGGTGCTGCACGTAGAGCATCCCGCCCTCGCAGACCAGCCGCACCGCGATGACGTGCATTGCGAAGTAGAGCAGGAAGAGCACGAGCATCGCCGCGGCGCTGGCCCCGGCGGAGACTCCCCAGGCCACGATCAGCGCCAGTCCGCCGAACGCTCCCCACACGGCGGTGGCGTAGGCCAGCGGCTCTCGGCGATCCTCCCTCGTGGAGCGCGACCCTCCCGCCAGCGTGCGCCGGGCCTCGGCCCACACCTGCCCCAAACGCTCCCTCGCCGCCAGCATCCCCAGGACGAGGTAGCACAGGATTCCCCCTGCCATCTGGTGGGCCACGAAGCCGCGGACGGGATAGGCCTGCACCGAGGGCATGGGCGCGCCCAGGGCCTCGCCGATGACCTGCTGGCCCAGAAAAAGGGAGTAGAACAGCCAAAGGCTGAAGGACAGCTCGGCGGGGAGGATGAAGGCCAGGCCGATGATGCTGAACAGGATCCGCAGCCGCAGCGGCCTGATCGCCGTCCAGGGCCGCTCGGTGATAGCCGGGTCCAGCGAGATCTGATGGACGTTGATCGTCGGGATGGCAGGGATGTAGAAGTGCAGGCCGTTGATGGTGTGAATCGCAAAGGGCACGGCGAAGAACGCCCACATGATGCGGCTGGTGAAGAGCGTGGGGATCAGCGACGCACCGGACTCGTACTCCGCCATCTTCACGGGAAGCTGGATGAGCGGGAAGACCAGCTTCTCATCATCGACCCAGCGGCGGCGGAGGATGGCGGTGAGGCAGAAGAAAACCGCGTAGACTCCCGCCGCCAGCACAGTCCACGCCAGCAGCGGCACGCCCCAGGCGCCCCACGGGATGGCGGCGCCGGGCCGCAGGCCCTCGTACAGCGCCTCCACCGGCTCACCCGACGGCGGGTGCAGCCACTCGGGAAGCAGGGGCCACAAAGTCTCGGCCCACTCGTTCTCCTCGGTTGCGAAGTAGAATGGTCCGGCCATGTAGGGGATCAGGAGGCCGGTGAGGCCGAAGCTGGGGATGCCGGCGGCCACCAGCATCATGCTGTAGACCACCAGCAGCTCGGCGGTGGTGAGGCCGACGCCCATCGCCCGCGGGATGACGTTGAGCGCGCCTGCGAGCACCACCAGGACGAAGAAGGCGCTGATGGGGAAGCTGGTGAGCCCCAGCCACGTGCCCTGCACCACCAGGTCGGCGTAGGGAGTGGCGACGGCGATGAGTAGAACGCAGATGATCCCGACGCTGAGCGCGCGATGCGTCATGGCTCGCCTCGGCGTGGCGCCAGTGGGCTCTATGTGTACCGACGACGCCGTTTCCCCAGACCGACCCCTCGGCACCTCCGTGGCCCAGGCTTTGAGCCGGCCGGCTGGTTGCAGGGACGTTCGCGGGCAGAACGCCTGAGACCGCATCTCTCGAGCGAGCCCTGCAAGCTGGCTCGCGTTGCCAGCCTTCGCGCACTCCTGCCCGTGGTGCGGAGGCCCTCCTCCGCACGCCGTTTGCCGTTCTCGGTGAGATCGCTTGCGATCTCCGGAAGCCCGACCTGCGCGAAAGATGGAGACAACGGCGGGCCGGGACGGAGACCGGCCCCTGCAAACGGAACGACAGACCACGTCGTTCCGTGGCACGGACACTCCTGTCCGCGCGCCCTTGCGGCGCGCGCCTGAGAACGGTCACACGACGACACCCGGGCGGGCAAGGAGGCCCGCGCCTCCTGGCGGCTGGGCCACAGCCGCCATTTGCCGTCAGGTCAACGCCCGGGAGACCGCTTGCCTGCTCAGGAAGGCCACAGACGGTGCGGCGTGGAAGGGCCCGGCGGTGTGCAGGCGCCACCCTGTCGTGAGATCATCAGCCTGGTCGGGCTGGGAGCCCGGCCTACGCTGGGAATGCTACGCGCGCGAATGCTATGCATGGAAGTGCTACGCGCGGAAGTCCTCAGGAGGTCTTGCGATGCGCTCCTCCAGGGTACTGCTGAGTCTCATCGCGGTCGTCGCAGCCTTCATCACCGTGGCCGGCGGGCCGGCCGCGGCGTACGAGATGAGTGAGCCGTTCTACACGCTCACCGAGGAGTACGTCTCGCCGCACATCCCGTGGGCGAAGCCCTATGCAGGCGGGAAGATCAGGGCGCTCTTCGTGGTGCCGCGGGGGACGGCGCGCGAGGTGATTGAGGTCGCCGAGCGGCTGAGCATGGACTACGAGGTGGTCCTGACTCTCTCGGATACGGAGCTTGGCTGGACCTCCGCCTCCAGTCACTACGCGCTGGCCGAGGGCATCTCCCAAGAGGACATGATCACTCAGCTTCAGGAGAAGCTCTCCCGGGACTACGACGTCATCGTCACCGGGCACCTGGACTGGGACATGTTCCCGCTGGAGCTGCTCTACCAGATGATGGAGAAGGTCCACGACGGCACCGGCCTGGTGCACTCCTACAGCGCCTTCGGCCGCAGCGACATCATGGACCGGGTCTTCGCCAAGCCGAGAATCGAGGCGCCGTTCGTGAGCGCGGGCGTGCCGTGGCAGGCGCTGCCCGTCTGGCGCGACCTCGGCATCGAGACGGTGCTGGAGACGCGGCAGTTCCACGAGGGCCGCATGGCGCTGCTCAACCACGGTTCGACGCTGCCGCGCTTCATGTTCCTCACGCCGAAGCCCGACGACACCGACTGGTCCTACCGCGAGCTGCATTATGAGTACTACCAGTCCCTGGCGATCAAGGCCATGCTCTGGGCGGCGAGGCGGGAGCCGCAGACGCTGATCGCGTCCATCGGCGTGGGCGGTCGGACCGTGGCGCGGTCAGACCTGCCGCAGACGCGGCTGACTGCACTGCTGTCGGGACCAACCGACGGGCTGACGGCGCACCTCACGCTCCAGGACGAGGACAAGCGGCAGTACGCCGCCCAGCAGCAGCCTGTCACAGGCTCGGAGGTCAGCTTCGCGCTGCCGACCGTCCCTGCGGGCAGCTACTTCGCGGACCTGTCGCTGCGCAGCGACGACGGGGTCGTGAACTGGGGCTCGGTTGCCTTCACGGTCACGTCGGTGCCGTCGATACAGTCGGTGACGCTGGAGAATGCCCACGCTCAGCCGGGCGATACGGTCACGGCGCAGATCGCGCTGGGAGGTGCGCGGGTGCCGGCGGGCAGCGGCCTCACCGTCGAGGTGACTGACAACCTCGGCCGCGTCATCGCGCGCAAGTACCGGTCGCTTGGCGCGGGCATGGCCGAGGTGCAGGTGCCCTTCCGGGTGAGCAACCCCATTGCGCTGAGCGCGGACGTGCAGGTGAGCCTGCAGGTCGATGGTGAGACCATCGATCGTGACACCACATGGCTCTACACGCCGCTGCAGCGCACCCGTGGGACCTTCGCTCACGCGGTGTGGAGCGCGGTGCCCAACGGCAATGAGTTCGTGCGGCGGCTCATGTACCGGCAGCTCCACGAGTGCGGCGTGGACATGATGACCAACTCGCCCAGGGACGCGGAGCTTCAGTCGTGGGCGGCGCGCAGCAACTTCGACACGATCCCCTACTCCACGCGCTATCACTACTCGGGGGATGACCTGGTGCGCAAGCCCTGCCTGACCGATCCGGACTACCTCTCCGAGGAGCTGGGCAGGCTGGAGGAGCTGGGTGCCAGCCTGGGGCCCTACAAGCCGCGCGCCTACACGCTCGGCGACGAGTGCTTTCTGGCGCGTGGGGGCACCGACGTGTGCTTCTCGGAGACCTGCGTGGCGGACCTGCGCCAGTGGCTGCGCGATGAGTACGACTCGGTGGATGCGCTCAACGACTCCTGGGGCACGGATTACGGCAGCTTCGAGGAGGCCGAGCCCATCACGCTGGCGGACGCCCGGGAGGCCGATCAGCCGGCGCGGTGGGTGGATCACCGCCGGCACATGGAGTTCGTCTACGCCCGGATGATGGCCCGGGCGCGGGAGGCCATCCGCAGGGGCGATCCCGGCGCCGAGGTGGGCTTCGACGGCCCCTTCGCGACCACCAGCTTCTCGGGCAACGACTGGTGGCGGCTGATGAGCGTGTTCGACATCTGCAACCTCTACGAGCGCCCGGAGGAGTGGGAGGCGGTTCGCTCCTTCGCGGATGAGGACGACCTGCTCGGCGTGTGGTACGGCGGCTACTTCCAGTATCGCACCGAGGACTCCGAGCGGCTGTGGCCGTGGCGCGCGCTGCTTAACGGCTTCAACAGCATGTGGTGGTACGCCGTCTACCACGGCCTGACCACCTGCCCCATGGACGCAGTGACCCCCAGCATGACCATCTACGACCCATTCCGCTGGGCAAGCGAGGAGATCGCCGAACTCAAGCGCGGTCCCGCCAAGGCGCTGATGGAGGCCCAGCGGCTGCACGACGGCATCGCGGTGCACTACTCGCAGTCCTCGGTGCACGCCGCCACGTGGGACCCCACCTGGGGCGCGCTGGACAGCATCTGGCGGCAGACCTACCGGCTCCTGGAGGACATGGGGCTGCAGTACGACTGCTACGCCTACGCCCAGCTTGAGGAGCAGGGGCTTAGCCCGGAGGAGTATCCGGTCTTCCTGATGCCCTGCTCGCGCGCGATTTCCGAGACCGAGGCGCAGGCGATCCGCGAGTACGTCAACGCGGGCGGGACGGTCATCGCGGACGTGGAGCCGGCGGTGTGCGATCACCACGGCAGGCCGGTCACCCCGGGGCTGCTGGACGACCTTTTCGGCATCGAGCGCATCGATGGAGGCGGGCAGGTCACCGGCGCGACCGGCCTCATTGACGGCATGTTCGCCGACGAGGTGGAGCTGCCGGGCCTGGACGTTGACGGCAACGTGCGCGCCGACGGTGCCGAGGCGCTGGGGCACGCCGGCGAGGTGCCGCTGCTGCTGGTGAAGGAGACCGGCCAGGGTCGGACGGTGCTGCTCAACTACGGCTTCCCGGCCGCGGATCGTGCCCGGCTGGAGCCTGAGGCCTTGGACCACTGGCGGGTTCTGCGGGGCCTTCTCGCTATGGCGGGAGTGCAGCCGAGGGTCTCCGTGACCCTGAACGGAGAGCCGCTGCGGGCACTGGAGACGGTGCGCTACGCCGACGGGCCGGTGCACTACCTGGGCTTCATCAAGTATCGCACCGACGCCGAGGAGCAGAGCGCCGTCGGAGAGATCGCGACCGGGGAGGCCATGCACACCTGGGACGTGCGCACCGGAGAGTACCTCGGCGAGGTGGCCCGCTGGGAGAGCGAGTTCGTGCCCTCGCGCGGCAAGCTGTTCGCGCGGCTGCCCTATCGGGTCGAGGGGCTGACGCTGAATGTGCAGCGCGGGGCGGTGGCGGGCAACGAGCGGGAGACGCTGTGGGTCATCGCGTGTCCGATGCGACTGCTCGCCGACACGGACGCGCCCGGCCGGCACTGGGTGCACGTGACGGTCATCGGACCGGACGGGCAGGAGCGCAGGCACTACGCCCGCAACGTGCCGCTGACGGACGGGGCGGGTGTGACCTACCTGCCGATGGCGCTCAATGACCCGCCTGGGACCTGGACGGTGCAGGCCCGGGACGTCATCAGCGGCCAGACCGCCCGCGCGACGTTTGAGTTGCCGCAGTGACATGAAGCGGCCTGTAAGGGAGAGTGCGCCATGAGCCGCTGGCTGAGAATTGTGCTGTGCCTGACGGCCGCAATCGCCGCGGCGTGCACCTGGGCCCAGGAGCTCGGCGAGACCCGGGTGTACGAGTGCAAGCGCGCGGCCGAGCGGCCTGTGATCGACGGAAAGCTGACCGACGCCTGCTGGCAGGAGGCGGCCAAGACCGACCAGTTCGTGCGCGTGATGAAGGGCCCTCCGGAAATCCAGCAGACCGTGTTCCAGGCGGCCTACGATGACGCGAATCTCTACCTCGCAGTCACCTGCATGGAGCCGCAGCCCGCCAACATCAAAGCCGCCGTCACCGCTCGCGACATGACGGCCGTCATGGGCGATGACGCCATCGAGATCTTCATCCAGCCCGATCCGCCGGAGGGCGACTACTACCAGCTCTCGGCCAACTCCCTGGGCACCCTGTACGATGGGAAAGCCTTCGAGTCGGGCTGGAACGCCACGTGGCGGGCGGCCGGCTCGGTGGGCGAGGACGCCTGGTACCTGGAGTGCGCCATGGCCTTTCAGTCCCTGGGCGGCTATGGTGCGCCCGGAGCGGTGTGGGGCTTCAACGTCTGCCGGGACCGCCAGGCCGGGGGGCAGACGGAGTGGAGCGCGTGGTCGGACACCATGGGCGGCTTCCACAGCCCCGAGCGCTTCGGCCAACTGGTCTTCGCCGGGGCCGCCACAGGCGTGAACCGTAGTCTCATCATCGAGTCCTCCAACTACGCCCGGAGGAGCATCGAGCTGGAGGAGACCATCGGCGAGGCGCTGGCCGAGATCGAGGGCGGGCTGGAGCTGCTCCCCGAGGCCGAGCGGGAGCAGGTGGCGCCGACGGTCGAGGGCGCCCGGGAGGCCCTGGATGCCCTGCACCAGTTCCTGGAGCGGGATCAGCCGCTGGACCTGGAGGGCTGGATGCGTGTAACCGAGCGGCTCGAGGCATCGGCGGGCGAGGTTGAGCGCGCCATGTGGGTGATCCGCTTCGGCCGCCTGCTGGCCGACTGAGGGCCGTACCCGCACGCGGGCGGCGACCGTCATCGATCCCTCCAGGCGTCGGAGGTGGGAGCGCCATGCCAGGCCCCACAGGCGCTGTGCGACCCAGAACGAGATGGGCGTGGCGGGCCCTGACGCTGCTTGCCGCCGTGCTGGTGGCCTGGCCCGCCTGCGCGGACGAGCCCATCCTCGCCGCCCCCGTGCCCCTCACGCCCGATCCGCCGCAGATCGACGGCGTCCTCGACGACCCCTGCTGGGAGCGGGCCGTGCCGCTGGCGGAGTTCATGAAGGTGGGCAGCCACGCCCCGGCCTCCCAGCCCACCGTGGTGCGAGTGGTGCGCGACCGGCGGGCTCTCTACGTGGCCTTCGAGTGCTACGAGCCTCTGATCGACCACCTCGCGAGGGACCACACGGGGCACGACGCCGAGGTGTGGTTCGACGACTCCGTGGAGCTGTTCATCGATCCCACGCACAGCCACCAGCGCTACTACCAGTTCGCGGTCAACTGCGTTGGCGCGCGGTTCGACCGGCACATGGAGGATATCGACTGGACCGCCCCGTGGCGGGCCGCGACGCACATCGGCGAGGATCGCTGGAGCGTCGAGGTGGCCGTCCCGTTCGCGACGCTTGGCGTCCGTCCCCCGCAACCGGGTGACGTCTTCGCCGCCAACTTCTGCCGCAACCGCAAGGCCTCTTCGCCCGAGAGCGCGATGCACGGGGAGTGGAGCAACTGGGCGCCCACGCAGTCCCAGTATCACGAGCCGGAGCGCTTCGGGCACCTCATCTTCACCGACGCTGACGTGGCGGAGGTGCCCGCCTCGGCGCTCCGGGAGCTGGCCGAGAGCCCTCTGTGTGCCCGCGGCCTTCCCATGAGCCGCCCGGTGCGGCTGATCCTGCCTCGGGGAGTAATGGAGTATCAGCCCTATGTGGCGATGGCGCGGGCGTCGCTGGCCGAGGCGGAGTCCGCGCCGCGGCGGACGCTGGACGAGGTGGAGAAGCTGCTGGCCAGGCCCTGCCCGCTGGATCCGGAGCTGCGCGATGCGCTGCTGGCCAGGTTCAATGAGCTGGCGGACCAGGCGATACTGCTTCTCCGGGACGTCATGTCCGAGGGCGTGGATGCCGCGCAGCTTCAGGAGCTGAAGGCCACGCTCGCCGACCTGCAGTCACAGGCCGAGGAGCTGCTGTGGGAGGTCCGGTTTGAGCTGCTGTTCGCCGAGGTCACATCCGGCAGGTGATGGTGATGGAGACGCGATTGGTGCTGATGGCGGTGGCGCTGATGATGGCGACGGGAGCCCTGGCGCGGCCCACAGAGTACGAGCCGCAGTTCCACGAGATCACTATGGACGTGGTCACCCCGCACGTGCAGTGGGGGAGACCCTACTACCGCGGCTCGGTCCGGGGGCTGATGATCGCGCCCAGGCCCTGCCACCGGGACACCGTGGAGCTGGCGCAGCGCCTGGACCTGGAGTTCGACCAGGTGGGGACCTACCTGCGCGATCAGCTCGGCGGCGGGGAGGACCGCGTCACGAGGATCGTGGGCTTCTCCCCCGAGGACGTGAAGGCCCGCATGCTGGAGAAGCTCAGCGCGCGGCACGATGTCATCGTGGTGGGCAACCTGCACTGGGAGATCCTCCCCCAGGAGGTGGAGTACGAGATCCTGCGGCAGGTGCGCAGCGGCGTGGGGCTGGTGCTCACCTACCACGAGAACGGGCGCAACCAGCACCTGGAGCGGGCGCTGGAGGTGGCCACGGAGGCCGACGACGGCGGCTTCATCACCCACGCGCTGCCGCTTACCGCACTGCCGGCGTGGGAGGGCTTCGGCTCGCACCAGGAGGCGGCCGACGCGCTCGTCGATACGCGCGAGTTCGGCGAGGGCCGGATGGTGCTGCTGAACCTGGCGGGGGGCAGCAGTCAGACCTACCTCACCCCACCCACCGGCAGCGAGCACGCGTGGAAGTGGCGGCACCCCTGGCCGCTGGAGTACTACCTCATGCTCACCGGCCGGGCGGTGCTGTGGGCCGCCGGGATGGAGCCGGACGCGAGGATCGCGCAGCTTGGCCTGACGGGAGGCGACGAGGTCCTGGAGCTGCCCGCGGAGGCGGGTGCGGAGCTGGCGGTGCGGGTGACCGCCCAACGGCCGCACGAGGCGCTTGAGGCGGAGCTGACAGTGCGCGGCGGTGACGGCGAGGCGGTGGGCTCCGAGACGCAGCAGCTTGAGCTGACCGATGGCGAGGCCGAGGCGCGGTTTGCGCTGCCGGAGGGCCTGGCGGTGGGGCGGCACTTCGCGGAGGTCATCATCCGGGAGCAGGGCGGATGCGTCACCTGGGGCGCTGCCAGCTTTGTGGTGCGGCGCCCGAGGGAGCTGGCGGAGGTCTCGCGAGCGGTGGACTTCGCCGAGCCCGGCGGCGAGGCGGCGTTCCGGGCGGTGCTGGACGGTCCGGCACCGGCCGGGAGCGAGATTCGCTGGCGGATCACCGACAGCGCCGATCGCCTGCTGCACGTGGAGAGCACGCCCATCCCGGAGGGCGAGGAGGCCGCGAACCTGCGGCTGAGGGTGGAACACCCGCTGAGCAACGTGCTCATCGCGGAGGCGGAGCTGCGTGTGAACGGGGAGCGATGGGCGCGGCAGTTCGGCTGGCTGCCGGTGGACCTGAAGATACCGCCGGACGAGTTCAGCTTCCTGGTATGGGGCAATCCCAGCACGGAGTACGTCTGGCGCTACGTCCGCGACATCCTGCGGGAGCATGGCGTGGACACAATGAACCACGGCCGGCCCAGGGAGACCGCGGCGGACGGCATGCGCACGCTGCCGGCGCAGCGGGTCGGCCTCCACCCCAACGAGGCCGAGGAGGTGGAGCTGGTCCGCAAGCCCTGCCTCAGCGGTCCGGAGCACCGCGCCAGGTGCAGGGAGCGGCTGCAGAAGACGGCGGAGGCGGCCCGGGGCTTTGGGGTGCCCGGCTACACGCTCGGCGACGACAACCGCCTGGGCAGCACCGACATCTGCTTCTCCGAGCACTGCCTGGCCGATCTCCGCGACTATCTGCGCCAGCAGTATGACTCCCTGCAGGCGCTGAACGCGCAGTGGGGCACGCAGTTCGGCGAGTGGGGCGAGGCGACCCCTATCACGCTGCAGGACGCGCGGGAGAGCGATCAGCCCAGCAGGTGGATCGACCACCGCATGCACATGGAGAGCGTCTACGCCGACTTCCACGCCTTCGCGCGGGACGCCGTCCGCGAGATCGACCCGGAGGCGCGCGTGGGCTCGGACGCGGCCATCGGCCACGGCAGCTTCGGCGGCTACGATTGGTGGAAGTACTCCCGGGCAGTGGACGTCTGGAACGTCTACGTGCACCTGGAGCGGGTGGAGTGCCTGCGGGCCTTCAAGCGGCCGGAGACCTACTGCGGGCTGTGGTACGGGGGGTACAATCACATCTGGCGCTTCGAGGAGGGCTGCCGGTGGGTGCCGTGGTACTCCCTGCTGCACGAGCTGAACAGCGCGTGGTGGTTCAAGATCTACTCCTCGGCCCGAGAGCGCTGCCAGGAGGATGCCATTGCCGCGGACCTGACGGTCTTCCCCATCTTCGAGGCCACCGCGGACGCTATCGCCGAGATCCGGGCGGGGATCGACCGGCTGCTGCTCAACGCCGAGCGCGACAACTGCGGCGTTGCGGTGGTCTACTCGCAGCCCAGCCTGCACGCGGCCACCTTCGAGGGCGAGGGCGGGCGCCACAGCGGAGCCGTTACCGGTTGTCTGAACCTCCTGGAGGACCTGGGGCTGCAGTACGATCTGGTCTCTTACGCCCAGCTCGACGGCGGGGAGTGGGGGGCTGAGGACTTCTCGGCTGTAATCCTCCCTGATGTGACGGCGCTGTCGGAGGCCGGCCGGAGACAGATCGAGGCCTTCGTCAGCGCCGGCGGCGCCCTGATCGCCGACCTGCGACCGGGCGTGCGCGACGGCCACGGCAGGCCGGTCGATGACCCGCGCTGGGACCGCCTCTTCGGCGTCCGCCGGCGGGGCCTCGACGGACGAGAGGCCGCCGATCGCGTCAGCATCGACGGCAGCCTCCGGGGCGAGCGCATCGCCGGCGAGCTTGAGGGCGTCAGTGTGGACGGCGGCGTGATTCGAGATGGCGCACGAGCGCTGGGCAGCGCCGGGGACGAGGAGATGCCGATCTGCCTGGTCAGCGAGCACGGGGAGGGGTTCGCCTGCCTGCTGAACTTCGGCCTCGGCGCCTACGGCTCGAAGTCCGAGAGCGGCGCTGCCATGCGCGGGATCGTGGGCGGGCTACTGCGGGCGGCGGAGATTGCGCCGCTCGCCCGCGTGGAGGTCGCGGAGGGCGAGCTGCTGGAGGGAGAGGTGGTGACCTTCAGGGACGGCCGGGCGCGCTACGTGGCGGTGCTGAGGGATCACACGCCTGACGCACAGTCCCAGCGCATCACCGTATCGCTGCCGGAGGGCCACGAGGTCTACAACGTGCGGGAGGGCCAGTACCTGGGGCGCGTCACGGCCGTGGAGGCGGAGCTGGGCGAGGGCGAGGTGCTGCTCCTGGCGCTGCTGCCCTATCAGCCCGCGCCGCCGGAGATCGCCCTGGAGCCGGCTGGCGCCCGGCCCGGCGAGGCGGTGTCAGCATCCATCGCCGTCGAGACACCCAACGGGGTGACGGAGCGCCATGTAGCGCACGTCACGGTGCGCGACCCCTCCGGTGCGGAGCTGGCCTGCCACGCCCGAGATGTGGTCCTGAGCGAGGGTCGGGGCACGGTGACCGTCCCGCTGGCGCTCAACGCTCCAACCGGGGCCTGGACGCTTCGGGCCCGGGACGTGGCCACGGGGCAGGTCGGCGAGGCGGCCTTGGAAGTCGCGGCGCCCGAGGAGTAGACTCGGGTGCGAACTCCAGATGTCGGTGGAACGCGCGGGCGGGGGCGCCCGCGCCCCAGTACTTATGTCGTTGCGGGCGCGCCCGCCCGCAACCGACAATCTCAGGCCGCACCCATAGACTCCGCACACGCGAGCAGGAGGGACGCTGATGCTGAGAGCTGTTGCGGTCACGGCCGTCATCGCGCTTGCGGCGTGGGCGGTCGCGGCGGAGGACGCCGTGACCGTCTCGGTCAGCGGGCCGACTGAGGGCCATCTCGGCGCCTACAGGAACCACGAGGGGCATCCCACGAGGCGCTATGAGGCGTCGCTGAACACCGGCGCCACGCGCTATCGCTTCAACCACTGGGTGGATGTGCATCCCGATCACCGGCCGAAGGTCCTGCCGCTGGAGGGGATGATCGGGATGACCGCACCCACCGGGGCGAACTGGTACGGCAACGGCTTCCTGAACATCCACCTCGAGGGCGAGCAGGTTGGGACCGTGCGGGTGCGGGCAGTGCGTGAGATGGAGAGTGGGGCGCGGGGGTCGGTGGACTTCGAGTGGCGGCGGCCGGAGGGGACCTGGCGAGTGCGCTTCCTGGCGCTGCCCCAGGGTGTTCGCCTGTTCTGCTCGGTGCGCTACTTCCCCGCTGGGCCCCCGGCCGACTGGCGGCTGCGCCTGGTCTGCTACCCCGGTCGGCAGACCCGCGACGGCCATCGCATGACGACGACCGCCGCGCGGACGCTGGAGCAGACCAGCACGGTGGAGCTGAGGCGGGCCGGGGAGTGGTGGCTGGCCATCTACGACAGCGTCTACGACGCCGACCACGGTCACAGCGACGGCGGCACGGCCATGATCTACGCGCCCGAGGACGTCTCGGCGGCGAAGCTGGAGGTCACCGACTACCCGGTGACGGTATGGCTGACCCCGTCCGGCCAACAGGTGCGTCTGATCTTCTGGGGCTCGTTCTTCGGCAGCAGCAACGCGGAGATCGTGGAGGAGATGCAACGGACTGCCGAGCAGCACCTGGAGGCGCTGCGGGGGACGCGGTTCATCCACCGCGCGGTCTTCGCCGATGACTGGCGGGAGCGGCAGGCGGAGATCGACCGACTGCTTGAGGCGCTGGGCCATCCCGCCGATCCAGGGCAGAGGGCCCGGGAGGTGCAGCGGGAGATCGCGGAGATCGTCTCGAGGCTGAGGGAGCGGCCCGGGGAGGCCGGCCCGGACGATGAGCCGCGACTGCTGGACCTTCTCCAACGCCAGGAGGCGGTGCTGTGGGACATGCGCTGGGAGGAGCTATTGGGTGGGTGAGCCGACCGTGAGCCGGCTCAGGAGTCTGCGCTGACGCTCTCGCGCTGCTCAGTCACATCCCGCCCCAGGGCGACGGAGCCGATGGAGCTGCCATCCTCGTCGTCGATGAGCCTGTGGGAGTTCCACGAGATGACGCGCTCGGTGCCATCCTTGCGGCGGATGATGGTCTCCCAGTTCTCGGCCATGCGGGCGCCGGCGATGACCGAGGTCATCATGTGGGTGACCTCCCGGCGGTAGCGCTCGTCGGGATACAGCCACTCCCAGACCTCATCGTGGCCCACCACCTCCTCGCGCGAGTATCCGCTGATCTCCTCGGCGGCGCGGTTCCACAGCACCACGTTCGCCTGCCTGTCGAGTGCCATCAGCCACACGTTGGCCTGTTCGATGAGGGAGTGGCGGAACTGCCGGAACTTCGCGAGGCTCTCCTCCGCGCTGCGGTGCTCGATGGTCTCGCCGATGCGCTTGGCGATGGTGTCGAGCAGCTCCCGCTCCTCGGCGGTGAACGGTCCCTCGAGGACCTCCGGGCGCTCCTCGTGGTAGCGGACCTCTATCTCGCCCACCGCCTCGGCGTTGACGGCGATCTCAGCGCTCTGGGTGGCGACGGGCGGGTAGGGGGATTCGCCGGCCTCGCGCTGGCGGTCCCAGACCCTGATGCGGGCGGTGGTGATGCCGGGGTGACGCCAGGCCGGAGGGATGGCGGCAACGGCGCCGGAGAGTATCTCGGTCAGCGTCAGGGCCGGATCCTCGCACAGGCGCCACACGGCGCACAGGCAGCGGAACTTCTTCACCTGATCGCTGGCCTGAGTCCATCTGCGCTCCAGCGACTCCTGCTGCTGGGCGCGGTCGGTGATGTCGTAGCCGACGGCCAGGATGCTCTCCAGCTCGCGGTTCTCATCGCGGGCGTTGGCGGTAGACCATGAGATTATGCGCTGCTCGCCGCCGGCGGTCTGCACGACCAACGCCCTGTCTTCGAGGTCACCGCCGGCGCGCATGGCGCCAAGCACGTCAGGGAGCTGCTCCTGCAGCTCGCCGGGGAAGAGCGTCTCCCACCAGTTGCGATCGATAAGCCGCTCGGGCTCGTAACCGAGAATCTCCTCGCAGCTCCCGTAGACGGCCTTGGTTGTGCCGTCGGCCATGATCTCTGCGACCACCGCCGGGGCGCGGCTCAGAACAGTCGCGGCCCGCCGCCGCTCCTGCTCAACCGTCTCCTTCGCCGCCTCCAGCGCAGAGATGTCCATCATCGCCCCGATGATGCCGACGATCTTGCCCTCCGCCTCCCGGTGGGCTTCCTTACGGAAGGCATACAGGCGCCTGTCGCCATCCGCGCACGCTACCGTCGCCTCGTAGGCGACCTCGCCGCCTCGCATGAGCACGTCGCGGTCACGGTGCTTGAGTGGCTCCGAGACTCCTCCGGGGATCTGCTCCTCCAGCTCTCTCAGCGTCCTGCCGATAAGCTGCTCGCGAGGGAGGCCGAGGATGCGCTGGGCGAAGGCCTCGTTGCAGCTCTGGATACGCCCCTCCTCGTCGAAGAAGAACACCGGATACGGGATTCCGTCCAGCACCGCGCGCAGGTACGGGGCGCCCTCCTCCGCCCGGCGCTCTGCCTCTCCCAGTCGCTCCGCCATGCGATCGAGCTCAGCCCGAAGGTCCCCATCCTCGGCAGCCTCTACCTGCTTGAGCCGCTCCTCGAGCGCTTCCGCCTCCGCCAGCGACTGCGCGATCTCAGTCTCGTACTCCTCCCGCGCCAGCTTTCGCGCCTCGGCGGCCCTGTGCTCGGCGTCCTCGAGCTTCTCCTGCAACTCGTCGATGGTGGCCTGCTGCTCGGCGAGCGCCTTCTCCCGGGCCTCCGCAGCGCGGCGCTCGGCATCCTGGAGTTGTGCCGACAGGTCGTCTATCGTCGCCTGCTTCTCGGCCAGGGCGGCCTCACGGGCCTCCTGCACGCGGCGCTCGGCACTCGCCAGCTCGGACGACATCGCGGCCGCCCGTGCAGCGAACTCCTCCCGTGCCGCCTCCCGGGCCTGCTCCCGTGCCTCCTCGATCCGCTCCTCGTCCTCCGCAAGCTGCGCCTGCAGCTCCTCGATCCTCTCCTGCTGCTCGGCCAGGGCGCTCTCCCGTGCCTCCTGAGCGCGGCGGTCAGCATCGGCCAGTTGGCTCTTGAGGCTCTCGATCTCCTCTTGCTGCTCGGCGAGAGCGGCCTGCCGCGCCTGCTCGGCCCGCTCTTCCACCGCCGCAAGCTGCGCCTGGAGCTCGTCGATCGTCCCCTGCTGCTCGGCCAGGGCGCCCTGACGGGCCTGCTCAACCCGCTCCTCCGCCTCTGCGAGCTGTGACTGGAGCTCCTTGATCTCCTGCCGCTGCTCCGCGAGGGCGCTCTCCCGTGCCTCCTGAGCGCGGCGGTCAGCATCGGCCAGTTGGCTCTTGAGGCTCTCCATCTCCTCTTGCTGCTCGGCGAGAGCGGCCTGCCGCGCCTGCTCGGCCCGCTCCTCCGTCTCTGCAAGCTGCGCCTGGAGCTCGTCGATCTTCCCCTGCTGCTCGGCCAGGGCGCCCTGACGGGCCTGCTCAACCCGCTCCTCCGCCTCTGCGAGTTGTGACTGGAGCTGCTCGATCTCCTCCCGCTGCTCGGCCAGGGCGCTCTCGCGTGCCTCCTGGGCGCGGCGGTCGGCCTCCGCCAGTTGGCTCCGAAGGCTCTCGATCTCCTCTTGCTGCTCGGCGCGGGCGGCCTGGCGTGCTTGCTCAACCCGCTCTTCCGCCGCCGCAACCTGCGCTTCCAGCTCGTCGATCTCTCCCTGCTGGTCGGCGACAGCGATCTCACGGGCCT
>JAYENL010000221.1:0-72680 GCA_034722055.1 Armatimonadota bacterium
GCGCCCGGTCGTTTTCGCTGGGCGTTGAGCAGACATAAAAAACGGCGGACGGACAGGAGTGTCCGTCCCACGGAACGGCAGACGACGTCCCACCTTCGCGTACGTCGGGCTTCCGGCCCGACCGCCGTCTGTCGCGCCATTTGGGGAGCGCGACTACGCTCGCGCCCGGTCGTCGTCGCTGGGCGTTGAGCAGACGGAAAACGGCGGACGGACAGGAGTGTCCGTCCCACGGAACGGCAGACGACGTCCCACCTTCGCGTAGGTCGGGCTTCCAGCCCGAGAAGGGCAAACGGTGTGCGGAGGAGGGCCTCCGCACCACGGAGACGAGTGTGCGGAGACTCGGAAGCGAGCCAGGTCGCGCAGTTCCCCGGAGACCTTCGGTCTCACGCGGTCTGCCTGGGAGCCTGCGTGCCACGGAACTGAGGTCACTCTTCCGCTTCGTCCTCAGCGGGCCCTTCGGCGTCCCGGCCGCCGGCGATCTCCGCCACGTAGTCGTGGATGGGCCCGCGCTTGATGAACAGGAACTCCGCGATGAGCAGGCCCAGGAAGATAGCGGCGATCGACCACAGGATGCCCTGCTGGGTCACGTGATAGCGATGACTTCCTTCAGTCCCACCCTCTGCCCCGCGTCTGAGTCGTGCTCCGGGATGTCGCCTCACGCCCCTCCATCAGCGCTCATCGTCGAGGAGCCTGTCGAGCTTCTCGCGCGGCCCGTCCAGCGAGCGGGCGCGTCGCATCATCCCCGCCCAGGGGTCATCCTTCTGCGCCAGCCGGCGGGGAATGCTCTGGATCGTCCAGTCGCGCGGGCCCAGATCGCTGTCGCGGACCTCGTGCCAGTCCAGCGGCGTCGCCACCGGCGCCCCGGGCCGCGCCCGCACCGCGTAGGGCGCCACCGACGTGGCCCCGTAGGAGTTGCGCAGCACGTCCAGGAACAGCCGGCCCCGCCGCTTCTTCTTGCGCTGCTCCAGCGTGTAGTCATCGGGGCTGCGATGCACCAGCAGCTCGGCGAGGTCATGCGCGAACTCCCGGACGGTGTCGAAGTCGTGGCCCCGGCGTAGCGGCACGATGATATGGAGGCCCTTGGAGCCGGTGGTCTGCACGAAGGCCGCCAGCCCTACCTTCTCCAGCACCTCCTGCAGTTCCAGGGCCGCCCGGCGCACCGGCTCGAAGTCCCGGCTGTCCCCCGGCGGATCGAGGTCGTAGATCATCCTGTCGGGCCGCTCCAGGTCATCGCTGCGCGACAGATACAGGTGCGGAGTGAGCACCGCCTGGTTGGCCAGGTAGACCAGCGCCGCCGCGCTGTCCACGATGGGCGCCTCGAAGCTGCCGCCCTCGCGCTTGGGGAAATGGACGGTCTGGATCCAGTCCGGGAAGTAATCGGGCGTGTTCTTGTTGTAGAAGCCTGAGCCCTGCAGCCCATCGGGGAAGCGCTGCATGCTCACGCCGTAGCGCTTCATGTGCGGGACCATCACGTCGGCGACGCCCGCGTAGTAGTCGATGACGTCGCCCTTGGTCAGCCCGGCGTCGGGAAAGAAGACCTTCTCGCGGCTGGAGATCTCGATCTCGCGCCCGCCGATCCTCATGCGCCGCTCACGCCTCCTTGTGCACGTCCTCGGGCTCCTTGTCGCGGCGCAGGCCCAGGTATCGAGGGTGCCGCAGCTTGTCGTCCTCCGTCCACTCCGTGAAGGCGACCTCACACACCAGCGTCGGCGTCACGAAGTGCACGCCCTTGCCGCCGGCGTCACCAATGTCGAAGGGCGAGGTCTCCCGCTCCATCGATGAGAGGCGCTGGTGGAGGCTCCTGAGCGTGTCGTCGTCGAAGCCGGTGCCGACCTTGCCGGCGTAGACCAGCTCAGTATCGCGGTAGAAGCCCACCAGCAGGGCCCCGAAGCCGATGCGCTCGCCCTTGGGGTCCGTGTACCCGCCGATGACCAGCTCCTGCTGGTGGACGCACTTGAACTTCAGCCACTTGCGGGAGCGGCTGTGCACGTACTCCGAGCCCGCGTGCTTGGCGATGAGTCCCTCCCACCCGTTGTGGCAGGCTTCCTGGAGGTACTCCTCGCCATCCTCGTTGCGGTGCTGCGTCCAGCGAAGGGGGTCGTCCCAGCTCACGGCCGCCCGCAGCAGGCGCTTGCGCCCGCGCAGGCCGACGGCCGTGATGTCGTAGCCGTCGAGGTACATGCAGTCGAAGAGGTAGTAGTAGACCCGGACGTCGCTGTGCAGCGCCTCCTCGCGGCTGGAGACGTGCATGCGCTCCTGCAGGCGCTGGAAGTCGCTCACGTTCTCGTCGTCGAAGGCCACCACCTCGCCGTCGAGGATGCAGCGCTGTGGCGCCTGCTCGGCGATGGCCTCCTCGACCTCCGGGTAGCTGTCGTTGATGCGCTTGCGGTTCCGCGACATCAGCCGCACGTCGTCGCCGTCCCGATAGGCGATGACTCGCTCGCCATCCAGCTTGCGCTCGAAGAGCCAATCCGGGTCCGAGAAGTGCTCGTGGCTGAGCGTCGCCAGCATGGGGTCCATCCAGTCCGGCATGTCCGTCCTCTCAGCGGCCGCGCGCTGCTGGTCGGAGAGCCGGTCGAGCAGATCGCTCACTCGTCCTCCTCCTCACCGGCGCCCTCGTCCTGGGCGATCTCCTCGATGGTGCGCCCGGTCTTCACTGACTGCGGCTCGGTGCTGGTGGGGTTGCGGCGGGCGTCGGCCTCATCGTCCCGCATCTTGATGAGCAGCCAGCGATCGTCGCCGCCGGTCCGGATCAACGCGTAGCCGCCGGAGAGCTTCTCCCCCTGAAGCCACACGGTGGCGTGGCCGTCCTCGATCTGCTCGGCCACCGACATGGGCTCCTCGTCGCCCTCGTCGTCCTCCTTGAGGTTCCGGTAGCTCCCCCGGTCCCAGAGGAGCACCGTCCCGCCGCCGTACTCGCCCTCGGGGATGGCCCCCTCGAAGTCGGCGTACTCCAGGGGGTGATCCTCGGTGGGCATGGCCAGCCGCTTCTCCCGCGGGTCGGTGGACGGTCCCTTGGGCACCGCCCAGGATTTGAGCACCCCGTCCACCTCCAGCCTGAAGTCATAGTGCAGCGTGGAGGCGTCGTGCTTCTGGATGACGAAGATGGGCCGCTCCTCGGCCCACTCGAACTCCACCTCCTCGCCCGCCGGCTCGGGGGTCCTCGCGAAGTCGCGCTTCTCCTGGTACTGCTTGAGCTTCTCGTCCGAGGGCGCCATCGACCGCCACCCCTTCCGCGCGTGTTCTCATCATTAGACCGATTCTCCGGCCAGACGACTGCCTCCTGCCGCCGGGCAACGATGGGCCATGGCAGGTATCGCGGCGCCGGACGGGGCATATGAACCGAAAGCGCAGTCCGCTTACGGAGGAGACTGGGATGCGACGGCATGCTGCCCTGGCGGTCTTCACTGTGCTCATCGCCGCGCCGGCTCCGGCCCAGCGGTTCGAGCCCGTGCGCATCGATCTGCCGCCCGACCAGGCGGAGATCCTGCGCGCTACCTTCGATGCGGGGTACTCGGACTACTACGGTCGCGGCCTGGAGGCGGACATCGCGCGCAGCTCCCCGGATGTTTCGCTGCTCGCCTATGACCGCGGCAACACCAAGGACATCGGCAACTACCGGGCCACCGACACCGATGGCGTGAAGGAGAAGGCGCTGTGGATCGAGCCCGGCCAGTCCCACCGCTACCACGCGCCGGCCAACGTGAACCTCCGCCGGGGGACGCTGGCCTTCTGGGTGCGCTTCGCCTACCCCGTCGGGGACGTGCACCACTCCATCCTCTCCATCGTGGCGGTGGGCCGCTCCGGGAGGCTGCTGGCGATCCGCGGCAGGTACAGGCGGATCCTCGTGCACGGGCCATGGGAGGGCAACTACGACTTCGAGGCCGCGCCGTGGGAGGCCGACACCTGGTATCACCTGGCGGTCTCCTGGGACGAGACCAGCGGCATCCGGTGCTACGTCAACGGGCAGTTCACGCGCGGAGCCGACGTCACATGGCAGACCGAGGACCTGGAGCCGGACCGCATCATCCTCGGCTCGTGGAACCACTGGGGCGGCACCGAGCGCCCGCTGGCCATCGACGAGCTGCGCATCTTCTCGCGGGTGCTCACCGACGAGGAGGTCCAGGCGGTCTACGAGGGCGCCGACGAGCTGCCCGCGGTCGCCGCCGAGTTCACGCCCGAGGCGGCGGCCCACCGCGCCCGGTACCTCGGCTGGGAGGGCGCCGACCCCGTCGCTATCGAGCCGGCCGCGGAGGAGCGGACGCTGCTGGTCCGCCAGGCGGGCATCCGCGACGCGCGCGCTATCTACTCCCAGGCCTGGAAGGTCTGCGACGGCGACCGCGCCACGCGCTGGCCCCTGACCTACCACGGCTACAGCTTCCAGGACGAGGGCGGCCTGATCGTGCATCTTCAGCCAGAGGAGCGCTGGAGCCACCTGCGCGTGCGCGGCCACGTCCGCGGCGAGCTGTTCGCGGGCGAGCACCTCACCCGCCCCGACGCCGAGCCCTGGATGCCCCTGCGAAGCCACGGCCCGCTGCTGACGCAGCGCGTCGAGCGGCCCATGGAACAGGCCGCGCTGACCTTCTTCGCCGACCCCGAGCGCGAGGCCGAGGAGGGCGAGGAGGCGCCGCCGCCGACGCGCGTCCGTGAGATTGGCTTCTACGACGTCGCCGAGGCCGACGCAGCCGGGCTTCCCGGCGATCCGGAGGCCTACCACATCACCGCCGAGCCGTGGGCCGACTGGTCGTCCGAGATCGGCCGCATTATGCTCAGCAAGTACGAGACCTATGACCGGGCGGCCCTGCGCTGCGCCGCGGAGCCGGCCGGCGAGGCCCGCCTGCTGCCCATGGAGGCGATGCGCTACTACCATCTGATGCTGCCGCCAGGCGCCAGCGACCGCGCGCTCGGCGCGATCAGAGCCTCGCTGTGGTTCCGCGACCTGCAGCCCGGGACGGTTCTGTGGGCGCTGGTGGCTGATCCCATCATCCCCACGCGGCAGATCGCGGACTTCGAGGTGCGCGCCGAGGGCCAGTGGGAGGGCCTGCAGCGGCTGGACCTGACCCTCGACACCCGGGACTACGTCATCCCCGAGGGTCGGCCGCTGTGGCTGCGGCTGATGGTCAGCCGGGACGCCGACCTGGTGTGGGATGCGGGAGAGCACCGCTCCCGCATCGAGCTGCTCATCGAGCCGGCCTCGGCGCTGGCTGGGGAGTACCGCCATGACCAGCTCGCCTTGGTCAAGGACCGGTTCATCGACGTCTCCGAGCCGCGGCCCTGGGGCCGGGTGCCCATGGACCAGCTCGCCGAGCGCGTGGGCGTGTTCATGGAGCTGCACCGGGCGCTGGCCGACCTGCACGCGCGCTTCCCCGATGACGAGTATGCCCGGGCGGTGCACATCTGGACGCATCCGGATGAGCCTGTGGATCGCAGCGGATTACAGCCGCCCACCGTCCCGGGGGCGCCGGAGTGGGCGACCTACCAGCGCGCCGCCCTCCGCAAGTACCTGGACTTCGTCCACTGGTGGATCGACCACCGTCAGGCGCCCAACGGCGAGTTCGGCCATGGCTACGGTGATGACACCGATCTGGTCAACGACTGGCTGACGCTGAGCATGACCTCCGATCCCGGCGGGCGCATCGCGGACTCCGTCCGCCGCCTCGCCGAGTTCTGCTGGACCTACCCCACGCTCGAGAGCGGCATCAACCGCAACAGGACCGATCCGCTCCACGCCTACGAGGAGGGCGTCAACGTCATCTGCCGGGAGGCCGAGATGCATCACGGCAATCCCGTCTACCTCGAGCGCCTCATGCTCAGCACGCGCGCCGTGGACGAGCACCTCACGGGCATGACGCATGGCTTCCGGCACTTCAAGTCCAAGCTCTACGGGGCCACGCGCATCGAGACCGAGCCGCCCTATGGCCGCGACATCCTCTCCAGCACCCTGATGCTGCACCCGGCGCTCTACCTGGGCTGGTACTCGCGCAATCCGCGCGCGACCCGCCTGGTACGGGAGTACGGCGACGCGTGGCTGGATCTGCTGGAGGAGGCCTGGAGCAGCGAGGCGATCACCTCCACCAGCGCGAGAAAGCTGCCGTCGGAGGTGCGCTTCGCGGACCGGGAGGTGACCGGGCGCAGCAACGTCTTCCGCGGCTACGGGTCGGACAACATGTACGTGGCGCTGGCGGAGTGGACCGGTGAGGACCGCTACTGGCTGCCCCAGCGGACCTGGCTGGCGCGCGAGATGCTCGACTCCATGATGGTCCCCGACATCGCCGAGCGCATGGACCTCTCCCAGCATCGCCAGTGGATCCTGGAGCGCGCGGAGGCCACCAGCTACGACGACCTCAACCCCCAGATGGGCAATGACTCCCGCACTCAGCTCCACTACGGAGCGTGGAAGCTGGGCGCCCCGCGGGAGCTGCTGCTGCGGGCGCTGCGGGACTCCTGGGAGCGCATCGAGCTGCTGTTCCCAATGCACACCTGGGTGGAGCAGTCCGCCGACCGGGTGTGGATCTCCAAGGACCTGGTGGATCGCACGTACCTGGGCGGCACGCCGGGCTACCGCAACTACATCTACCCCACCCACTCCATCTCCTGGCGCGGCTTCTCGCCGGAGTTCGCCGCATGGGTGCTGGAGACGGGCGCCGACGGCCTGCGGCTGATGGCCTTCAACTTCGAGGAGCAGCCGCAGCGCGGGCGCGTGGAGGTGTGGCGGCTCGAGCCGGGGACCTACCGGATTGCGCTGGGCCCGGATGCGGACGAGGACGGCATCCCGGATGAGGCGACCTCCGAGCGGGGGCTTGAGCTGGCCAAGGGCGCGTCGATCGATATCGAGCTGCCCGCGCGCCGGGTGGTGGCGCTGGTCATCGAGCAGATCGAGGCGTCCGGCGAGGACTACTACGCTCGCCCGGACCTCGCCATCTGCCCCCAGGACACGGTCATCGCCGAGGACGGGAGCGAGATCACCGTGCGCGTGCACAACGTCGGCGGGGGCCAGGCGCCGCAGTTCGCCGTGGAGGTGCGCGGCGATGACGGTAAGCCGCCGATGGAGGCCACCGCCGGGCCGCTGGAGGCGCCGGCTGACTGCATGCCGCGCGTGATGGAGCTGACCTTCGACGTTCCCGAGGACCGGCGGGGACGGCAGTTCGACGTCCTCGTGGACCCGGCCAACGAGATCCGTGAGCTCTACGAGGGCAACAACCTCGTCGAGCTCCCCGCGGGGTAAGGCACATGTGCCGGCGCCCGCTGATCATGATGACCATCCTCGTCGCCGCACACTTTCGGGAGCTTTATGGCGCGGTGGCCGAGTGAGTGCTGCCCCGCGCACGGCCCCTGAGCAACCAGCGGGCGCGAGCGTAGTCGCGAGCTGTGCTCTGGACGAATGCGGTGAAGGAGCGGAGAGGGACCGGCGCGAATCAGTCCCCGCAGGCAGCACAGACGAGGAGGAACCGCGATGGCCATCGACCTCGACGCCAGCTTTCCGCGCTACGAGGAGCACGATCCCGCCGGGCCGGTCTGGTGCATCACGCCGGAGGTGGACCGCTGCTTCCACCGCTTCTTCGACACCTCGCCGATCAGCCCGTCAGGCCGCTACGTGGGGCTCACGCGGCTGCCCGCCGAGGATCGCATGCCGCGCCCGGGCGAGCCCGCGGAGGTCGTGCTCGTGGACCTGGAGAGCGGCGAGTGGGAGGTGGTGGCGCAGACGCACGGGTGGGACACGCAGCTTGGAGCCCAGGTGCAGTGGGGCGCCTCCGACCGGGACCTGTTCTTCATCGACATGGACGTGGAGCGCTGGGACCCCTTCGGGGTGAAGATGGACCCCTTCACGGGGGAGCGCTATGACCTCCAGGGGCCGCTGTACATGGTCTCTCCCGACGGGGGCATGGCCGCCAGCCCCTGCCTCCGCCGCACCCGGCGCACGCAGCACGGCTACGGGGTCGTCGCGCCGGATGAGGCCATTCCCGTCAACGACGGGGCCCCCGACGATGACGGCCTCTACGTCACGGACACGACCACCGGCCAGGCGCGACTGCTGGTGTCCTTTGCCCAGATCGTGGACATGGCGCTCGACGCCGAGGAGTACGCGGACGGCGACTTCTACGGCTTCCACGTCAAGTGGAGCCCACAGGGCGATCGGCTGATGTTCGTCGTGCGCTGGTCGCCGCACGGAGATGAGAGGTGGGCCGCGCGCCGCAACAACGTCATCACCATGAGGGCGGACGGCGCTGAGATCACCTGCGCCATCCCGGCCGCGCAGTGGGGCAAGGGCGGCCATCATCCGAACTGGTGTCCCGACGGCCGGCGGGTGATGATGAACCTCAAGCTCGACAGGGAGACCATGCGGCTGGTGGCGGCGAGGTACGACGGGAGCGACCTGCAGACGCTAAATGATGAGATCGAGGGCTCGGGACATCCGGCCATGCACCCGGACGAGCGGCACGTCATCACCGACGAGTACGCCCACGGGTCGCTGGCCTGGGAGGATGGCACCACCCCGCTGCGGCTGCTGGACATCGACAGCGGTGAGGAGGTGCAGGTGGCGCGCATCCGCACCCGCCCCGACTTCGAGGGCGACCAGAAGGTGCTGCGCGTCGATCCCCACCCCGCGTGGGGGCCGGATCACCGCCTGGTGACCTTCAACGCCTGCCCCACCGGTGGCCGAGACGTCTTCATCGCGGACCTGTCGGAGCTGCTGTAGCGCGCATTGCCGGTAGTGCTCGGTGGCGGAAGTTCGCGGAATATGCGGCCCCTCCATCGGGTCCGGCGCACGTCTTCGAGGCCGCGAAGCGCTCAGTGCGCTCGTCGTCAACGCGCGTGGAATTGGGCAAGTCAGCAGTGGCGACGCGCGTTTCCTCGGCACGGGCCGCACTGGATTCAGATACGTCTGAGGTGAGACAGATGCGACCGATTCTGGCCGCACTCGTAGCAATCACCGCGATGACCGCGTGCAGCGCAGTCGCTCAGGAGGCCGAGAATCCGCTGGCCCAGGTTCTGCCCTACGGGGTCTATGTGGGCGGGAATAACCCCGAGTGGCGGGCGGATGTCGGGGGGCGTGAGGGACTGAGGGAGGCCATCGATCGGGTCTGCGAGGACCTGGCGCGGCACAACATGAACTGCGCATGGCCCAACAACCTGCGCTGGGAGAACCTGCCTTTGTGGCTGGAAGCCGGCGAGCGCCACGGGGTGCGCATCATCCCGCAGGCCGGCGGGCCGCCGGGCTTCGTGCGCGCGCAGTGGTTCAAGGACAAGGAGGACTTCGCCAAGCGCGTGGAGCCCTTCTACGAGGACCTCGCCGACAAGTACGGCGATTCCGAGGCACTGCTGGCGTGGAGCCTGACGGAGGAGAACCGGCCGCTGGAGTGGTTCTACGAGGCCATCCGCGACCTTACCCGCAAGATGGCCCAGTGGGACCCGCAGCATCCGGTCATCACCATGGACAACCGCGCTCCGACGGCGTGGATGAATGCGCGTACCGTGCAGCCGAAGGCCTTCTGCCGCGACGTCTACGTGTTCTTCACCGACGGGCTCAACGGCCCCGTCACCCCCATCGGCTTCGAGAGCCTGCTGCGCCGCGAGTGCCAGGTCTTCCGAGAGGCCGCCGATCACGCCGACGCGGTCTTCTGGATGATGGGCCAGGGCATGGCGCTGATCGGCCATGGGCCGGGCTCGGAGCGGCACGTCTACCGCTACCCCACGCCCGCCGAGATCCGCTGGCAGGTGTGGACGGCCCTGCAGGAGGGCGCCAAGGGCTTCTTCTACTTCATGTATGCGGGCCCGCAGGAGCCGCGCGAGCGCGGGGAGTTCATCGAGGGCCTCCGCGACCGGGACCTGCGCGAGACGCCGCAGTACGCCATGGCCGCGAAGGTGGGGCGGCAGCTTCAGGCCCTGGCGCCGATCCTGCTTGAGATCGAGCCCGCGCCGCCGCACCAGCGGGTCGTCTACTGGGAGAACACCCCGGTCAGTGCGCGCACCTTCGTCCACCAGGAGACCGGGCAGCGCTTCGTCATCGCGGTCAATAACGACTGCGCGGAGGTCCAGCGCGTGGGGATCGAGCTGGGCTACTTCCCGGGGATGATCGACGAGGGTGAGAAGCTCTTCGATCTCCGGAGCCGGCAGGGCTACGACTACCAGGCCATCAAGCTGACCACGCTGCTGCCCGGCGACGGCACCATCTACTTCGTCGGTACCGATGAACAGTGGCAGGAGCTGTCGGCGGAGCTGTACGGGGAGCAATAGCCCCGCCCACGGTTGCCTGAAGCGCGTCGGGCTGGAAGCTGAGGCACGTCGTCAGGCGCAGGCCGACCTGCGCGCATGATCCGGCTGCCAGGGCGCGAGTGCCTACCGCTCTGCCTGCAGCACGCGCGCGAGCCACGGAACCGCGACGTCGGGCTTGAAGCTGTGCTGGGGGACGTCCACATTGGCCCAGGCGGCGAGGTACTCCTCCATGGTCAGGCCTTCGGGCAGCGGCTCGCCGTCGTGTGGGCGATCCTCGGGCCGCGCGTACTTCGGGTAGTAGGCGACCTCGAAGCTTTGCTCCGCGCCGAGCGTCTCCCATGCCCTGCGGATGCGCTGGATGTGCTCGGTCCGGCCCCCCTCAGTGATCAGGAAGGGCCGTGGGGCGATGGCCGCCATCAGGTCGGGGTAGTCGAACCAGGTGATGAGGCCGGGGATGTACTGATGGAGGGCGATCCAGTCGAGGTTGAGCGCGATGGCCCGCTCCCGGAAGTCGCACATGAAGTCGTTCCAGACGACGGCCGCGATGGTGGTGTCCAACACGCCCAGGATCAGCGCCGGCTTGGCACCGAGGGAGTGGCCGCTGACGGCGATGCGGCTCTCATCGATCCAGCTCTGACGCTTGGCCCACTGGAGGATGGGCAGCTTCTCGAAGACCGACAGGCCCTCGTAATGCCGGCCCAGCCACAGCAGGTTCATGACGATCCTGGCCCGCTCGGGCCTGACCTCGCTGGCGCGCTCGCCCATGCACGGGTTATCCACGGCGATGGCCACCATGCCGGCGCGAGCGTAGTGCAGCGCCATGCGGTTGGTGTCCCAGTGCGCATCATCGGACTCCGGCTCGTCCTCGCCCGCCAGGCCCTCCTTGGTGCGCGTGGAGCCGGGGAAGCACAGCACCGCCGGGGCGGGCTCGGGGATGTCGTCGGGCACCAGCACAAGGTAGGGCACCACGCTGTGCGGCTCCGGATAGACCTCCCACTTCTGGAGCTCGTAGCCCTCGCGAGGCCGGCTCCACAGCATTCGCGGCTCGGGCTGCGCGGGGACGTCCGGGAACCGCATGAGCTGCTCCAGGCGCTCCCGCACCTGCTCCCGCCAGCCGGGGAATCCCTCGGCGGACAGGTCAGGGTCGAAGGCCAGGGGCTGATCGAGAGCCTTCATGGCGGCGTGGGCAAAGCCCGCGGTCGTCACGAAGCGCCCGTCGTCCCGGTCAGTGCTGAAGGTAGGTCGCTGTGCCATGGCGGACATCTCCCTTTGGCCGACGGTAGCTCCCGGCGTGCAGTTCGCTGCACGGCGTTGCAGGTCCTCCGAGCACGCACGGGCAAATGGACGGCCGAACCGAAAGGAGGCGGCGGCTCATGCGCGGACTGTGCCTCGTGGCGGTGATGGCGATGGCGGTGTCGATGGCGGGCGCGCAACTGGACGTGGACGCGCTCGCGGAGGCATACAGGGCCTTCGACATGGAGCGCAACGAGGGGATGGGACACTCGGACAAGCCCGATTCGGGCTCGCTGGGGTGGGGCGAGGGAGGTATCATCGAGTCCTACGCGCGGATGTGGGAGGTGACGGGCGACACCTACTGGCTGGAGAAGACCCGCGATCACTTTCGGCGCATCATGGGTAACGCGTCCGACCCGGACGGTGACGGCTATCTGAGCTGGCAGACCACCACCTACTCCACGGCCATTGCATGGGCTGAGCGGCTGCACAACGTCTCCGACGCGCAGATCCAGCCGCCCCACCAGAAGCAGATGAGCGGCAAGGAGGCCGCCAAGGCCACCGGGCACACCTACCTCATCGAGTTCCCGGAGAGTCCCCAGGCCCTCCGCATCGTTGACTGGACGACGCGCGAGGTGGTGGCCGAGGACGTCCCCTATGAGGACGGTGCGGCCATCACGCTCATCGAGCCGTTCTCGGTGACGATCTCCGGCGCCACGCACCAGGGCGACCGCTTCATGGTGCGGACGCAGCAGGCGCAGCCGCTGGAGTTCACCGTCCATCAGGGGATGTTTATCTACCCGGTGGCCCTGTTCATCGAGGCGGTAAAGACCACGCCGGAGCTGCAGGAGGAGTTCGGGGAGGATGCGGAGACCTTCCTGCAGTTCATCAACACGCATCTGTTCGAGAAGAACGAGCGGGACTGGCTGGACATGGGGGAGCTGGGCGGTGGCTATCGCTTCGAGCCCAAGATCACCGACCGCTACCCGAACCGCATCATGCCCCACAACCAGTACGGGGCGCTGGCTCGGGCCTGGCTGGTGCTGGCGGAGGTGGAGGGCGCGCATCCGCTGATGGCTCAGCGCGCCGAGCAGATGTGCCAGTACTTCCGCAGCTACCTGGAGCTGGACGAGGATCACGACGCCTGGCGGTGGCACTACTGGGACTGGACGGAGTACGGTGAGCCGGACCATTCGGGCTGGGAGGACACCTCGCACGGGCACATCGACGTGAGCCTGGCGGTGGAGGCGGCGCGACGGGGCGTGGTGTTCACCGACGCTGACATGCGGCGGTTCGTGAACACCTGGCTGGAGGTGATGTGGAACGGCGATGAGGAGACGCCCCGGATGGCGCACCGGGTGGCGGAGGACGAGAACTTCAGGCACTCGGCGCTGCTGCGGAGCTGGACGGAGCTGGCGCAGTGGGACCGCAGGGTCTACGAGCTGGCGCTGACGGAGTTCCAGAACAAGGACGCGGAGGGCCAGGCGGCTTGGGCGCCCGCAATGCTGCTGTGCGCCAGTCGCGCCGGAGCACTGCAGTGACCGCGCGGAAGCAGCATAGAACCATGCGCCACAGCAGAATCTACTCCGGCGCCACCGCCGAGTGATAGAACTGGGCGCCGAGCCATCGGAAGAGTATCCCCAGCGTGATCAGGACGGCCAGAGCACTCCAGATCAGCGGCTCGTTGCGTGGAGCGAGGCCCAGGGCTGCCAGAACATCGGGCGTACCGATCTCCCTGACATCGACTACGTAGGCGGCGAGCATCTGGAAGACGGCCAGCCCAAAGCACGCGAACTCGAGCACCCACATAGCGAAGCTGACCAGCGCTCTGGAAAAGCGTCGGGGGCCGGAGATGACGCGCCGCACCTGTTCGGAGAACGTGCCGCACCGACCGCAGCTCTGCCCGTCATCCTGAAGCAGCTCGTCATGCTGATCCAGGAGAGCGCATACGCCGGTAAGCTCGCGGCGACAGCGGGGACACCCCGACAGGTGGCGGACGATAGCGTCGGCGTGGGGGGCGTCGAGGCCGTGAGCGGCGAAGCTGGCCAGCTCGAGGTCTGACAGGTGCTCTTCCTCCTCATCCTCGAAGGCGAGAGCGACCAGCCCACGCGTCGCGCGCCCGACCCGCCGTAACTGTCGCCGGCAGTCGGGACACTCCTGAAGATGACGCCGGAGGCGTTCCTCCTCCTCCGGGGAGCACTCCTGGTCCAGACGGGCAACAAGCGCCGAGATCCTATTGCATTCACGCATGATAGGTCACAATAGCGTTAATCGCGTGCCGCACCAATGTGTTACCCGCTAGGAGAGCAGGTCGTCGTCGAGCTTCTCGCAGATATCGGCGAGCCGGCGGAGGGCCTTGTAAATGCGCTGTCGAGCGGCCCCGTGGGTGATGCCCAGCACTTTGGCAATGGCCGCTCCGGTGAGGCCGTCAGCGAAACGCATCGCCAGGACCAGGCGGTCGCTGTCGGACAGTTGCATCACCGCGTCGTGCACGGCCTTCCTGGTCGTCAGACGTTCCAGCGCCGCGTCTGGTTCGGCCTCCGGCCCGGCGGCCACGGTGTCCTCCAACCCACCGCCCTCCTCGCCGGAGGGCTGAAGGTCGGCGATGCGCTCCCGGAGGCCACGGCGGCGCCCCAGCCATGCGATGCAGTGACGGACGGCGATGGTGGTGAGGTAGGCCGCGAAGGGGGCTCGCGGCTCCCATGCACGCAGGGCGCGCTTGTCGTTGTGCAGCAGGCGGGCGATGATCTCCGAGAAGAGGTCGCGGCGGTCCTCAGGGTCGGGAGCGTAGCGGGCGATAAGCAGACGCAGATGGCGCGCGTAGCGGTCACGCAGCGCGCAGAAGGCGTCATCATCGCCTGCCGCCGCGAGCCGGACGAGCTTGACCTCGTTCTCAGGCAGGTCCTGCATCGATCGCCTCCGAGTGGGAAGCACGCCACGGGTGGTGATCCACACCTAATTCGCGCGCTTCTTGCCCCATCCCGAGGGAGTGGTTTCGTGGTCACCCCCGGGAATCATTCTTTCTACTTCTATTCAAATTAAGCGTTTTTGTGAGGAAGGTCCGGGAGGGGCTACAGATCGCGGGGGGTGCGGAGGGCCTCAAAGCCGGAGATGATGTCCAGCAGCTCGGCGGTGATGGAGCTCTGACGGGTCTGTCGGAAGCGTCCGCGCAGCTCCTCCAGGCGCTCGTCGATGTTCCTCTCAGCGGCCTGCATGGAGGCCATGCGGGCGGTGTGCTCGCTGATCATGGACTCGACCACGGCGCGGTAGAGGGTGACCAGCAGGTGCTGCTGCATCAGGCGCGAGAACAGCGGCCGCCAGGGCATGGAGAAGGTGGGGAGCACCCGCGAGGGCCACCGCCGTCGCTCGATGGCCTCCAGCCACTGACGATCGATGGGGAGCAGGCGGTGAATGGCGGGCCTGTAGTGGCCCGAGGAGACGCGCTCGTTGTAGTAGAGGAAGACCCGGTCGAAGCCCCTCTCGCTGCGCCACCGCTCCACGTGCAGCGCGATCTGCTCGACCACGGGCGTGATGCTGCCGGGCGAGGCCGGCGTGCCGAGGTAGTCATCGACGGCCAGGCCGGCGTCCTCGAGGTGTCCGACGGTCCGAAGCCCGATGGCGAGGATGGCGCGGTCCCGGGGCTCCATCTCCATCTCCTGGAGGTCCTCCACGGCGCGGGAGACGATGTCCTCGTTGAACTGCCCGCACATGCCCTGGTCGGAGCCCAAGACGATCATCCCCAGGGAGGCGGAGAGGACGGGCTCGAGGAGCTGCACGCCCTCCGGGCGGTTCGACAGCAGCACCTGCAGGCCCAGCTCCACGGTGCGGTGGTATCGGTCCAGGGAGCGGACGACGCCCTCAAGCTGCTGGATGTTGACTGCGGCGAGGGCCTTCATGGTGGTGACCACCGACTGGAGGCTCTCGGCGGTGTCGATGCGGTCCCGGAGGCTCTCAACCGTCTCCATGCTCGTCCTCCGCCCCGGGAGCCTCCAGGTAGACGGCCTGGCGGGCTACCGCCTCCATCTCCTCCAGCTCGTCCTCGGACAGCTCCTCGCCGTCAACTATCCGCTGGCAGGTCTCGGGAAGCTTCTCGGTGACCGCCTCCCGCACTCGCCTGGCCGCCCGGTCCACCTCCTCGGGCTCCACATCGTCGAAGACACCTCTGCTGGCGGCCAGCAACACACCGATCTGCTCGTCCACAGGTATCGGCTCGTACTGCGGCTGCTGGAGGGCCTCGCGAACCCGCCGGCCGCGCTCGAGCTTCTGCTGGGTCTCCTCGTCCAGGCGCGTGCCGAAACGGGCGAAGGACTCCAGCTCCTCGAACTGCGTGTACTGCAGGCGCAGGTCCCCGGCGACCGCGCGATAGGCGGGAAGCTGGGTCCTGCCGCCCACTCGGGAGACGGACTCCCCCACGTCGAGGGCCGGCAGGATGCCCTTCTGAAACAGCTCCGGGCTGAGATAGATCTGCCCGTCGGTGATGGAGATGAGGTTGGTGGGGATGTAGGCGGAGATGTTCTGGGCCTCGGTCTCCACGATAGGAAGGGCGGTCATGGAGCCGCCCCCGAGGTCGGGGCGCAGGTGGGTAGCGCGCTCCAGCAGGCGGGAGTGGATGTAGAAGATATCGCCCGGGTAGGCCTCCCTGCCCGGCGGGCGCCGCAGCAGCAGGGAGACCTCGCGGTAGGCCTTGGCGTGCTGGGTGAGGTCATCGTAGATCACGAGGACGTCGCCGCGCTCGGCGAAGTACTCGGCCATGGTGGTGGCCGCGTAGGGAGCCACGTACTGCAGGCCGGGCGGGTCCTCCCCGGAGGCCACCACCACGACGGTGTAGTCGAGGGCCCCGTGCTTGCGGAGGGCGGCGATGACCCGGGCGGTGTCATCGCTGCGCCGCCCGATGGCGCAGTAGACACAGATGACGTTGGTGTCGCGCTGATTGATGATGGTGTCCAGCGCCACGGCGGTCTTGCCCGTGTGTCTGTCGCCGACGATCAGCTCCCGCTGACCGCGTCCGATGGGGATGAGGGCGTCGATGGCCTTCAGGCCGGTCTGCAGCGGGCGGGTGACCGGCGCCCGATCCATCACCGGGGGCGCAGGGCGCTCGATGGGCCGGCGCACCCAGGTGCGGATGGGCCGTCCGCCGTCCAGCGGCGAGCCCAGCGCGTCCACCACCCGGCCCAGCAGCTCCTCCCCGACCGGAACGTCGATGACCCGGCCGGTGCGCCGCACCTCATCACCCGACGACAGCTCCTCGCTCTCGCCGAGCAGGATGACCCCCACCTCGTCCTCCTCCAGCGTGAAGGCCATGCCCATCAGCCCACCGGGGAAGCGCACCAGCTCCTCGAAGCGCACCGCCGGCAGGCCGCGGACACGGGCGATGCCCTGCCCGATCTGCGTGCAGACGCCCACCTCCTCGACAATGGGCTCCCGCCGCGGGCGCAGGGCCCACTCCAGGGCCCCGGCGACATCGTCCAGCACGCCCTGCAGGTCGTGGCCGTCAAGCTCGACCCGGCTATCCCTGAGCTCGCTCACGCTGGTCCTCCCCCGCAGGCTGCTCCCCGTCGCCGGCCGGTGCTCCGACCTCGGTGGGGGACGCGGCCGCCTCGGTGGCCTCCTCGGGCTGCTCCGCCATCTCGCGCTCCAGCGCCTCGTTGATGCTCTCCTCCACCGCATCGAGGTAGGAGTCGATGCTCCAGGAGAGCTTGCGACCGCCTGCGGCCAGCTCCATCCCGCACAGCAGGTCCTCGGAGACGCGGAACTCCACCTGCTGCTCCGTGGCCAGCAGCTCGCGGCCGACGGCGGCCAGCTCGTCTCTGCGCTCCGGCGGAACCTGGAAGGCGCTGGCGATCACCGGGGGCCGATCGGAGCTGCGAAGGGCGTCGCGGAGCTGATCCCGCTCCTCGTCGGAGACCTCCCGCAGGCGCTCGATGAAGACGTCCACGATCTGGCGCTGCAGCTCAATGTTGGCGAGGTCCTGCAGCGCCCGGCGGGCCAGGGCGCACACCTGGTGGGAGGTGCGGCGGCGAAGCTCGCGAAGGAAGGCCTCCCGCTCATCCCGGAGGGAGCGGTTCCAGCGCTCCTCCAGGGCCTCGACCTCCTGGCGGGCCTGCTCGACGAGCTCCTCGCGGCGCTGCTGCGCCTCCTGACGGGCCTCCTCCATCAGCTCGTCGCGACGCTCGTCGAGCTCCCGGCGCGCCTCCTGGTGGCGCCGGGCCTCCTCCTCGGCCTCGGCCTCCCGCTCCTCGGCCTCCTGCATGCGCTGAGCGATGCGCTGCTCGCGCTCGTCCATGGCGCGCGTGATCGGGCCGTACAGCAGGTAGTGCAGGGCCACCACCAGCACCAGGAAGTTGAAGATCTGCGCGCCTACGGTCACCCACGGTTCCATACAATCACTGTCCGCCCTGGGCGACGAAGTAGTTCCAGAATGGGTTGGCGAAGATGACGATCATCGACACCACGAAGCAGTAGATGGCCGTGGACTCGATCATCGCCAGGCCCACGAAGAGCGTGCGGGTGATGGTCCCGGCCTCATCGGGCTGCTGGGCGATGGACGTCAGGGCCTCAGCCACGGCCCGGCTCTCACCCAGCGCGGGGCCGATGGAGCCTATCATGATGGTCAGCCCCCCGACGACGATGGACACCACGGCGATCAGCTCCATGCCACTCATCCGGCAGCTTCCTTTCCTCAGCGTCCGTTGCTTACCGCGTGCCGCTCAGTCCGAGCGCTCCTGGCCCTCCCATTGGTCCTCGGCCTCAGAGGCCTGGCCTTCCCGCTGCTCCTCGGGGGCGCCCTGCTCCTGCGCCTCGTCCTCCGACGGGGTCCCGCGGCTGGCGCGGGTGGCGGAGGCGATGTAGACCATGGCCAGCACCGCGAAGATGTAGGCCTGCACCAGCCCGGTCAGCAGGCTCAGCATCTGCATCAGCGTGGGGAGGACTACGGGCGCGATCTTCAGCAGGATGGCGACGATGAGCGCGCCGGCCATGATGTTACCGAACAGGCGGATGGCGAGGGCGATGGTGCGCGAGATCTCGCCGATGATGTGGAAGGGCAGCATTATGGGCGTCGGGCGCACGTACTGCTTGAGGTAGCCGGCCAGGCCCCGCTGCGAGATGCCGTAGATGGGCACGGAGACGAAGACGCACAGGGCCAGCGCGAAGGTGGTGGACAGGGAGGCGGTGGGCGCCTGGTACCCCGGAACCACGGACAGCAGGTTGCAGGTGGCGATGAACAGAAACAGCGTGCCCACGAAGGGCAGGAACTGGTCGGGGCCCTGGCCGGCAAGCTCCCTGATGTGGTCGCGCATGCCGCCCACGATGATCTCCAGCATGTTCTGGCCGGGGCTGATCTCGACGTCGGAGGTGAGTCCTCTGCGGACCACGAGGGCAACCAGGATCAGCAGCAGCATGGTCACCCACGTGAAGACGATGGTGGCGTTGAGCTGGATCGGGCCCCACTGGTAGAGGACGACCTGATCGGGCGTGAGAGTGACGCTGCCGCTACCCATCAGTCATCCCCCTCCGGCGTGGGCACGCCCGGCTCTCGGCACGGTCCCCAGATACGGGTGGCGAGCACGCGGGCGCCGATGAAGCCCAGCACGCCCGCCACGAGCTGAGCGGCGCCCCATGTAAGGAGCAGGTAGAAGACTCCGGTCGCCACGGCGACCCGCACGACGGCGCTGGTGCCCCAGACAAGCACAGGGCGCCGGGCGCCGGGGAGGCGCTGGACGGTCCACCACAGGCCCGCGAAGTAGGCCAGGCCCATGGCCACGCCGGCGGCCAGGCCGCCCGCCACGGGAATCGGCTCAATCCCCATCCGGGGCATCGCGCCTCCTCTCGATCTCCTCGCGCTCCCGGCTGACCCAGTACCAGGCGTTGATGCACCCGGTCACGATGCCCACGAACAGCAGGGTGAGGGTCCAGGAGAAGCCCATCGGGTAGCGCCCGTCCAGCCACACGCCCAGAGCGAGCAAGAGGAGGGTGGGGACGGCCACCGACCACCCCACGAGCCCGAAGGTGCCCAGACCGAACCACACGGACTCCTCCGGGCGCCGCCGGGCGCGGAGCTTGCGGCGCTCCGCCTCGCCCAGCTCGTCGGCCAGCTTCTCCTCCCGCTCCTCAGCCGCCCGGGCCTGCGGTCCCGGGACCTCCGGCTCCTCCATCCCGACGTCCGGCTCCTGCTCCTCGCCCTCCGGGGGCCGCTGGTCCATCGCCATCTCAGTCACCAAGCTCCATGAAGCGTCGGACGATGCTCGCCTCCAGCCTCGCCAGGGCGGTGCGAGCCAGCTTCTCCCGCTCGCCCCTCTCGGCGAACTGCTCCTCGACGGTCCGCCTCAGCGAGCCCAGCTCCGGGCCGTATACGGCGTAGGCCACGGAGATGAGCATGTCGTCCCCGGCCTTGGTCAGGATCCCCTCATCCACGGCCACGAACTGCTCCCTGCCGTCCACCGGGACGAACGACATCACCGAGGGCACCAGGGCGGTGACGAAGTCGATATGCCGCGGCAGGAAGGTGCGTGAGCCGTCCTCGGCGTGCACCGTGATCTTCTCCACCCGCTGGTTGATGATGGTCTCGCTGGGTGTGACGACCTTCAGGTTCATTCCAGGGCCTCGCCGATGTCGCCGATCATGTAGAAGGCGCTCTCTGGGTACTCGTCCAACTCGCCCGAGAGGATGCGCTCGCAGCCGTCGAGGGTGTCCTCCAGCGGCACCAGCCGCCCCTCGTGGCCTGTGAACTGCTCGGTGGTGAAGAACGGCTGGGTCAGGAAGCGCTCCAGGCGGCGGGCGCGGTAGACGGCGCGACGATCGCTGCGGGACAGCTCATCGATGCCCAGCATGGCGATGATGTCCTTGAGCTCCTCGTAGTGCGCCAGCGTGGCGCGCACCTCCTCGGCCAGGTGGTAGTGGCGCATCCCGGCTGTTGCGGGGGTGAGCATGCCCGACTGCGACTGCAGGGCATCGATGGCCGGGTAGAGGCCCTCGCTGGCCCGCCGGCGCGAGAGCACAATAGTGGCCGACAGGTGCGAGAAGGTGTGCACCGCCGCGGGGTCGGTGAAGTCGTCGGCGGGAACGTAGACGGCCTGGATGGAGGTGATGGCTCCGGAGGCGGTGGAGCAGATGCGCTCCTCGAGCTGCGCCAGCTCCGTGCCGAGCGTCGCCTGGTAGCCCACGCGCGAGGGGAGCAGGCCCATGAGGCCGGCGACCTCCTGGCCGGCCTGGATGAAGCGGAAGATGTTGTCGATGAGCATCAGCACGTTCTGGTGCTTCTCGTCACGGAAGTACTCGGCGATCGACAGCGCGGCGTGTCCGACGCGCTGACGGGCGCCGGGGGCCTCGTTCATCTGCCCCAAGACCAGCACCGTCTTGTCGAGCACGCCCACCTCCTGCAGCTCCCGATACAGCTCCTCGGCCTCCCGGGTGCGCTCCCCGATCCCCGCAAACACGCTCACCCCACGATGCTGCTCCAGCATGTTGTTGATGAGCTCCATGATGAGAACGGTCTTGCCCACCCCGGCGCCGCCGAAGAGGCCGGCCTTCCCGCCCCGCTCCAGAGGCGCCAGCAGGTCGATGGCCTTCACGCCCGTCTCCAGGATCTCCGAGGCCGTGGACCGCTGGCTCAGCGGCACGGAATCGCGGTGGATCGGCCACCACTCGCCGCCCTCAATGGCTCCGCGCCTGTCGGTCGTCTCGCCCAGGACGTTGAGGACCCTGCCCAGCACCCGCTCCCCCACCGGCACCTCGATGGGCCGGCCAGTGTTGACGACCGGCGCCCCGCGGGAGAGGCCCCGCGTGGGCGTCACGGCGATCCCCCGGACGGTGCGATCGTCCACGTGGCTGACGACCTCCACGGAGATGTCGCGCTCCTCGCCAGCGAGGAGCCTGGTCTGCACGCGCGGGAGTCTGCCAGGAAAGCGCGCGTCGATGACGCTACCGCGGATGCTCGCCACGGTACCGATGTCGCGCACGGTGGGATCCTGCGGTCCGGGCCCTTCGCCAGCCGAGGCCGTCTCTGACACAGTTGTCTCACCAGGTGGCACGCAATCTCAGGTGGTCTGCAAGGATTACGGTCGCATCCAGCGTACAGGTATTCGACATTCCCATGTCAGACGCCTGCCGGGCGGGGTGAGCGCCGGTGCGCGTGCGCGTCGGCCGGGGTGGAACCTGCCACCTGCGCAACGCGACGGCGCTGCGCCGTGGAGGAGCCGCAGCGAGCGCAGGGAGGGAGGTCCCGAGCGAACCGAGGAACTTCCCAGGTTCCACCCCGGCCCATGCCGTCGCCTCAACGCCGACGGCCAAACGGCCGGGCGGGCTGGGAAGCCCGCCCCTCCGTACGGCCTGAAAGCGGCACCCTCCTATCCGGTCCAGACGACATCCGTGGGGCCGGCTTCCAGCCTGCCGCCGTCTACTGCGGGGAGAGCCCGCGTGCAACGGCTCTCAACGGCGGGCCGGACAGTGGTCCGGCCCCTCCATACGGCTATCTTGCGCGCTCGCGCACACCGATGGCCGCGGTGTTGGGGCCTCTTACGCGCTCGCGGAGGCCGATACCCGCGGCGCCACGCAGAGTCATTCTCCGTCATGGAGAGGCCGCTCCGAGCGGCGCCACCGGCGGCGCGAGGAGTGAGGCCCGCCAGGGCCGAAGCTTCCACCCCAGCCCATGTCGTTCCCTGAGAACGCCAGGACGGCCGGCCTCCGCTGCCCTGCCTACGGCGAGACCTCCAGCGAGGCCGAGGGCATGACCGCGACCGAGTCCTCGTTCGGGCGCAGCCTGGTGATGAGCAGCTCATCGCCCGGCTGGACCAGTGAGGCGTCGCCATCCACGCTGATGGTCGGGAGCGTGGGCCCCAGGACCTTGCCCCAGTTGTCGCGCGCCGAGATGCCGCCCTGGCCGGCCATCTCGCCGATACGCTCCAGCCCGTGGGCGGTGCGCCGATAGACCTGGAAGCCCAGCAGGTTCGGCTCGCTGGTCCGCGTGCGCCAGGGGTGGGCCGGCCGCGGCTCCACCAGCACGTCCTCGCCCTCGAGGCCGGTGGCGCGCACGGTGTTCAGCACCAGGTGGGGCGTGTACTTCAGAGCAATGCGAACGGTGCCGTCGCCGCCGGGGGTGACCTCACGCACCGTGAAGGTGGATGTTCCCCGGTGGTGGCGGACAACGCCCCAGCTTCCTGACAGCGAACCGTCGGTGGGCCAGTCGCTCTGCGGCCGGATGACCAGCACGTCAGCCTCGTCGTCGAAGGCCACCAGCCGGCCGCGCGGGCCGGCTGGGCAGGCCAGCTCGAAGTCGCCGAGGGCCACGTTCCCCTGCCCGGCCACGAAGGCGCGGGGGACCTGCCCCGCCGCCACGCTCACCGCCGCGAAGCGCCCCGTCAGGCGCAGCGTCCCATCCGGCGTATCGACGGCGAAGTCCCTCGCGGCGGCCTCCCACGAGCGCGAGACGAGATAGTCCACCTCCTCGCCGCGGTCCACGCGCACTGCCACGGTGCCCTCCGGCGCGGGCAGGAGCGTGGCGTCGGCGATCAGCGGCGGGCCCTCGATGGTCTCGTGGATGGCGACGAACGCATCCACCGCCGAGGCGTTCTCCCGGCGGGCGCACAGCACCGGCAGCTTCGCGTTCAGGTCGCGATTGTCCGTGTACCGCTGGCCGGGTGCGATCCCGGTGACCAGCGTGGTCTCCCCACCGGGCAGCATGGTGCAGCGGTAAGCCAGCGCCTCGCGAACCTGCTTCTCGCCGCTGTCCCAGGTGCGCAGCGGCGCCCAGGTGGCCGACCACTGCCCGGAGGTCCTCCCGGCTTCGAGTCCCGAGATATGCCGCCAGGCTGTCGCCTCTCCGCCCTCGAGCTGCCAGTGCTCGGCCAGCGTCACCTCCGGCTCGAGGGCCTCCATCGGACAGCCGTCCACGGCCAGCGCCTCACCATCGCCGTGCAGGTACCACTCGTGGTGTGCCCCGCCGCGGACGCGGAAGATGTCCAGCAGGTAGCTGGCGTCCTCGCCGGCGGCGATCTGCGCCACGGTGCGGCCGTAGACGCCGCTCTCGCCCAGCTCAGCCAGGTTCTCGGGAATCTGCTCGGCAACCTCGACCACCTGCACCCACCCGGCGTCGGCCATCAGGCCGGTGGGGTCGCCGCGGAGCAGGTGTGTCGAGGAATGCGAGCCATCCGCGGCCCGCACCACGCAGGTATTGTGCGACGGGCAGAGCTTGATCCACTCGCGGGTGAGCCTGTGCATGGCGCCCATGTAGCCCAGGTCGGTGAGCACCTCCTGGTCGCGGGTGTACCACATCAGCGTCAGCGGCGGGCGATGCCAGTGGCCCACCGGCCAGGTGTAGTCCAGCGCCATGACATCGGTGCTCTCCCCCAGCGGCATGCGCATGACGGCCTTCCGATTATTGTGCAGCACGACCGAGGGGAAGCCGGCCGGGTTGGCGAGGGCGACGGTCTGGCGGCCGGGCTCGCCGGAGACGTCGAACAGCTCGCCGCAGTCCTCGGGGATCGTCGCCCCGGCGCGCACGGAGCGCTGGAGGTGGCCGAGCTGCGGCCTGGCGGCGGCGTGCGAGTCCTCCCACGCGATCTGGCGACCGTTGGGCAGGCAGGAGAGGGGCATCTTGCTGAGGCTGTTGCACAGCGCCTGGGCGCGGTAGAGGTCCAGCCCCTGGAGGCGCTCGCTCCACCAGGGATGGTCCCGGGGCACCACATGGGCGCCGCGGGAGGCGTCCATGAGGTAGGACATGGTGTTCCACGTGCAGTTGGTGTAGGCCGGGGAGCCCTCCCAGCTCAGCCCGTCGCCGTACACCGAGTTGCGCAGGTAGTAGCGGTAGTTGTCCAGGACGGTGCCGATGATGCGCTCATCGCCGAACAGCACGCCCAGGTTGAACTGGCTCTGCATCAGCCGGCCGTCGAGGTTGTGGAAGCCCAGCATGGAGCAGGGCCGCACGTGGTAGTCCAGCTTCCCGTACTTCAGGTCGAACTCGCCACCCGCCTCGCGCAGGCGCTGCGCGTCATCCTCATGCGCCGCCAGCAGGCACTCCGTGGCCCGCAGGACGCCGCCCGCAATCCCCTCCTCGGTGTAGCTGTCGCGCACCACCGCGAAGCCCTGCAGCCAGCCGCTGGCGTAGGCGTCGCCGAACATCGACCCGTCGCAGTAGATGTCGGCGTTGGAGCGATCGGCCGGATGCTGTTCGCTGCCGGTGATCCCGTCCTCGAGCGTGTAGGGGACATACCCCTCGAAGGCGCGCGGATCGGCCTCGTAGAAGCCATCGAGCATGGCGCGATAGCGCTGCTCGCCACCGACGATGTCGCGAAGGTATGCGTCGCCAAGGTGCGCGCGGGCCAGGGTCAGCAGCGCCGAGCGCACCGAGCGCGCGTAGGAAGCCGCGTCATCGGCGCGGGGGTCATTCTCCGGCAGCACGTGAGCGCAGACCTGCCAGGCCTCGCCCAACGTGGGGAGCACCGTCTTGGCGATCCTGGTCTGTGCCAGGTGGTGCCACTTGCCGCGGAAGAAGAATGCGTAGTTGGCGTCGGAGTAGCCGTGGGTCTCGCCGTCCCAGCGGTCCCAGGGAATGCCGGGATGCTCCCGGCCCCATTCGGCGCTGTGCGTCCGCCGCCAGACCTCGTCGGAGGGGTAGCAGCCGGTGCCGTCATCGGGGTAGTCGGGGTTCGGGTAGTAGGGATACTCTCGCCCCTCTTCCTCGCACAGGGGGCAGTAGAGCCGGAAGGGCTCGTCCAGCGACCACTCCCACCGCACGTCGCTGAAGTCCTGGCAGCGCTCGGGATGGATGGGACAGGCGGTGGTCCACATCCCCAGCGGCGTGACCGGCAGCACCCGATCCAGCCACCATTCATCGCCGACGTCCCGCCACTGCTCCGCCCGCGAGAGGACCTGTTCGACGGTCGCAGCGGCCTCATCGTCGCCGGCCCGGTAGCGCTCCCGAAGCTCATCCACGGGCACACCTCGGACCGTAGGGTGCATCAGGTCGGGAAGCTCTATGAACTCATGCTCGAGCGCGCCGGCGCCGCCCGCTGCCATCACTATCACGCCCGTCATCAGCACTGCGCGAATCGCGAACCTCATGGCTCAGCCCCCGTCCCTCGTGCTTACATTCGCCCACCTCGTGGCGAGCGGCGACTCTCGGCGTATGTCGCTTGGAGGGGCCGTCTGAGGCCCCAGCGTCGTCTGCTGGAGCCGAAGCCGGCCCGGCCGTTCCATTGGCGGCCCGACTTCGCGCGACTGCTGCGCAGTCGCCCTCAGGCGGCCCCTCCACCGCAGACGACGGTCGCGCAACTTGTGGGCGGAGTATAAGTCCCCTGTGCTCTCGCCGACCCCATCTTCCCTGCGACGGAGCATCATGCCTGCCTCACCTGCGGAAGTCGTGCAGGCATCCGCACCGGGGAGCGTGAATCGCCTCCTGGAGAGCGCTTCCCATGGCGTCAGAGACGACACGGAGAGTGATGCGCGTGGTCGCAAAGAGCGTTGAGCTACCGTCCGGGAACGAGATGCCCACCCTCGGGCTGGGAACGTGGACCCTGCGGGGCGAGGAGGGCCTGCGGGCCATCAGGGCCGCGCTGGCGATGGGCTACCGCCACATCGACACCGCGGACATGTACGGCAACCACGACATCGTGGGAGAGGCCATCGCGGACTATCCCCGCCCCGAGCTGTTCGTGACGTCGAAGGTGGACGCCCCGGACCTGCATTACGACGATGTCATCCTGACCTGCAGGAAGAACCTCAGGGAGCTTGACACCGACTACATCGACCTGTATCTGATCCACTGGCCCAATCCCGACCTGCCCATGAAGCAGACCTTCGACGCCCTGCGGCATCTCGTCGAGGAGGGCCTGATCCGCGACCTGGGGGTGAGCAACTTCCAGCAGCACCGCATGCGGCAGGCGCTTGAGATCGCCGACCACCCCATCGCCGTCAATCAGATTGAGCTGCATCCCTTCCTGTACCAGCACGATCTCATCCAACTCTGCCAGGACAATGCAGTGGCTGTGACCGCGTACGCACCGCTGACGCGCGGGAAGGTCTACGAGAGCGATACGTTGCGGGAGGTCGCCGAGGCCCACGGCCGCACGCCGGCGCAGGTCTCGCTGCGCTGGCTGCTGCAGAAGGGCTGCATCGTGATCCCGCGCTCGAGGAGCGAGGGGCACCTGCGCGAGAACATGGACGTGTACGGGTGGTCCCTCACCGACGAGGAGATGGCGCTGATTGACGCCATTGACGAGCAGGTGCGGCTGATCGAGCCGGACTTCCCGGAGTTCGAGATGCCCTGAGGGCAGCGGCGGGCAGTGGGGGCAGCGAGCCTCACCCCCGGGCCCCTGTGCGTGCCGGCTATGCATTACGCACATCTTGCCCGGTCGCGGAAGTCCAATGGCCGCGTTGTCCGCCCAGGCTGTTTGCAGTGAGGCCCGCCAGGGCCGAAGGTTCCACCCTGGCCCATGTCGTTCCTGAGCGCGAACGGCAAACGGCCGGGCCGGGATGGAACCTGCCGCCTGCGCAATACGACCGCGCAGGCGGCACCCTGGAGTTCGGATAGCGAACTCTTAAGAGAAGCCTACTGGCTTCTCCATCGCTACGCTCGGGCGGCCCCTCCGTACGACGACACCACACCGCTGAGCCCTTGCTCAACTCCATCGCAGGCCTCCTGCAAGATGTGCGTAATGCACAGGCGTGCCGGAGAGGGGGAGAACACAATCGCACGCAGAGATGCGAAACGCGGGGGCCTGGCCGCACAGTTCGCGTTACTCCCCCTCCGGGACGCTTACCTTTACCCACGGAGACCTTCGGTCTCATGGGGAGGGCTGTTGGCCGTGGAGGGGCCGCCTGAGGGCGCTCCTCAGGAGCGCGCGAAGTCGGCCCGCTGCGGGCGAAGTGACGCAATCGGCGGCCTGCACGACCAACGGCCGGGCCGGCTTCGGCTCCAGCGAACAATGCTGGAGCCTCAGACGGCCCCTCCGGACAGCAGACAGCGCATCGCCAGTCGCCACGATGTGGGTAAAGGTAAGCCCCGGGACGGAGGGGTGCCCGAGAGTAGCGAGGGCGGGGGAGGTCCGTGACGACCTCACGACGTACGGCGCCCGGACAGGAGTGTCCGGGCCACGGAAGGGCGGGCTACGCTCGCTCGCTGAGCACCTCGTCCTCGTAGCGCTGGATCTCGGCGAGCCAGGCCAGCCCGCCCGGCACACCTCCGCGCTGGCACAGCTCCTCCCACACCGCCCCGAAGGGCAGTTCCGCGCACAGCTCCTGCAGCGCCAGCTTGGCGTGCCCGTTGCCGGCGTACTCCGCCTCCACGGCCAGGTCGTGGGGCTCTACCATGGCCCACAGGAGGGCCTTGCGCACGGAGCGCTCGCCGATGGTCCAGGCCGCGATGCGGTTGATGGAGGCGTCGAAGAAGTCCGTGGCCCACAGGATGTCGTCGAAGCGGCCGCTGCGGACGGCCTCATCGCAGACCGCGCGGAGGTCGTCATTGAAGCGCGTCACGTGATCGCTGTCCCAGCGCACGCCGCGAGAGGCGTGCAGCAGGATGGGGCTGACGAAGTGCAGCGCCGCGGAGATCTTGTCCGCGACGCCCTCCGTGGGGTGATAGTGGCCCATGTCGAAGCAGACGCCGCAGCCGCGGGTGGCCGCGTAGAGCAGGTAGAACTCGTGTGAGCCGACGGTGTAGTCCTCCACCCCGATGCCGAAGAGCTTGCTCTCGACGGTATCGATGACTGAGGCCATGTCGTCGGCCAGAACCTCGTCGAGCGCCTCCACCAGCCGCTCCCGGGGGCCCATGCGGTCGGCGGTGGCGTCCTTGCGGCCGTCAGGGATCCAGATGTTGCAGGCGGCAGGCCCGAGGCGGCGGCCGATGGCGTCGGCGATCTCCCGGCAGGCCATGCAGTGGCGGATCCAGAACTGGCGCACATCGTCGTCGGGGCTGCTGAGCGTCAGCCCGTCGCGGACCATGGGATGCGCGAAGCATGTAGGGTTGAAGTCCATCCCCCAGCCGTTGTCATCGCACCAGTCGATCCAGGTCTGGAAGTGCTCGGGCCGCAGCTCGTCGCGATCCACGGTCTCGCCGCCGGTCTCGGCGTACATGGCGTGGAGATTGAAGCGCAGCTCGCCGGGGATGAGGCTGGCGGCCTTCTCGAAGTCCCGGCGGATCTGATCGCCGGTGCTCGCCCGGCCGGGGTAGTTGCCTGTGGCCTGGATGCCGCCGGCGTCAGTGGCCTCCTCGTGCACCTCCAGCCCTACCACGTCGTCGGCCTGCCAGCAGTGCACGGAGATCGGCGTGCCCAGGGCCCTCTCGATCGCCGCCTCCGCGTCCACACCCACCTCGGCGTACCGGTCGCGCGCGTCCTCGAACGACATCGAGGTTCGCCCGGCAAGCTCGCTCTCCAGCAGGTCCTCAATCCTCATCGTGGAACACCTCGCGTTGATGCTGACCAGCACACCATTCGCCGTTCGCCGTTGCCGTGCGCCGTTGCCGTGCGCCGTTGCTGATAGCTGTTAGCTGACCGCTGATAGCTGACCGTTCACCGCTGGCAACTACTCCAGCCACGGATTGGTCTGGTCGCCAACCTCCGAGCGCAGGCGGGCCAGCTCCTCCTTCAGCTCCGCCGCCGCGTCCGCGTAGTCGGGGTCATCGTAGACGCTGTTCATCTCCATGGGGTCCTCCTGGAGGTCGAACAGCTCCCACTCCTGCGGCCCCGGCTCCTCCTCATAGTAGAAGATGAGCTTGTAGCGGTGGGTGCGCAGGCCGTAGTGGGCCCAGACGTTGTGCCCGCCGTCGATGTGCATGAAGTAGCGATAGTAGAAGCTCTGGCGCCAGTCCTGGGGCGTCTGTCCGGCCACGTTGCTCCGGAAGCTGCGCCCCTGCATCTGCTCGGGCGCGTCGAGGCCGGCGTAGTCGAGGAACAGGGGGGCGAAGTCGGTGTTGAGGATGATGTCATCGTTGACCGAGCCGGCCGGGATCTCCCCCGGATAGCGCACCACAAAGGGCATGCGCAGGGACTCCTCGTACATGAAGCGCTTGTCGTACCAGCCGTGGTCGCCGAGGAAGAAGCCCTGGTCGGAGGTGTAGATGACCACGGTGTCCTCGGTGAGGCCCGCCGCGTCGAGCCAGTCCAGCATCCGGCCCACGTTGTCATCGACCGACGCCACGCACCGCAGGTAGTCCTGCATGTAGCGCTGGTAGGCCCAGCGCTTGAACTCCTCGTCGGTGAGGCCCTCCGGGCGGGGCTGCTTGAGGTCGCGCTCGGTGAAGTCGCGACCGACGCGCATTTGCGCCTCCCGGGCGGCTGTGGAGCGGTTGGCGTAGTCATCCCAGAAGGTGGGCGGCTCAGGGATGTCGATGTCCTCGTACATATGCATGTGCTTCTCGTCCGGCTCCCAGGGGCGGTGCGGCGCCTTATGATGGGTCATCAGGAAGAAGGGGCGGTCGGGGTCGCGATCCTCGAGCCACTCAAGAGACATATCGGTGATCAGGTCTGTCGCGTAGCCCTGGAACGTCCTCTTCTCGCCCTGGTCGAACATCTCCGGGTCATGGTAGAGGCCCTGCCCGGGGAGCACGCACCAGCGGTCGAAGCCCTGCGGGTCATGGATGCCGCCGTGGCCCAGGTGCCACTTGCCGAAGATGGCCGTCTGGTAGCCGGCCTGCTGCAGGAGTTTTGGGGCGGTCATCTGCCGCTGGTCCATCCCCTCGCGGAGCGTGAAGACCCCGTTGAGGTGGCTGTACTTGCCGGTGAGGATCGACGCCCGCGAGGGGGTGCAGATGGAGTTGGTGCAGAAGCAGTTGTCCAGCCGGACGCCGTCCTCGGCGATGCGGTCCATCTGCGGCGTCTCATTGACGACGCTGCCGTAGCAGGTCATGGCATGCGAGGCGTGATCGTCGCTCATGATAAACAGGATGTTCGGGCGGCGGTCTGATCGAGGCATGAGTCACTGCTCCTCGCTTTGTCTCGTGTTCTCCGTCTCACGCGCATGGCGCATTGAGGGCCTGCGCATGGCAACTCCGGGCCGACATCGCACACGCAGGATGTCGCGGAGCGCCGGCTTCCACATCGTCGGGCTGGAAGCCCGACCTACGCGGTATGTTGTGAGCCGCGCCCAGCGGCCATGTCGTGAGGCCTGACCTGGGCGACATGTTGTGATGCGCGCCGGCCTTGCATATCGTCAGCCCGACCTACGCGATATTCTGCCGGCCGCGCCTTCGTGGCATGTCGTGAGGCCTGACCTGCGCGGCAGTTTGGGAGGCGCGCCTGGGCGACATGTCGGCAGGCCTGCCTACGAAACACCTTCGCCCGCGCGCCTGCGGCGCAGGACGGCGCCCAGACCGGCCACGCCGAGGATGACCATGGCGGCGGTGGCGGGCTCTGGGGTGGCCATCGGGTTGTCGTGGTAGCCGTCGAGAGTGGAGAAGCCCACGGGCCGCAGTTGCAGATACGTCCCCTCCCACCCCCACCGGTCCAGGTCGTCATTGGCGAAGTCGTAGTAGGTCTGCTCGTGTGTGGAGGGCACCCAGTCGGCGCTGGGCCAGAAGTAGTAGTCGGTGGGGGAACTGTCCCAGGGCCGCTGGCCGGTGTAGTAGGCGCTCTCGCCGTACAGCGTCGCCGCCTGGTACCATTCTGAGATAGTCATGAAGGGCGCCAGGCTGTTCACCAGAGACTCCGTGAGCAGGACGTCGAAGTACTGCTGCTGCTCATCCTCCTTGATCGCGACGCAGGTGGCCTGCTCCGGCGCGCCCAGCAGCGCGTAGAGGCCCGAGTTGTTCGCCGGCGCGCTGGTATCGAGGTCATGACTGCCGCCGACCCAGCCCCCGGAGTGGCAGGCCGAGGAGATGACCACCACCTCCACACCGGCGTCGAACCCGGCGAGTGCATCGGTCAGCTCGTCATCCAGCAGGCCGGTCAGGCCGCCCGTGCCCGGATCCGGCAGCCACTCGTCACCCGCGTAGGGCGCGCTCGCACTGGGTGTGGGATCGTTGATCTGCGGCCGCGCCGTGCTGCCCTCGTCCGAGGGATTGTAGAGCCCGTCCGGGTAGTCCCAGCCGCCGTGGTAAGTGTACGAGAACACCAACACGTCGCCCGACTGGAGGTTGTCGCCGTACCACAGCAGGTCGTCGTAGACGCTGTCGCGGCCGTCGTTGCGATCCTCGTCCCACAGGGCGAAGTCGTCGCGCAGCGTACAACGCGATGGGTCCCACTCCGGATAGGGCGCCACCGCGCCCCAGAGGGTGTCGTTATCGTCGAGGAACTCTCCGAAGGAGACACCGTAGAAGTGGTAGTCCGCGCTGGCGGCCGTACAGGCGGCCAGAGCCAGGCTCACGCGCAGGAACACTACTTCCAGACGCATCGCACGAGCTCCGACGTATCGATGATTGCGTTCACGGTCTCATTCCCGGTCCGGGCGCATACACCTCCTCCGCCAATCTGTGCGAGGGCACTTCATCTCGCCCCGCCGAGCGGTCTCCGCCACCCCTCTGACCTTTACCCACAGCCGCTACCGCGCGCGATGATCCCGTTGTCGAACATCCACTTGACGCTGGCGGCCACTGAATCCTCGGCGGTGTGCTGCGGGTCATAGCCCAGCTCGGTGCAGGCCTTGTCAATGGTGAAGCACATGTGCTCGACGAAGAAGCGCAGGCCGCGGACGTTGAGGCGATCCGTGTCCCCATACTCCTCCACCAGCTCCTCCGCCGGCACGTGCTCCACCGCCGGCACCACGCCCATGGCCTCCGACAGCAGCTCCACGTAGTAGTTGTGCGTGATGGCGTAGGGGGAGCTGATGTTGTACTCGCCGGCCTTCTCGGGCTGGTCGAGTGCCAGCACAAAGGCGGCCGCGAGGTCGCGCACGTCCCCGAACTGGATCAGCCCCCTGCCGCGCTCGGGGACCCTCACCGGCTCGCCGTCGAGCATCGACTGGAACAGGCGCGGGTCCCGGCTGCCCCAGATGTCCAGCGGCACATCGCCCGGACCGATGATCGCCGTGGGGCGCAGGATCGTCAGCGGCAGCTCGTAGCGCTCGCACAGGTCGCGGGCCACCTCATCGGACTCGGCCTTGGCGTTGAAGCCACCCCACTCATTCGGCGGGGGATCGACCGGCTCGGTCTCATCGGCCGGCACGTGCCGCAGCGGCATGAACACGCCCGTGGAGCCGCACTGCACGTAGCGATCGACCAGCCCGAAGACGGCGTCGATCACCCGCTGGGCGCGGGCCCCGTTCATGGCGATCATGTGCACGCAGGCGTCGAAGGTGCGACCATCCAGGGCGTTGACGAGGCTCCGCTCCTCATCGATGTCGGCGGTGAGGCGCTCCACGCTCTCCGGCAGCGCGCACTCGGTGCGACCCCGGTTGACCACCGTGACCTCGTCGCCGCGCTCCGCCAGCCGCCGTGTGATCTCCAGCCCCAGGAACCGCGTCCCGCCGATGATCAGCACATTCATCGGGTTAACCTCCACCGGTCTCTCTCAGTCTCCGCGTACGCCTTTCGCCGACGCCGGCGCGCTTCCTGCCGACTCCGGGAGGTAGCCGGCACATGGGCTGCGAAATCGCACACTGCACACGTGCAAGTGCGGCACGGAGGTGTGATGATGCTTTACCGGCGGTTCGGCAGCCTGGGCTGGGAGGTCTCCGCCATCGGCATGGGGACCTGGAACATCGGCAACCAGTGGGGGGAGATCGACGACGTGACGGCGTGGGCCACGGTCCGCGAGGCCTTCGACGCGGGCATGAACCTCTTCGACACCGCGGAGTCCTACGGCATCCCCAACGGCCTCAGCGAGATGCGGCTGGGCGAGGCGCTGGCCGGCATCCGCCATCAGGTCTACATCGTGTCGAAGATCGGGCACTGGGGCGAGCGCACCGGCCAGGGCGTGCCCCACAGCACGGTGGACATGATCCGCCTGTGCTGCCACGCCTCGCTGCACCGGCTGCGCACGAACTGGGTGGACGTGATGCTCTGCCACGTCGGCGACATCGAGGACCCCAGCGTCTTCCTGGAGGCCTTCGAGGTGCTTAAGCAGCGGGGGAAGATCCGCGTCTACGGCATCTCGACCAACGACCTGGAGGTGCTGAAGCGCTTCAACGCCCACGGCACCTGCGACGTGGTAGAGGTTGACTACTCGCTGCTGAACACCGCGCCGGAGGAGGACTTCCTCCCTTACTGCGAGGCCAACGGCATCGCGGTGCTGGTGCGCGGGCCGCTGCGCCGGGGCCTGCTCGCCGGCAAGTACGACCTGGAGACGCAGTTCACCGACCAGGTTCGGCAGGCATTCAACCCCGGCGGCGCCCAGCGCGAGCAGTACGAGGCGGACATCGCGGGCGTTGAGCGGCTCAAGGAGGTCGTTGAGCCCGGCCAGGAGATGGTCACGGCCGCGCTGCGGTTCGTCATATCGCACCCGGCGAACCCGGTCGCCATTCCCGGCTGCAAGTCGCCGGCGCAGGCGCGGATGAACGCCGAGGCGGCGGAGAGGCTTCTGACGGACCAGGAGATGACGGCGCTGCGGGAGGCGGTCGGGGGCTGAGCGAGCGGCATAAAGGGGCGAGCACGATGGGAGCCGACGGAGCGGGACGGGATGGTGGGGCGGAGGAGCGCTCATCCAGCGAGGGGCAGGAGACGACGGTCGAGGACCTGGCCGCGGAGCGCGTGGAGGCCATCGGGGCGGAGGCGGCCGAGGGCCTCGATGCACTGTCCCTGGAGGATCGATTGGCGACTGCGGCGAGCCGCCGGGAGGGGAGAGTCGGCTACGCCTGCGTGGGCTGTGGCAGTATCGCCAACAACTACCACCTCCCCGCCCTGCAGCGCATCCCGGAGGCAGAGTTCGTCGTGGCCTGCGACATCCTCCTGCAGCGCGCCAGGGAGACGGCGGAGCGCTTCGACGCCCAGCATGCCATCACGCAGTACCAGCAGGCGCTGGAGCGCGAGGATGTGGACCTGGTCTGCGTCTTCACGAAGGTGGACTCCCACGCGGAGATCGCCATCGACGCCGCGTGGGCCGGCAAGGACGTCTTCATCCAGAAGCCCTTCGCGCTCAGCGTGGCGGAGGGGCGGCAGATGATACAGGCCGCACGGGACAACGAGGTGGAGATCATCCCGTCCTTCATGCACCGCTACTTCGACGAGGCCCTCACGGCCGCGGAGCTGGTTCGCGATGGTGCGGTGGGAAAGCTGCAGTTCATGCGCCAGCGCAACGCCACGCGCAACCCGCCGGAGATAGCCCCGGACTATGGTGGCGCCATGATGGACATCGGCGCACACGGGATCGACCTGATCCGGGCGATCACGGGCGAGGAGATTGTGCGGGTGATGGCCCGCCTGGGCGGCGGTGAGGGCCCGCCGGAGGGCGAGGAGGAGGCCCGCGATGAGCGCGACCTGCGCGGTGGCGAGACCAATGCCTTCATGCTCTACGCGCTGGCCTCCGGGGCCACGGTCGCCCACGAGGTCCAGTGGGCGCAGGCGGCCGGGGCCTCACGGTTCACCGCCGAGGTCTACGGCACGCACGGCACGCTCCTGCTGCGCGCGCCGCGCATCGATACTGAGCTGGCCTACTTCTCCGCCGCCGGGATGCAGGAGCCGCATCGCGCCAGAGTCGAGTGGGAGGTGCCGGAGCTGCCAGGGCGACCGTTCGGCGCTGCGCAGCACGAGGCGGTCATCGACAGCCTGCTGACCGACGAGTGGACGGCGCAGACGGCACAGGACGGGCTGGCCGTGCTGCGCGTGTGTGAGGCAGCACGGCAGTCGGCCGTGAGTGGCTGCTGGGAGGACGTCCTGGAGTGAAGGAGGACCACCATGCGGGTGTCATTCATCGTCCGATCCGAGGATGACCGCGGGGAGGCGGCGGCCTTCGCGGCCGGGGAAGGCATCGACGGCCTGGAGCTGATGTACCACTCGCCCTCGCCCCGGGACTTCGACGACGCGGAGCAGGTGCGCGGGCTGTGCGAGCGCTGGGATGTGCGCATCGCGGCGGTCGGCGTCTGGCACATGGGCCTGGCTGACCCGACGGAGCGGAGAACGCGGGAGGCGCTGCTGGCCGGGCTGCGCTATGCCGGCGAGGTCGGCGCTGACTGCTTCTTCACCGGGGCCGGTGAGCCGGAGACCGACGACCCCATCGGCGCGCTGGCCGAGACCTGGCCGCACTGGGAGGAGCTGTGCCTCGCCGAGGCCATGGACCTGGCGGTCTATCTGGGCCACCGTGGGAGCTTCCTGGGCACCGATGAGCTGGTGGCCCAGGCGCGCGAGCGCGTGCCGGGCCTGGGGCTGAAGCTTGATCCCGTGGGCATCATCCGCAACGTGAAGGCCGACCCCTACGACTTCCTCTACCGCCACGGGGAGAGTCTGGCATTCCTCCACGTCAAGGACAAGCTGGCGCTGGCGGACGGGGAGATCGAGCCCCCACCGGGCCTCGGGGAGCTGCAATGGGGCACGATCTTCGGCATCCTGCACCAGCACGAGTACCACGGCTGGGTGAGCATCGAGCCGCACGGAGCGTTCTGGAACCGACCCGGGAACCGCTGGCGTTACATCCGCCTCGCCAACCGCCACGTGCGACAGTTCATCTGAACGCTGGAGGGGGCAACTTGCAGTCGCCAGTTGGGGGACGCGTGGGGACGCCGGAATGGCGACCTGCCGGGAACGCAAGCCTGCCCTCCATTACGGACAACGCAAGCCGTTGCCGTTGCTTGCAGCTTGTAGCTTGTGGCTTGCAGCTTAGAAGTACCCCATGCCCTCCAGGCGCCTGCGGACCTCCGGGTCCTCGCGCTCGGTCAGGCCCTCCGTGACCGGATGCGGCAGCACGCGCTCCTGCCACTGGCGCAGGGCCTCGCGCATGTGACGGGTGCGCTCGGGCTCCTCGTCGATGAGGTCGGTGGTCTCCCCGGGGTCCTCGGCGAGGTGGTAGAGCTCGTTGCGGCCGGTCTGGGAGCTGATCAGCTCCCAGCCATCCTCGATGTACGCGGCCATGTGTCCCGCGAAGCGGTCGAAGTCGAAGCTGGGGTTCCTCTTGCGGGCGCGCCTGAGGCTCCGCTCGGGCCAGGCGGAGCGCTCCGAGACGGCATGCTGCCGGCCGCTGCCCGTGGCCGCCTCCCGGAGGTTGATGCGCTGGGTGGCGGTGCCGGGCAGGGCCTCGAGCTGACCCGCCATGGCCGCGAAGGTCTCCGTGAGGTCCGAGAGCTGCACCAGGGCGTGGGAGCGGTGCCCGGTCGGCAGGATGTGCGGGGCCCGGACGATGAGCGGGACCCGGATCAGGGGCCGGTACATCCCGGCCGGACGCCCGTGGCTGATGACGCCCCGGTCGCCGAGCATGTCACCGTGGTCGGCGCAGATGACCACTACCGTATCCTCCCACAGCCCCAGCTTCTCCATGGCCTCGCGGAGCTGGCCGACCAGGTGATCGTTGTAGGCCAGGGCACCGTCGTAGAGGCTGGAGATGTCCTCCAGGTCCTCCTGGGAGCCGGTGGCGGCCAGCTCCTGCATCCTCCGCATCCGCGACATGAGATGAAAGCGGCGCGCCAGCGACAGCGGGCGCGTCGCGAACTTCGTGCTGAAGGGCTGCTTGCCCATGTAGGGGTGGTGGCACTCGTTGTACCACACCACGCCGAACCAGGGCGGAGTCACCCTCGGGAGGTAGCGCAGCAGGCGTCCCGTCATGCCCTGCCCGCCGGTGTCGGTCAGGCCCAGGCGCAGCGTGACGTACTTGAGCAGGAGCTTGGCGAAGCCCCGAACGTGAATGGACATGTCGAAGTGGTCGAAGCCCCGCTGCAGGCCGGTGGCCGGACCGAGGAAGGCGTTCGACGAGAACAGGAAGGTCTCGTAGCCCGCCCGGATCATGGCCTCCTGGAGCGTGGGCAGCTCCGGGGGCAGCTCCCGGTAGGACTCGGAGCGGTGCTCCCGGGGCACCAGGCCGGTCAGCAGCGTGAAGCTGACCGGCAGCGTCCAGGAGGACTCGCTGTAGCACTCCGTGAATAGCGTGCCCTCCTCGGCGATGCGGTCGATGTTCGGTGTGGTCCGCTTCTCGTAGCCGTAGCAGCCGAATCGGTCCGCTCTCGCTGAGTCCAGGACCACCAGCAGGATGTTGGGCCTCTCCACGTCGTCGGTCACCTGCAGCTCTCTGGTATGGGAATGCGGCGGCTACCTCGCCAGTCCCAGGGTCTTCTGGGCGTGCTCGATGCCCGTCCGGATCATCCCCAGCTCCGAGCCGGCGTGGATGAGCGTGAAGCCCTGCTCGGCGCGGCGCATGGCGTCCTCGGGGCTGCCGCAGGGCATGCCGGCGGGCTTGCCCGCGGCTGTGGCCCGCTCCAGGATGTGCGCCAGCGCCTCCTCGTGCTCCTCGGAGCCGCGCTCGCAGCCCAGAGACAGCGACAGGTCGCTGGGGCCGATGAAGATGCAGTCCACGCCATCCACCTGCGCGATCTCGTCCACGTTGCCCATGGCGCGGCGCGTCTCGATCATCACCGCCACCAGCGTGTTGTCATTGGCGGCCTCACGGTAGTCATCGCCCAGGAAGGCCAGCCGCGCCCCGCCGCTGGAGCGCCCGCCGCGCGGAGGATACTTGGCGGCGTAGACGACCGCCTCCGCCTCCTCCCCGGAGCTGACCATGGGCACGATGAGGCCCAGCGCGCCGCGGTCAAGCGCCCGGCCGATGCGGAAGAACTCGTTCATGCCCACCCGCACTATCGGCGTCACCCCCGTGGGGCCGATCACCTGGATGCTCTGCATCATGCTCTGGCGATGGAAGGAGCCGTGCTGCTCGTCGATCCAGATCCAGTCCACGCCACTGTTGGCGAGGTACTCCGCGACGATGGGGTCGTCCATGACCATGGAGAGGCCGAAGGTGGGCTGCCCTGCTCGAAGCTTCTCCAGCGCCCGGTTCTTCACCATCTGCTGCCGCACATCCCGTTCGTGTCAGCGTTGGCACTGCACCTATGCTACTTCGCAGCGCGCCGGACCGGCACCTGCCACCGGCGGCGAGGGAAGATGCGTCCTGCGGCGAAGGGTACAGCGGACATGCACCGATGGACGCAGTGGGGAATCGCCATGTTTCGCAACTGGACGCCGATCGCGATGGTGTGCACGATGGTCGCGCTGGGAGGGGTGTGCATGGGCGAGACGGTGCGGACCGCCGACCTGGCCCTGACGGTGGGTGACGCGGGTGAGGTAACTGCGCTGGAGGTCTCCGGCACGATGGTGGCCGGAGAGGCCTGCCCTCTGGCGGAGCTGGCTGACCTGACGCGGGGGGCGGAGTTCGTTGCCGGCACGCCGACGGGCGGGGATCTGCGCACGGGCCTGACGCTGGCCTTCGAGGGCCTGCAGGCCACCGCCACCATCGTGGTGCAGCCGCGAGGCCGCGCGCTGCACGCCACCTGCCACCTGCAGGGCCAGGAGGACCTGCCGGCACGGGGAGTGCTGCTGCGCATCAACATGCCGGTCGATGCCATTGGCTGGCAGTGGCACGACGACATGCAGACGAGCCGGGAGATCGGCCCCGGCGAGGTCTACGAGAACGTGACGGCGCTGCGGGAGTGGCCTGACCTGCCGGAGTGGGCGGACGAGCCCTCTCTGCGGATGGGGGCCGCCAACCGCAACTTCTGCACCGCCATCACCGGGCCCGTGGGCCTGTGCCTGGCCTCGCCGCTGAACCGGCCGTGTATCTTCCGCACCGCCTACGACGCCGAGACCGGTCGGCTGCAGCTCGTTTACGACCTGGCGCTGTCACCGGACATGCGGGAGCCGAACCAGTGGACCTTCGAGTTCGACCTCTACGCCTCCGACCCCGAGTGGGGCTTCCGAAGCGCGCTGGCGGGCTACTACGAGCTGTACCCCGAGTTCTTCGAGGTGCACGTGGAGGAGCCGGGGATGTGGATGGCCTTCTCGCCGCTGTCGCAGATCGACAACGTCAACGAGTTCCGCTTCGGATTCCAGGAGGGCGCCCGCGAGGTGGCCTACGACGACCGGATCGGCGTCCTGGACGCCCCCTACCTCACGCACGCCGGGGAGTTCGCGAACATTCCGGATCATGATCCCGAGGAGGACCCCCTGCCGCCCCACGAGCGCCTGGTGGAGGTGATGACGGAGGACTTTCGGCGTCGGACCGGCTCCGAGGAGATGTACCCGGCTGTGGGGCTGCACGACGCGGAGGGGAAGCTGGACATCCGCCAGACGCGCGTCTACGGCCACATCATCGCCCAGTTCAATCTCGACCCCGAGCTGCCCCTCGGGCAGTGGCTGCTGGATCAGGCCGACAAGCGGACCGACAGCGTTCTTGAGTCCAGCGGCGGTCGGCTCGATGGCTTCTACTACGACGGCCTCACGCACGGGCTCAACTACCGCACAGAGCACTTCCAGTACTCCGAGGCGCCGCCCATGTGGGACCCGGTGGCCGAGAAGCCGGTGCTCAACAACTTCTTCTCCTCCTGCGAGTGGGCGAGGGCGGCGGCCGAGCACTTCCACGACCAGGACCAGATCACCATGATGAACGGGGCCTTCGGCGCCAGCTTCTACGTGGCCCCGTGGCTGGACCTGTTTGGGGGCGAGACCGGCCTGCGCATCTCCCGCGAGAACATGAACTACGCCCGGACGATCACCTGGCACAAGCCCATGCTCACGCTGCTGAAGGGCAACTACGAGCAGGTGCGCGACCACCAGCAGATCGAGCTGTTCCACAAGCGGGCGCTGGCCTACGGGATCTTCCCGGGCTTCTTCGACTGGTCGCCCAGCGGCCTGGGGCCGGGCGGGCGCTACTGGGACCACCCGGAGTACTACGAGCGCGACCGCGACATCTTCCGCAAGTACCAGCCCCTGGTGCAGACGCTGGCCACGGCGGGATGGGAGCCGGTGACGCACGCCCGCTCGTCGTATGACGGCGTGTTCGTGGAGCGCTTCGGGCCGGCTGAGGACGGGATCGTGTGGCTGACGCTGCTGAACGAGGACGCCTCGCCGCACGAGACCACGCTGACCATCGACGCCCAGGCACTGGGGCTGGACGCCGGGGCGATCCGCTGCGCGGATGTGCTGACGGGCCGCGCCATCGAGCTGCAGGGGCGGGGGGCGGCGCTGTCGGCGGACGTGAGCGTGGAGGCGGGTGGGGTCATGATGCTGCAGCTCGCCACGCCCCGGCAGGCGGCGCTGTGGCGGCTGAGCCAATGCGCGGACACGGTCGAGCGCGGCATCACCATGCGGGAGATCGACGCCGACAAGCCGCCGGTGGCCTTCGCCTGGCATCCGACCGACGGCGGCTACGAGCGGGAGCGCGCGGGTGAGGGCTGGACGCTGGTCTTCGATGGCACTGACGCCGGCACGCGGCGGGCGTGGCAGTGGGCGATGCTCTTCCAGCCCCGGGCGGCGCCGGTGACGCTGCGCGTGCGGGCCTCGGCGGACGGTCTGCAGGGCGAGGGCAAGGCCGGCGTGTACATCCGCCACGCCTGGGTCAGCCCCAGCTTCAGCCACTACGAGACGGAGTACCTGGAGCTGCCCAAGGGCACCTACGACGCGCGCGAGTTCGAGCATACCATCGAGATCGAGCAGCCACTACGAGCGATCTACCTGCGACCAGAGGTGGAGGGGGGCGTCGAGGGCACGCTGCGCATCGAGTCCATCACCCTCGAGGACGAGTTTGCGGACGACTACGTGGAGAACGGCGACTTCTCGCGCTGGTATGAGCCGATCCCGGACGAGATGCAGGGGCGGCTGGCGGCGGGAAGCGGGCAGGTCGCGGCGGCGATTGAGTCCGCCCGGGAGGCCATCGGCGACGGGCTCGCCAGCGAGGCATCACAGGAGGCGCTGCTGGAGCTGGGAGCGCTGACGACGCGGCTGCGCGAGTGGATTCACGCGGAGGAGGCCAAGGACGGCTGCCGTCGCGCGCTGCGGGACATGGAGACCGTGGAGCAGCACCTGGGCGCGATGCTGCTGGCCTCCCTGGGGATGCCCGGGCCGCGGCTTCGCGCGCCCGCGATGGCGGCCGTGGGCGATGAGATCCCGGTGAGCGTGGAGATCGGCGGGGTCGAGGGCGTGCCGGTGCGGCCGGGGATCGCTGCCGAGGGGCCGGCAGAGGTCGTGGGGCCAGCCGGCGGCGCCACGCTGCGCGTCGGTGACGACGCGCAGCCGGGCGAGCACATCACGCTCATCGGCGAGGCCATGATCGGCCCGGAGGGGCAGGCGGCGCCGGTGCGCGTCACCAAGGCCCTTACGGTGGTGACGCCGCTGGGCGTGACGCTGACCAACGAGGGCACCGATCCTGGCACCGGCGCGTTGCGCGTGGGCGCGACCGTGCGGAACAACCTGGCCGACGCCACCACCGCGCAGCTTGTCCTGCGAGCGCCCGAGGGCTGGCGCGCGCCGCAGGAGCGCAACGTGGAGCTGCCGGCCGGCGGCGAGGAGCGCGTCTCGGGGCTGCTGCAGCCGGGCGAGGGCGCGGAGGCCGGACTCGTGGAGGTATTCGCCACAGCCACGGCCGGCGATGCCAGCGAGACGGTCAGCGGCACCATGCTCTACATTCCCGCCGAGGCGAACCTGCTCCGCAACCCCGGCTTCGAGGACGGGCTGAACGGCTGGAGCGTGACGGGAAGCGCCGAGATCGATCAGCAGGTGGCGCACGGCGGGGAGGCGTCGCTGCGGCTGCGCAACGCGAAGGCGGCCGACGAGAGCCAGGTCAGCCAGACAGTGAGTCTCAATCAGGAGCGGCCCTGCCCGATTCTGGTGCGGGCCGCCTCGCGCGCCCAGGACGTGAGCGGCTACGCGGGCCGGGAGTACTCCCTCTACGTGGACATCTACTACACGGATGGGACGCCGCTGTACGGGCAGATCGTGGCTTTCGAGCCGGGGACCGGTGACTGGCAGATCGCCGAGCAGGTCATCGAGCCCGAGAAGCCGATCCGCGACGTGAACGTGTATCTGCTGCTGCGCCGGCGCTCAGGCACAGCCTGGTTCGACGACGTGGCGGTGATGGAGGACCCCAGGCGCAAGGGCAACATCGCCCGCGAGGCGGCCGTTGAAGCCGACAGCTTCTACTCCCACTACGATGCCGAGCCGATCAACGATGGCGTGGTGCACCCGCCCGAGGACGCCCATTGGACCGACGAGTCCTGGGCCTCCGCCGAGAGCCCCAGCGATCACTGGATCGTCCTGCGCTTCGAGGGGCCGCACGCTATCGAGCGCGCGGCGGTCTACTTCAGCCGCGACGCCGGCATCCCGCGCTCATCACGGGAGCTGCAGTTGCAGGTGCCGGAGGATGGCGGCTGGCGCGCGGTGGCGACCGTCCGCCCGGAGCCGCTGAGCCCTCACACCCAGATGCGCCTCGAGGAGCCCGTAACCGCGAGGGCCTTCCGCATCCTGCAGCCGGCTGGCCAGGGCCCACGCACCCGGCGGAACCTCATGTGGGTCCGCGAGGTGGAGCTGTTCGAGGCGCGGTAGCCTCAGGGCCTCGCCTCCGCGCCGGCCTGGAAGTTGGCCAGCACCTCCTCCGGCGCGAGCGCCCGGCTGTAGACTGCCACGAGGTGGATGGAGCCCCGCCACGTGCGATCGCGCGTCAGCTCGTTGGCAAGGCCCAGGCGGAAGCTATCGTCCCAGTTCAACAGATCGCCGCCGACCTGGCCCTCGACCGCGAGCTCGCCATCGATGTAGATGCGCGCGGTACCGTCGGCGGCGCGCGTGTAGACCACGTGCGCCAGCTCCGTGGTCAGAGAGCCCTCCGGGGCGTCCAGAGAAGGGACGCCGTTGGCGCCGGTCTCCGTGGTGCGTAGCCGCACGATGTAGCGGTCGGCCTGCTGTCCGAGGGTGAAGTTGCGCTGGCCGGGATCGCGCGAGAGCGTCACGATGCGCGCCGGGCCCTCCTGCTGGAGGCTGGCCGGCTGCACCCACGCCTCCACCGTGATCTCGTTGCTCTCCATGCAGGCGGCCGCAAGCTCCTCGGCCGGTCGTTGCGAGGCCACCAGCGAGTCCTGGCTCACCACCAGCTCCCCTTCAGCCACGTCGGCGGCGCTGTCCTCGTCGATCTGCAGCGGCAGCGGCGGGTCGCTGTCGCTGGCATCGTGGATGGTGCCGTCCGCGAAGTCGTGGAAGGTATACAGCGCCAGCAGGTCCTCGGTGACCCGCGGTGGCTGCTCGGTCCAGGTGAAGGTCACCTCCGTCCCGTCGGGCACCGCGTTGGGCGTGATCCAGGTGTCGGTCACGCCGGTGACGGTCAGGGTGTACTGCTGCTCCTGCATGGGCGAGGTGCGCAGGGTCACCAGGCTGCCGTCCCCGCTGAGCTCGGCGCCCTGCACCATGACGCCCGGCTGCACCGCGTAGCTCTCCGTGCTCTGAGCGGTGTCAGGATCGACCGGCTCGGAGAAGCGCAGGCGAACCACCTCCGGATCGCCGCCGGCGTAGGCGGAGACGATGCGGGGCGGCGTGGTGTCCGGCCGGGCGCTCTCAAGCAGCAGCACCCAGTCCGGATCCTCGTCGCCCGTCGGCGGGAGGAACGTCTCGGGGCCGTCCTGGTCGAACTCGCCGATCTCCTGCCGCGAGCCGCTCCTCGGATTGAGCCACGAGGCCCGCACGCCCTCGCCCCGAATCACCCGCAGGTCCACGGCCGCGGCAATGCTCTCGGGGAAGTAGATCAGCGCGAAGTCGCCCTCGGCGGCGCGGGCCGCCGCCACGTAGTAGCCATCCTCTCCGCCCCCGGAGGCCATCTCCGTGGCGGGCTGCAGGCGGTGCCAGTCCAGGGAGGTGAGGATACCCTTGAGCTGCCCCATGTGCCGGGCGCCGGGAAGGTCCAGCGCCTGGCGCCACTCGATCCCCGGATCCCACCGAGAGTCATCACCTGGGCGCCAGAACTGGAAGACGCCGTTGCAGCCGTAGGTGTGGCCGCAGGCACCGGAGAGGAGCGCGTGCCAGGCGGCCTTGCGGACGTCGTGGTCATCGATGCGCGGCCCCTCACGCCGCAGCCCGTGGATGATGTTCTCGTAGCGCGGCTCGCCCACGACCGTGGGCTTCACGGGCGTGAGGCGGTAGTCGCGGAGCACGTAGCGGTAGTCCGGGTAGTCGATGGAGTGCCCGCTCTGGATCATGTTCAGGTCCAGCCACTGGTCCTGGTGGAAGAACTCCGAGGAGCTGTGCCCGCCGCCGCGCGGGTGGTAGGTCATCAGGTGCTCCTGCTCCTCGGCGTCCGCGATCCCGGCGGCCAGCCGGCGGAAGACATCCTCGTGACCATCCGGCAGGCGGTCGCCGCCCAGCACCCACACGATGTTGGGCCGATCGCCCAGTCGAGCGCCCAACCAGTTGCCGTACTCGTAGGCGTTGCCGGCGTTGATGCGCTCATTGACGGTCACGAAGTCCCCCCAGGCGGGCAACAGCGCCATCACGATACCCCGCTCGGCGGCCATGTCCACGATACGCACCACGCGGTCGAAGTACGCCGGGTTCGGCCGCGCGGGGTCACCGTCGAGCCAGGGCTCCTCGCCGTACGGGTTGGGGTCGGGCGATCCCCAGGCGAGCACGGCCTGCACCACGGTGAAGCCCTTGTCGTGGCGATCGTCGAAGTACTCCGCGGCCTCCCCCTCGGTCAGCTCGGTGAACAGCCCCCAGCCCGTGTCGCCGAGCCAGAAGAACGGATCACCGTTGCCGTCAACCAGATACCGCCCACTGTCATGCACGCGCAGGTGCAGACTCTCTCCCTGCGCCTGAGCGTTCGTGCCACACAGGCAGGATACAGCTATCACGAGAACAGATACCTCCAGGGCAATCGCAAGTCGCGAGGCCATTGAGTGAGCCCTCCTCGTGCGCCAGCTTGTTCGCTACCCCAGTTAAACGCCAACGCCCCAGTCTCGTTCCACGTGTCGCGCCAATGGGAGGCGCTCGCGTGGGCCGCTCAGGCCACGGGACTGGTGGTGCGAAGCAGCGGATTGCCCGGGGCCGAGTATGGCGCGCAGTTGCACACGTAGCGGTCCGGGTGCTGCCCGTGGCGGGCGAAGTCATCGGCGAAGTGCTCCCAGGTCGTCCGCTGCTCGCGGCAGAATGCGTAGGGAGTCTCGGGGCTCACGCGCTCCAGCTCGTCGATGACGAAGCGGTAGACCTCGTGGCGATAGGCGTCGGGGATCTGGGTGCCGTGGGCGATGTCCTCGCGCTCGTCGGTGCGCATCGCCTCCAGCAGCTTCGGGTCGAGCATGTCCGGGTCGAGGTCAGCCAGGACGGCCTCCAGGTCCATGTAGCGCAGGGTCTCGAAGGTGATCACGTCCGGCTGCACGCGGGAGAAGAGCAGCTCGATCATCTCCCGGATCTCCGCGCGCCAGTTGCGGACGGGGATGATCGGCGAGAAGCGGTGCCGCACGTGGTAGCCGGCCTCCTGGCACTTGCGGCTGGCCTCGATGCGCTCCTCCATCGGCGCGCTGCGCCACTCCATGTGCGTGCTCTGCGTGCGCCCCGCCAGCGACCAGCAGCAGACGGTATGCCCCCGGTGGTCCAGGTCCAGCAGGAAGTCCACGCTCGATGACTTGCCCACATACAGCTCCAGGAACTGCCCGGGGCGATGTGCGAAGAGGCCAATGAGCAGCTCCGAGGCGCCGTACTGGGGCTCGAAGGCCACGATGTCGGTCCCGTTGTCATACTGGAAGAGCGTCTGCTCGGGCGCGCGGCTGTCGATAAGCCCCGGGAGGCGCTCCACGTACTCCTCCACGTTCATCATCAGCGTCACGAAGTGCCCCAGCGAGCAGTAGGCGCAGCGGTAGTGACAGCCCCAGGCGGAGTGAATCTGCCAGGCCGGCTGGCAGACCATGCCCGTCTCCCGCCGGTGCTCGGGCGAGCCCGATCTGCGCCAGCAGAAGGCGTCGTACCCCGACAGCGGGTAGGTCCCTCGCGAGAGCGTGGGATGGCGCTCCAGGCGTGCCTCGCGCACATGGTCGGGGTCATCGAAGCGGCCCAGATTGAAGATCACCACCGGGTCGATGTCGCGGTACATCCCGTGGCGGCCGCTCCCGACCTGCTCGGGGTCCTCCATGATCTCGCACAGCCGCGCGTCATCGACGGTCTCCACCACGTCAGGGTCGAGGGCATCGCGGAGGCGCCGGGCGCGAGCCGCCGCGCGCGGCTCATCCTCGACGCCCTCGACGATCAGCAGCCTGCTGGCCTTCAGTGGCTCCATGATGGCGTCAGCTCCCGGCCTCGTCCTCATCCCGGCGGTCGAGCCGCCAGGGCCGGCGGATGCGGAAGGGGTTCTCGAAGGTGTTCTCGATGGCGCGGCGCTCCTCCAGGTGAATCATGCAGGCTCTCATACATCCCCGGCTGCCGCAGATCGCCGAGGGATGATGGTAGCTCTCCCAGGCGCGCGAGGAGTAGGGCACCTCGTTCATCGCGAAGGTGAAGGGCCCTGAACCGGCGTACGAGAGCATCTCGCTTCGAGCCTCGCCACGCGGCTCTGAGACCAGCCGGTCCACGTACTTCGACACGTGCTCGGGGAGGAATGGACTGTACTGCGGTGTGCCGACCTGATAGACCGCCGCGCAGCGGTCCTCGTCGAGCTCGCCCCACTCCACCTCGCGGCCGGCGATGGTGACCTTCACGGAGCTGTCGGGGCTGATGGCATCGCCGGGACACTCCTCCACGCAGCGCATGCACCGGTCGCACAGCGGCTCTCCCTCGTAGATGCGATCGGGCTCCAGCGGCGCGTCGGTGATGATGAATGCGAAGCGCTGCCGGGGGCCGAAGCGCGGGGTCAGGAAGACCTTGCTCCAGCCGATCTCGCCCATCCCGCAGATGTAGGCGGCGATCCGGAAGTGCAGAAAGACGTCGGGCCTGGGGTAGCCCTCCCGGACCGGCTCGCCGACGCCACAGCCCATGCGCACGGAGGTGTTCTGATACAGCACCGCCTCGTAGCCGGAGTCCTCCAGGAAGTCGCCGACCTCACGGAGCGCGATGGGGGCGTAGACGTCGTTGATGTTGGCGTAGCCCATGGCGGGGTAGGCCGCGAAGTAGGTGCCCTCCTCAATGCCCCGCAGCAGCCCGCGGTGCACGCGGAAGCCCAGGCCGATGATGCATCTGGCCTCCGGGAAGATGTAGCGCGGATCGCTCTGCAGCGGCGCGCCTTCGAAGCGCTGGATGTCGCCGATCCCCACGATGTCGGCGCCGCTTGCGAGTGCGCAGCGCTTCACCTGCTCGGATGTGAGCATCGAACATCTCCTCCGGTCGGCCTCAGGGCTGTGGGTGCTTGATGCGCAGGTACTCCTCCAGGTCCGGTCGGTCGTACTCCGACTGCCAGCTCAGCAGCGGCGGGGTGTAGGGCGGCCCTCCCTGCTCGTCAACCCGCGCGATGTCCGCCCACGTCTCCTCGCTCAGCTCCGGATCGCCCTCCAGCGCGGACATCACGTAGATGGCGTCATTCATGCCGAAGAGGGCGCCGGCCACCGAGCCTCGCAGCATCCCCCGCGGGCCGCCGTAGAACCCGGAATTGTGCGGCACCACCTCCACCAGCAGCCTGTTCGTGGAGGCCCAGTCGCGCAGGTAGCTCCGGTACGGCTCCGGGTCGTCCGCGTGCAGCGCGGCGAAGACCACGGCCTTGCGGAAGGTCCCGGGATCGTCGCGCTCGGCGACGACGCGATCGGCCACGCGGATGAACGCCTCCCTCAGCTCCTCGTGGCCGGTCAGGTCGTAGTACTCCATCAGCGCGTGCGCCGCGCCGAAGGTCCAGAAGAACATGCTGGATCCATTGACGTCCCGCTCCTGGGATTGGCAGACGACGTCGGGGAACTCCACGTTCGGCGAGATGCACAGCCCCTGGTCCACGATGAAGCAGGGCACGTAGCGCTCCAGGATCGATGCCGCCTCCTCGCTGCCGGTCATCTCCCACCAGGTCATCAGGCCCTGCAGGCGCCCGCTGTGCGCGGCGTGGATATGAACATCGCGCTGGGAGTAGATCTCGTCGTAGAGGAACCGCGCGAAGTCGCGCGAGCGCATCTCGCCGGAGAGGTAGTGGTGGTAGCGGAACTCTGAGTGCGTCGTCTGGCGCTCCTCGTGGTTGCCGTCGGACCAGTGCTGAACGCCGTGGCGCGTGCCGCGGCCGAGCCACTTGCCGGCGTGGCGCATGTCCACGTCGCGAACGTGCCGGGCCATGGCCTCGCAGAAGAAGAACATCTCCCGGTCGCCGGTGCGCAGGTACTGGTTCTGCATGAACAGCCCTGGCAGCCCCTCGGTGTTCGTCCAGCCCCACCTCCCGTTGTCATAGGCCCACTCCACCGGTGGCGCGTAGTCGAGTTGCCGCACATCGCTCACGTCGATCTCCTCGTAGTCCTCCGGCGGGTCAACCAGCAGCTCGGCGAGGTCGTCAGGCGGGACGATCCACCCGTAGCCGCCCTTGTAGTAGTGCTGCACGTCCCCGTAGTCCCAACAGCCGTACCAGCCCCACAGCCTCTGGTGGTGCATCCAGAAGCGAGCGAAGTGGTCCAGGTTCGCCGCCATGCGCGCGAAGCCGGGGGCGCCGGGCCTGGGCTGGGGCGGGATGACCTCCGTGTCCAGGTACCAGTCGGCGCCGCAGTAGAGCAGGGGGCGGCGCTGGAAGTCGCCGGCAACGGCGTCCACTGTGGCGGCATCGACATCCGGCCCGTGGAAGTAGAGCAGCAGCTCGTGGGTCTTCGTGACCCCGACGAAGGGATCGTTCGGGTAGTAGGTGTTCTCGACCCAGTCGCTGTTGGCCGAGACGGACTCGCCCTGACTGCGATGTGGGTAGTTGGAGTAGCGCCGCACATCCATCAGCGGCAGGTCCTCAGGCCAGAAGTACGCGACCATCCGCCCGCCCTCGATGTCGGCGAGCAGCTCATTGGGGAACTGCTGCCACATGTCGCGCATGACCATGGCCACGCCGCCGTCGGGGCCGGAGAGGTCGAGCCACCCCCGCGAGCGTCCGTTCGCCTCGTCGACGCGCGGGAAGCGCTCGGCCTCGTGCTGGCTCCACGCCTGGTAGCCGAGATGGCTGTGCTGGCGGAGGCCGGCCCGGCGACCGCCCTCCAGCGCCACCGGGCCATCCTGGCCGCCGGCGGTGACGCGGCTCCCGGCGTCCGCGAGGGGTAGCTCGAAGCCCATCCGCCGCACGAAGGCCTCCCGGGGATCGGCGTGCAGGAACTCCGCGCTCTGGGAGATACGCACGCAGCGGCGGCCGGCAAAGGCCTCCAGGCGTATGACCATTCGCGGGGACTCCTCGGCGGTGGTCATGCCGGTGAGCTTGACCACCGCGCGCAGCGGCCCGGCCTCCTCCAGATCGATGCTCTCGGGGATGAAGCTGCCGGGATCGAGCCTGCCCTGGGGCTGGGTGGTCATGGAGTCGTAGCCCTCAGCCGGGCGGAGGAAGTCCACGAAGCTGCCGCCCGGCTCCGAGAGGACCTCGGCGCCGTCGAGGGTGACGCTGCGCAGCCAGCCCTGCTCCACCGCCACCTCAAGCTGCAGCGGGCCGGTGTCGATGCGCACGGTGTCGCCCTCACGAGCGGCCGAGAGCCGGTTCGCCGGCGTGCCACTCCGCGCATCGCCGCCGTAGAGCAGCGCGTACTCGTCCGCGGAGCCGTCGCGCCGCGTGACCTGGAAGCCAAGGGCATCGCCGCCGCCCTCGGCGCCCTCCACCTCACCGCCCTCTGGCGGGAAGGTCAGCAGCAGCCACTTGACCGAGCCGTCGGGCCAGTAGGCCAGCGCACGCGTCTGCACCGGGACGTCGCGCCCATCCCGCTGCAGGCGGACATGTCCCGGCTCGGCCAGCGCCCCCCGCGGCAGCGGCACGCCGCCGGAGATCAATGGCGCCTCCCGCTCGGCGCTCTGCTCAGCGAGCGGGTTGAGGCCACCCAGCGGCGGCTCATTGCGTGCGGGCGGGTCGCTGGCGAGGCCCTCGACGCCCCAGTGGTTCGCCAGCGCCACATCCGGCTGGGCGAAGCTGAACTCGTCGTCGAAGGCCGCAAGGTCGATGACGTGCGGCGCGCCGAACACCGCCTCCGCCTGCGGCGAGGCGACGTGCAGCGCCGGCAGGCCCTGGTGCCACAGGCAGACTCGAGCCTCGCCGGAGTCCTCCGCCATCACGCGCAACGACTTCGGCGCCCGGTCGGCGAAGCCTCGATAGGCGAAGATCAGCCCCGCGCGCTCATCGTACGTCGCCATCCAGCCGGACGCTCGCAGGCCGCGCTGCATGGTCAGTGCGGGCGTGGCGGTGCTCTCAGCCTTCCAGATGTGGTAGTCGCCACCGGAGTTCTGATCGATGGCGAAGCGGCGCCAGATGTTGTGGTCCGGCTCGTTCATCAGCCTCTGCGTGGGGCTGACGTGGAACTGGTAGAAGTGTCGCGTGTTCCACTGCACGCCGCGATCGCCGGCCTGCACCACGCGCTTGCGCATGTTCAGCGCCAGCGGCAGCCGCAGAGACACGTCGCGGATGAAGCGGTCGGCGAACTGCCCCTCGGGCTGCAGCGAGACGGTCGCGGTCAGGAAGGGGCTGCCGGCCGTCGCCGCCAGGTCGAGCTGATACCGAATCCGGTCGCCATCGCCGAAGTCCAGCGCGCCATCGAGTGAGCCGGAGAGCTGCTCCTGGTTGTGCTGCCAGGCGTGGCCGCCGGGCTGGCAGGTGGCCCCGATGACCCGTCCCGGCGCCCAGTCGCGCCAGCCGTCGTACTCCGCGGACTCGAAGACGGTCGCGGACAGCAGCGGCTGCTCGTTGCCGGCAATGACCGGCTCGCCGCCGATGGTCAGTGCTCGCAGCGCGCCCCGGTTTGTGAGTTCGAAGGTCGCAGCGCCGGTGTCCGCCATCACGCCGTCGGGCAGCTCCTGGACCTGCATCTGTGCGTCTGTCACCGTGCCCACCTCCAGCGGCTCGGCTGACGGCTCATCTCCCGGCTGCGGCGGCCTGGCGTAGTCGTAGATGCGCACCTCGTCGAGCTTGCCGCGAAAGAAGTACGTGGAGCCCGCCTTCGACCCCAGGATGATGTCGCCGCCGGGGCCGATCTCGTGGTCCCAGGTGGTGGTGGCGACCTCCTGGCCGTCCACATACAGCCACGCGTTCGGGCGGTCGAAGACGCCGGTGACGCGGTGCCACTGGCCCGGCGTGAGTTCGCCTCCGGACAAGTCCATGCGCGCCTCGGCCGTCTTCAGCCCGAACATGGGCGTGGTGCCGGAGACCTGGATGCGGTAGCGCTCCCCGCCCTTGTCCACGATGCACTGCGGCCCGCCCGTGTCGGGCTCGTCGAGCATCAGCCATACGTCCACCGTCACGGCGTCCGTCATGCGCAGGGACGGGTCGTCGGGGGCGCGCACGTAGTCGTCCACGCCATCGAAGACCAGGGCCTGATGTCCCGGCGCCTGGGCGCGCGGAAGGTCGTCGTGGCCGATGGCGTGGTGCCGATCCGCGGCCACGTCGCGGTACAGCCTGCGGAAGTCACCGTTGAACGTCCACACCGCCGCCGGAGAATCGTCGGCGGCACGTGCGATCATCGGCAGCATCAGCACCACCGACACCAGCAGTACGCTCGGACGCCACGCGCGCATGATCCTTCCTCTCCCTGGCTCATGGCCGCTCAGGTGCATGGTGGAGGCTCCTTCTGCGGACGTCGCCGCTTTCCTTCGCCGAAAGCTCGCAAGCACAGTCACGAACCGCCTGGAGGACGTCGGCGGCCGATGGTGCAGGATTTCCTGCTCCGCCGCGGAAAGGGGCGCGCGCCGAGCAGCGACAATCGGGCGTGCCGGAGGACTGAGAGAGGCATGATACGGCTCGGGATCACTGCGGCGGTCACCTTCGAGGGCCAGCGAGGCTGCCACCACGGCAACGCGTTCAGCTCCATGTTCAACGGCTGGGACAGATCGAGGGCCGAGGAGCTTGACTTCCCAACAGGGGGAGCCACTGACGACCGGCTGGAGGGCGCCCGGGTGGTGAAGATCTACGATGAGGACCGCAAGGGCGCGGAGATGATGGCACAGATCTACGGCATCGAGGAGGTCTGCGACAGCCCGGAGGACCTGACCGAGGGCACGGACGCGGTCATCGCCGCCGATAACGGGACCTACTCCAAGGCCCGCCTGGCGGTGCCGGCGCTGGAGCAGGGCCTGCCCTGCTTCATCGACAAGCCCCTTGCGGAGACCGCCGACGAGGCCCGTGAGATCGTGGACCTCGCCGAGGCCAATGGCGCTCCGCTGATGTCCTGCTCGAGCTTCCGCTGGTGTGACGGGGCGCGGGAGATGCGCGAGGCCCTGGCGGACATCGGGCAGGTAGAGCTGCTGACAGGCATCAGCGGCCAGGGGCAGTTCCACATCTACGCCATCCACCCCACGGAGTTCGTCTATGGCATCCTCGGGCCGGGGACGGAATCGGTGATCAACGTGGGGACGAGGGATCGGGACATCGTTCGCCTGAGGCGCCGTGACGGCTCGCAGGTGGTGCTGAATATGTACTGGCGGGAGGTCATTGCCGGCGGGCAGATGTTCACCATCTGCGGCAGCGGCGGCTGGCACACCGTGGACCAACTGGGAGCGCTCTACCACCCCATGATGGAGGCCTTCCTGACCATGTGCGAGACGGGGCAGATGCCCATCTCCGGTAACGAGATGGTGGAGGTCATCGCGGTGGTCGATGCCGCCCGGCGCTCCCGGGAGGAGGGTGGGGCGGAGATTCGGATCGGCTGAGGCCCGGCTCCATCGTCCTGCCTCGGTGCGCGCCGCTCGGGCCAACCAGCGTCCTTGGACCACGAGACCGGGCCGTGGCGGCGTCGCCTGCCGCCAACTGCTGCCGTTACGCGAGCGGAAGCTCGCGTGGAGAGGCCGGACCACCGTCCGGCCTGCTGTCTCTGCGAGGTGCAAGCACACGGCCAACGACGTGAACGGCGGCCGGCGTCGGCACACCGGCCCTGCGTAGGGCGTGACGGTACGACTCACGACAAACGGCCGGCGGGTCTGAAGCCCCGCCGCTCCGGACGGCATTGTCGGCGGGGCGTCTCTCGGGAGCAGGGACAGATCGGTGCCACCGGGCGCACATCTCCTTACTCTTGGGGCGCGGGCGCCGTCGCCCGTGGGGCGTAGGGGCGGGGGGCTTTCCTCGGAGGCAGGAGCGGTTAGTGGCGCTGCGCGCCAGAAGCCGGCGAGGGCGCCGGCTTCCCAGAACGAAGTAGGCCGGCGAGGGCGCCGGCTTTCCAGAACGGAGTAGGCCGGCGGGGGCGCCGGCTTCCCAGGATGGGGTAGGCGGGCGAGGGCGCTGTCGCTTCCCAGGATGGGGTAGGCCGCGGAGGGCGTAGCCGCCTCACCTCACCGCGGCGATGATCTGCTCCGCGGCGCAGTAGAGCCCATCCTCCACGGGCCTGCGCGCGACCACCAGCAGTATGGCCACCACTGCCACGCCTGCCAGGGCTGCCAGCAGCATCGCCACGCGCCCTCTGCCACCCACCGCGGAGAACGCTCCAGCCTCCATGGCCTCCAGCCTGGCGCGGCGGGCCGCCGGCAGCGCCGGCTCGGGAATCAGCAGCTCCGCCAGGGAGGGCTCGCGGGGCCCGCGCTCAGCAGCGGCCTCCATGGCGCTCAGCGCACCCGCCAGATCCTCCGGCTGCACGCCCATCGCCACCGCGGCGTCATCGGCGGCCTCCTCCAGCGCCGAGCGCAAGCGGCGGCGGTAGTACCACACGGTTGGCATGATGACCAGGAGCGTGGCGCTGGCGTCGGCCGCCAGGCGGGCGAGGTTGTCGCGGCGGCGCAGGTGGGCGCGCTCGTGGGCCAGCACGGCCTCCAACTCCTCGGCTGAGAGCCTGGCGCGCAGCGACGTGGAGAGCACCGTCACGGGGCAGAGCAGCCCGGCGGTGAAGGAGACCGGCCGCCCCAGCTCCACCAGAAGCGGCGGCTGCTCCCCGCCGTCCAGGGGGGCGCCGCTGGCGAGCATCATCCGTCGCAGCAGGTGCGCGCTGAGTGCGGTCCCCAGCATTCGAGCCGCCGCCGCGGCCACCAGCAGCAGCGACAGCCACGCGAAGGCCTGCACCGCGACAGGCCCGCCGGGCGCCTCAATGAGGGGCACAAAGCACAGATGGGGTCGGAAGCCGCCCAGGTGGGGGGAGGCGCCGGGGCCCTGAGCGTAGAGCGCCAGCGCCCAGCCGGCGACCAGCATGCCCAGAAGCGGGGGTACGCATAGCGCCGCCAGCCATACTCGCGCCCGGCCGGCGGCGTTGCTCTCTCCGGCGGTCTCAGCCAGTGCCGCGGCCGGCAGGGCCATGAGCAGGCTCACCGAGGCCGCGGTGGCCACCATGATGCTGGCAGCCGTCAGCAGCAGGGCCATCAGCTCTCCGATGCGCCCCTCCTGCGGCGGCGGTGCTCGTCGATCATCTCCGCCAGTGCCTCCAGACGCGAGGGGTCCTCGTCGCCGATGGCCTCCACGAAGTAGGAGATGGCGGGCTCAGCAAAGCTCGACAGCAGGCCGTCAATGACGCGCCGCGTGACGCTCTGCCCCAGCTCGCTGCGGCTCAGCGCCGGCCAGTAGAAGTACGCCCGTCCGCGCTGCTCGCGCTCCAGCAGCCCCTTGTCATAGAGGCGGCTCATGGTGGTCATGATCGTGGTGTAGGCCGCCTCCTTGCCCTGCTCCTCCAGGCTGGCGCGCACGTCCTCCACGCACACAGGATCAGAGGCCCTCCAGATGGCCTCCATTACCTGCGCCTCCAGCTCTCCCAGCGCCTGCTCCAGCCCGCGCTTGTCGAGCTTGAAGACCGAGAGGTCGGGATCAGTCGGCTTGTGCACGTTGCTGTCAGTCTGGCTCATCGGTGTCTGCACCCCGCCATTTCAGGGCCGCCGGATGGTCGCGTTTGTTACTACCTATTATAGTAGATAATGCCGGGCCTGTCCAGTTCTCTCGCAAATTGCATTTCCGGAGAGCGGCGTCCACGCCGCCCTGCTGGGTTCTGTTACACAACTCCGTGCTCGCGGCTCTTCTCGTAGCCGGGATTGCCCTCCGGGCTGGAGCAGATGCTCCACTCGTGGGCGGTGACCACGCCATCGCCGTAGCCGCAGATGTCGCGGGTGGAGGGGATGCGCTCGAACATCAGCTTCAGCATCTCGCGCGCCGGCAGCGTGTCGCCGGGCATCAGCCCCATCCGCTGGAAGCAGTCCAGGTCCTTCTTGTAGTCGCGAATGAGGCCGCCGGCGTGCACGCAGCGGCCGGTGTCGGGGTCATAGCCGTCGCAGCAGTCGCAGGCCTCGCAGCAGCCCTCCACCAGCGTGATGGGCACATCCGGGGCGCTTTGAATGCGCTCCAGGATCTCGGCGAGGGTGTCGTTGGGCCGCGGGCCGGCGCCCTCGCCGCCCGCCCACCAGCAGCACATGCACATGAGGTGGTGGGGGCGGATGAAGATGCTCTCGCCCTCCGCGATGGCCCGCTCGTTGGCCTGGCGGTACTCGGCCCGCTCCGAATCGCTGCGCAGGTACACCACCGCGTCCCAGCCTGCGTTACGCACGCTCTCGTAGGCGCCGCTGCTGGCCAGTTCGCAGCCCTCCCAGCCCGCGGTGTCGTGGGCGCAGATGCCCTGGGGCGTCTCGATGCGCTCGAAGAGCAGCTCGAACAGGTAGCGGGCGCGCCGCGTGTCGCCCGGGCACAGGCCCAGCCGCTGCAGCACGTCCAGGTCGCGCTTGCGGTTGAGCACGTCTTCGGGCTCGCTGCGGGCGAACTGACCCTCGGGCAGCCACGTGTAGTGCGGCAGCTCGTCCGCGTCTGAGGTCAGCCTGATGGCGACGGTGGGGTCTGAGCCGATCCTCTCCAGGATGGCGTCGGCCTCGGTGGCGCCGATCAGGGGGCACTCCGCGCCGCCCTTCCGGCAGACCAGGCCCAGGAGCTGGCGGGCCTCGATCTCGATCTGCGGGCGACACAGTCCGTCGTCAACGTCGCAGGCATCCGTCATGCCGGATCCCTCCGCATCGTGTTCACCGCCGGCGGGCACTTCCGCAGAGGTAGGTTCACACCCTCCTCATGCTTACCTGTACCCACATCGTGGCGAGCGGCGATGCGTGCCTTTTGTCGTTGGGAGAGGCCGTCTGAGGCTCCAGGTCGTTTGCCGGAGCCGAAGCCGGCCCGGCCGTTGTTTCCACCCGAGCCCGCGGGCCGACTTCGTGCGCTCCTGCGCAGCGCCCTCAGGCGGCCCCTCCACGGCCGACGACCCTCGCCCAACTTGTGGGTGAAGGCTAGCTCCTCAGGGAGGCTCTCACTGCCGTCACTCGGGGGGTACGGGCGCCCGCGGCCCCCCCCCGCCGCCAGTGTCTCAGAACTCCCTCGGGTAGCGCTCCAGGACCTGGGGCCAGGCGGCGTCGGCATCATCGCCGAAGGCCAGGTAGAGGCGCGTGGTGAAGCGCTCCCCGGGCGCCAGCTCCAGCTCGTGGAAGAGGTTGCTGACGCCGCCGCCTGGCGCCGGGATGGTCCACAGCGCGGGGTCGGCGCCGATTGCCACGAAGCGCCCCTCGTCGCGCAGCAGGAGGATGTTTGCCTCGAGCACCTCCGCCCGGTCATCGCGCCACGGCTCGTGGCCGTGCGCCTCCAGGAAGCCCGGAATCCCCACCCCGTTCCAGATCCACAGCCTGCCGTCGCGGGCCTCGTCGCCGGTGTTCTCGACGAAGACGTCCACCGCCATCCATGGCTCGCCGGCGCGCACCATCCACGTCCGCCCCAGGCGGCAGTCATTGCTGGCGCACACGGAGGTGATCTCCACGAGGTTGTCGGCGGGCTGGCGAACGGTGACATCCGCCCGCGAGCCCCAGGGGTCGAACCAGCCGCTCACCCGGGTGCGTATCAGGCCCAGGGAGTGGGGATCGGTGCTGGCGTCGCCAATGAGGCCGTCGAAGCGCAGCTCATCGATGTTCAGCGCCAGGTGATCCTGCGTCGCCTCCCAGCCCTCGCCCCGGACGCTCACCTCGCGGGCGACATCGCTCCAGATGACCTCGTATCCGCCCGCCCGGAAGTGCCGATCGGACTCGTGGAGCCGGTGCTCCTCAGCCTGCCCCCGGAGGTGCAGCACGCGAGCCACCGCGCCGGCGGCCTCGTCGTCAGTGGGGAGCTGTCGCCAGCGCTCCAGAGCGACAGCCAGCTCACCCGCGGGCCGATCCCCGTCGAACAGCTCCGCCAGCGCTTCGCGCTCGCCCTGTCCGCCGTGGGCCATGATGGCCTCTCGAGCCTCGGCGAGCACCTCGCGCAGGCCGGCCCGGGCCTGCTGGGCGCGGCCCTCGCGCAGGGGCTGGTGATAGCGCCTCGCCAGCATGGGGACGCCCGCCACGGCAACCAGGTCAGCCTGGGAGACCGTGCCGAAGGGCCACAGCGCCCAGCCGTCGATGCCCGCGCGGTGGCAATCCCAGCAGGTGTTGATGAGCTCCTCGGCCGGCTGGTCCACCCAGAAGCCGGTGTCCACACACTCGATGATCTCAGCGTCGCCTGTGAGAGCCGTGAACATGCCCAGCTTCTCTCGCATCCAGCCCACGTCGGCTCGGCGGTGCCCCTGGTAGACCATGGGCGCCAGGACATCGAGGATGTGTGACAGCCCCTCGGTATCCATGCCCAGGGTGTTCTCGGGTGCGATCACGTAGCCGCCGACCTTCAGGTCCGGGCGATGCTGGTGCGCGGCCTCGGCCACGCGCCGCATGGCCTCGTTGGTGCTGTCGCGCCGCACGCGCTTCCACACCTCGAGCGCGGCCGGGTCGCGGTCCAGCGCCGCGACCAGCTCCTCCCGCGCGTAGTCGGTCCCCGCCGCCTCGTTGAACGCCGCCACGCAGTCGGGGCAGAAGCAGGCCTCCATGGTGCGGCTCTCCACCGTGATGAAGTCCCAGAGCATGCCGTCGGCGCCGGTGTCGGCCACGGCATTGGTGAGCTCGATCATCTCAGCGATGCGCCGCTCGGAGCGAGGGCACACGGTGCCGGTCTTCACACTCCCGTCGGCGCGTATCTGGAAGTCGTCCCGCTCCTCCCGAATGCCCAGGAAGGCGCTGGCGTAGCCGAAGACGGTGAAGCCGCGCTGGTGGAGGAAGGCCACGCGCTCCCGCACGTCGGGGTCGCCGGTCGGGATGCGGCACTGCACGTGGTTGAGGCCGGCATCCTGCAGAGTCTGGGCGAAGTCGGCGAGCTGATCGGCCGGCGGGAGCGTCAGGCCGCCAATCCCCATGTAGGGATCGGCCGCCAGCGGACAGGACAGCAGGAGCGTCAGCGCGAGGTACATCGCTCTCACGGCCGCTCACCTCCCAGCAGGCTCAGGCCGCGGCTGAGGATGAAGTCCAGGATCATCTGCGCGGAGTCCGTGTGAGTGCTGCGGGCGAGCCGACAGGCGAAGACGTAGCCCTGGCCGCCGGGAACCTGGAAGGCCACGGGGTCGGCGGCCCGCAGCCGTCCGGCATCGGTCTCGCGAATCGCCGTGCCGTAGACCTCATGCCAGGGGCAGTGCTCCTCGATGGCGTCGGCGTCGAATGGCCGCAGCGTGCGCCAGCCCTCGAAAGCCGGCAGCACCTCCTCCGCCGCCTCCGTAGGCTCGCAGCTCATGCCCACGAAGCCATCGCGGACGAGATTCGCGTCACAGATGTCGTCATCACCCTGGTGCCGCGCGGAGTCCCCGCCACGCTCGCCGCCCTCCAGCGCGTACCAGTGGCAGAACCAGTCGCCGGCATAGCAGAGGATCCCGCCCGCTTCCAGCCACCGCTCCAGCGGCGAGCCCTCATCCTGCCCGTGATAGATCGCCCCCGGCACGCTCTGGCCGATGTCCACCACGATGCACCGGCGGGCCTCCTCGCAGATCGACGCCCACTGCTCGGCGCCGATGACCTCCGCGTGCACGCCCCGGCGCCCCAGCTCGTCGCACAGCGCGTGGCTCATCAGCCGGTGCCAGGTCAGCGCGTCGGTGGACTTGGGGGCGTCGAGATAGCCGACGTGAAACCAGTGCGGATCATGGTAAACGTAGACGTCAGGAGCGTCCTGAGCCGGGATGGGAGAGCACAGGGCGGCCACCATTCCCAGCGCTGCCGGCATCATCGCCGGACCTCCCTTCGGGCAGTAAGGCTTGGCTTCGGTCTGCAGAGTTCGGCGCTCAGCGCCGGCAGGCCTTCGTCGGGAGGATCTGGCGCATAATGCAGGGATGGGCACGGCGCCAAGGGAAAAGGTGGGTCCACGAGGAAGAAGTCCGTACTACAGCCGCTGAGGAGGGGTCAGCCGTGGCGATCAGAGCGTCGGTCCCGAAGGCACTCGCTCTCATCCTGCTTGCCCCGGCTCTGGCGCAGGCACAGCCAGCGCCGGATGCCGCGACGGCCGAGGTGCATGCGCCCAAGGAGCGGCGCCTGGAGGGTGGCGAGCATGACGGCCACCTCTTCCGGGAGCAGCACGCCATCCTCTCGACCGGCGAGGTCGCTTACGGCATCGCCTACAAGGCCTGTGTGGACCCCGCCCACGGCGATCAGGTGGTCCCTCTCGAGGGCTACCTGGGCATGCCGCAGCCCTGCTCCTGCAACTGGTATCACAGCGGCTTCCTGTTCATCTCCCTCAACGGTCGTGACATCGGAACCACGCCCCTGTCGAGCATGATGGCCACGGAAACCGGCCAGCGGGGCATCTTGGACATGGTGTGGCACGACCAGGCCGCCGACGTCCGGGTGCGTTTCGTGGCGCTGCCCGGCGCGGACTGGCTGGGCTGCGAGGTGGCCATCGACCCAACGGTCGAGACCACCTCCGTGGCGATCGGCCTCCGCTGCTATCCCAGCTTCTTCACCGCCTGGCACAACCGCGACGGCGCGCGGCGAATTCAGACGCCCTCGCAGCTCATCGAGCAGGGGGACGATGTGACCATTCCCGTGGCGGAGAACTGGTGGGGCGTCTACTATGACGAGATCTTCGATGTCGCCAAGGGCGAGGGATCGGGCCCCTGCGCCATGCTGGTGCTGCCCGATGATGCCTCCGACGTGCGGTTCGCACCCGGCAGCTACGCGGTGAGCACCACCATCACCTGCCCCGCCGACGCCCGGCGCGTCCGCCTGGCCTTCTGGGACCTGAAGGGCATGACCAACGAGGAGGCCCTGGCGCAGGTCCGGGCGGAGGCCGACGAGGTCCGGGCCACGCTGGAGGGGGCGGATTTCACGCCGCGGGCGGTGCAACAGTTCGATGTGGCTGAGGTCAGGGAGAGCCTGGAGCGGGCGCTGGCGAACGAGAGCATTCGCGAGGCGCTGGCCGACCGCATCGACGAGATCCAGGGCTGGCTGGAGCAGCAGCCGGCGGAGGCGGGCGGCGAGGCCGACGTGGAGGACATTCGGGGGCAGGAGCAACTTCTGCAGTCGATCGACGACTACAACAGCTTCAAGTGGCACGTGAAGCTCCTGGAGCTGATTCATGGGCTGTGAGCGCGAATCCGGGCGGCGAGCGCCCGGCGCAGCCGTGAGGAGGATCAGAGTCATGAGACGGATCAGCGTGACGATGGTAATGACGGTGGCCGTGTGCATGGTGGCCGCGGTCTCCGCGATGGGCCAGGACCGCGCGGAGCTGGAGGTTGACCATGCCCTGACCTTCGAGTTCGAGACGCCGCACACCGACTGGGCGCAGCCCTACGCCGGGGACACCACCCGCGTGCTGTTCTTCACGGACGGCAGGGGCACCAACCCGCGCGAGTGCGTGGAGCTGATGCAGCGCTTCGACATCGAGGGGGAGGCGGTCTTCTGGGCCCGCATCGTGGACAGCGCGGAGACCCATTGGCACGGGGGCGAGATCGGGGAGCAGCGCATGCTGGAGCTGCTGGAACAGGACTGGGACTGCTACGTGTTCCTGGGCCTGGCGCTGGACAACATGTCCCCGGAGCAGCAGTTCAAGGTCCTCCAGCCCGTCACCGAGGGCGCCGGCCTGGTCTTCGTGGGCTCGAACGATGAGCGGGTGCTTACTGATGAGAATCAGATCACCGACCTGCCGCCCATCCTGGCGCCCGGGCCGGTGGGGGATGCCTACACCGTGGGCCAGGGCCGGGGTATCCGGCTGCCGGCGCGGCCGGAGATCGGCTACTACGAGGGCTGGGAGGTTGACTACGACTACTGGTCAGAGCGCCTGGGCCGGGCCGTCCTGTGGGCTGCCGGGCACGAGCCCCAGATGGTGCTGACCGCCAGCGCCGGCCCCGGCGAGTTCGCCTGGGACGCCACGAAGACTCTTACCGTGGATGCGCGTGGGGAGCCAGTGGGCGACAATCCGCGCATCCGCTCGCGGGTGCGCATGGCGGGAGGCCCCGAGGTCGAGCTGCCTCAGCGACCGCTTCCGGAGCGGGCCTTCAGCCTGCAGGTCGGATCACTGCCGGCGGGCGAGTGGCACCTCGACGCCTGGGTGGTGTCCGACGCCGGCGTCGAGACGTGGACGACAAGGCCATTCACGGTGACCTCAGACGTGAGCGTGTCAGAGGTCGCGCTGGAGCAGGGCTGGGGGGAGCCGGGGGATGCGATCGCGGGTCACGTGATGGTGGATGCTGAGCCCGGGCCGAACACGCGGGCTCGCGTGGGGCTGTTCGACAGCCGCGGGCGCGAGCTGGCCCACGAGATTCTGGAGCCCGCCGAGCTGCTCGAGGTCCTCCCCCCCGAGCCCGAGGAGGAGCCCGAGGAGGAGGGGGAGGAGGAGCCTGAGGCCGGGCCGCGGCTCGGGATGCCCTTCTCGTTCACGGTCGAGCCCTGGATGCCGATGCTGCTGCGGGTGCACGCCGCCCTCTACCGCAATCCGCCCGGCCCGCCGCCCGCTGAGGTCATCCACTCCGGCTACGCCTACTTCCGGGTGACCAAGCGCCACCAGGGGCGGTTCAACTTCCTGATGTGGGACACCCCGCGTGGCACGCTCGCGCCGTACGCCGAGCGAAGCCTGGCTGAGAACGCCGTGACGCTGCAGCTCGGCCACGGCAATCCGTCGATCATCCTCGCCGCCAACGATATTGCGTGGGTGCCCTACACCACGCGTGTCATGACGCCCAAGACCGAGGACGGCATCATGCAGCCCTTCTGCTGGAACGACGAGGAGGCCGTGCAGGCCCATGTGCAGGAGAAGGCCGAGGCCTACCTGCCCTCTCGCCAGCACGGGGTCTTCGTGTGGTCGCTCGGCGACGAGGTGACCACTCAGGGCTCGTGCCTCTCCCAGCACTGCGCGGAGGCCTACCGGGAGTACCTGCAGGAGGTCTACGGCAGCCTCGATGCGCTCAATGAGTCCTGGACGACCAACTTCACGGACTGGAGCCAGGTGGGGCTGAGCCAGGAGGGCGACAACGATGAGGCCAACTCGCTGGCGGAGGGCAACTACCCGCGATGGTTCGACCGCCAGGCCTTCCAGTCCTACAACTTCGTCCAGTTCTGCCAGGCCTATGACGACGCCTACACGGCCATCGATCCGCTGGCGAAAACCGGCTTCGAGGGCGCAGGCAAGTTCTCCGCCGGCGACGACCTGGACCTGATCATCCGCGAGAACGAGTTCTGGTCGCCGTATCCGGGCGTGGCCGACGAGGTCCTCCGCTCCATCGCCCCGCGGGACTTCCCGCACGCCAACTGGATGGGCTACACCAAGGACGCGGACTCGCTGCTCCAGAAGTACTGGCGGATGGTGACGCGCGGCTCGGATGCCGTGTGGTGGTGGCGCTGGGACTGCATCGGGCGCTTCCACGGCTGGCTGGCGCCGGACCTGCGGCCCTTCCCGGCGGTCGAGGAGATCCTCCGGGACACGCAGATCATGCGCGACGGGCTTGGCGATCTGCTGCTGCAGTCGGAGATGCTCGACACTGAGATCGCCATGCTCTACTCCTACCCCTCGACCTTCGCGTGCACGGTGGAGGAGGGCAACTCCTACGGCAGCTATACCTCCAGCCACGTGGCGCTGCACGACGCCCTGCGCGACCTCGGCTACCAGTTCCGCTACGTGACCGACCGGATGCTGCGGCTGGGCGAGTTCGACGCGGAGCGCTTCCGGATGCTGCTTCTACCGCGGGCGGAGGCCATGGGCGAGGAGGAGGCGCAGGTCATCCGCGACTACGTGGCGGGCGGCGGCGTTGTCATCGCCGATGTCCGGCCGGCCATCTACGATGGGCACTGCAAGCCGCTGGCTGAGGGCCTGCTCGATGACCTGTTCGGCATCGAGACCGAGGGCCGTGCGGAGGCGAGCACCGTTACCGTCACGATTGACGCCCAGCCCGGCCTCACCTTCGACGCGGCCAAGGTCGATCCCACTGTGCGTCTGACCACCGGCGAGGCCATGGGTGAGGCCGACGGCACCCCGGTCATGATCGTCAACCAGGTGGGCGAGGGCACGGCGGTGCTGCTGAACTTCGCGGCCAACAGCTTCCCGAAGATCAGCGTGGCCGACACGCCCGAGGCCGCCGCCGAGGTGCTGCTTGCGCTCATCAGCCGCTCGGGCGCTCATCAGCCGCCGCTGTGGATGCAGGCCGCCGATGGCTCGCGGCTGCGCAACATCGAGGCCATCCGCTGGCGGACAGGTGAGACCGAGATCCTGGCGCTGTTCCGGCAGTCCGGCAACCGCGAGGAGGCCACGGTCACGCTGCCGGAGGCCCGGCACATCTACGACCTCCGCAACCGCCGCTACCTGGGACGCTCCGACAGCTTCGAGACCACCATCATCCCCATGCGCGCGACCTTCCTGGCTTTGCTGCCGGAGGCCGTGCCGCCGGCGGAGCTGACGGTCGAGCCGGCGAGCGTCACCCGGGGGAGCGTGGCGACGGCGACGCTGTCGGTGCCCGGCGCCGAGGGGCTGCACGGCTTCAAGGTCACGGCCTCGGCCGGCGACCGGAAGCTCGACTGGCTGGAGCAGGTGGTGGTGACCGGCACCGACCCGGTGGAGATCGCGGTGCCGGTGGCCTACAACGATCCGGCGGGCGAGTACACCATCACCGCCCGCGAGCTGTTCAGCAGTGAGGATACCAGCGCCACCCTGGAGGTGGAGTGATCGCGATGCATACCACCGCGAGCCTGTCAGTGAGCCAGATGAGGCGGATCGCCGGGCCTGGGCTGACGCGCGGAGCGCTTGCCGTGCTGATGCTCGTCTGCATCGCCTCCTGGGCGCCGGCGGCCGACAGCTACGAGATCGAGGTCTACCCCTGCCCGCGCGCCTGGGAGGGCGTGGTCGTTGACGGCGCCCTTCATGAGGCGGTCTGGGAGCGCGCCCCGGCCGTGAACGAGTTCACCTTCTACAACAAGCCCGAGCTCGTCGATGTGCAGACGCACGTCCGCATGGCCTACGACCACAGGGCGCTGTACTTCGGCGTGGTCTGCGATGAGCCCAACATCGACAAGCTGGCGCAGGTCAGCCAGGTGCGGGACGCTCACGAGGTCTTCCATGGCGAGACCATCGAGCTGTTCATCGACCCCAACCACGACCAGAACGAGTACTACCAGATTGCGGTCAACGCAGCCGCCAGCATGTACGATTCGATACGCACCGACCCGAGCTGGAGCGCGGACCTGCAGGCGGCCACGATCATCGGCGAGCAGGCCTGGGCGCTGGAGGTCGCGGTTCCGTGGGCTGATCTCGGTGTGAAGCCGGAGGCAGGCGCGGTCATGGGCGTGAACGTCTGCCGCGACCGCTACCTGGGGGCGAACAGGGTCTGGAGCAACTGGTCGCAGACGGCGGCGAACTTCCACGACCCCCAGCGCTTCGGCCACATCGTGCTGTCGCCATCCCCGATGACGATCGGCGACATGGAGCTGGAGCTGCGCAAGGGCGAGCGCAGCGGTCCCATCGTCATCCACGGGCCGGAGCACTTCGCGCAGGCGGCCTACCGGACCCTCGCGCGAGCCGCCATCGACCGAGCCGCGAGACTGCTGACCGACCTCGAGCGGACCGGCGCGCAGGAGGCGGACGTGGAGACGCAGCGGGAGTTGAGCAGCCGTATCGCCGACTACCGGGAGGAGCTGGCGGGCTTTGAGGAGACTGCGACCAGCGACCAGCCGGTTCCGCCGCACCGCTGGCAGGAGATCACGCAGCGGCTGGGGGCGATGCGGGGAGAGCTGGATCGGGTCATCTGGGAGGCCAGGCTGGCGGCGCTGCTGTCGAGCATCTGAGGGAGAGGTTGCGGATGAGGCACGTGCTTGGATCCATGCTGCTGCTGGGCGTGATGGCCGTGGCGGGGGTAGGGGCGGACGTCCCTCTTGTCCGTGACGGACGGCCGGTGGCGACCATCGTGGTCGCCGAGGAGACGCCGCTGGCGGTGCAGCTCGCCGTCGCGGAGCTGAACCATCACATCGAGCAGATGACCGGGGCTCCCCTGCCGGTGGCCACCGACGCCGACCAGGTGCAGGGGCCTGTGGTGCTGGTGGGCGAGAGTGCCCACACGCGGGAGCTGGGCCTGCGCAATGAGGGCTTCGCGAAGCAGGAGTACCTGGTGCAGGCCCGGCCGGAGGCCCTGATCCTCATGGGCCGTGACGCGCCCGACACCGGCGAGTTCGACTACCAGGCCCGCCCGCTGCCGGCCGGGTTCAGCTACTACACGCCGATGGGAAGCTGCTACGCGGTCTACGACTTCCTGGAGCGGTGCTGCGGCGTGCGCTGGTACCTGCCCACGGAGATCGGTACCGTGATCCCGGAGCGCGACACGCTGGTGGTGGAGGAGGTCAGCGTGCGGCGCAGCCCGTGGACGAGGCACCGCTCCATGTGGCCGCAGCGGCCGATCCCCGCCAGCCTCTACCACTGGGACATGTCGGACCCGGAGGAGCTGGCGCAGATCCCGAGGCTGCCGGGTCGCGAGGAGCGGCTCTACTGGCTGCGCCAGCGCATGGGCGGCGAGCACTTCGCCGCCAATCACTCCTTCTACCCCTGGCAGGAGCGCTTCGGTGAGAGCCATCCGGAGTACTTCGCGGTCAACGAGGCCGGGGAGCCGATGCTCGACCAGCTCAACTACGCCTCCGAGGCGGTCGTCGAGCAGGCGGTGGAGGACATCCTGGCGTGTCGGCGCGGGGAGTGGGAGGACGAGAACGGCATCCGCCGCTTCGGGCGGGCCAGCGAGAACATCTTCCCGCTGGTGCCCATGGACAACCGCCAGTGGTCGCAAGACCCCCAGACGCAGGCGATGCTCGTCGATCCCCCGACGCGGACCATCGGGAGCTTCAACACCAACAGAGCCAGCCGCTACATCTTCAGCTTCGTGGCTGAGGTGGCCCGGCGCGTCGCCGAGCGCGATCCGGACGCCATCATCAGCGCGCTGGCCTACTCGGACTACTACTTCCCGCCCGAGGGCATCGAGTTCCCCGATAACGTGGCCATCATGGTCTGCAAGCAGCAGGTCAAGGCCCGCACCAGGCGCTTCGATGACGCCTACTACGCCTCGCTGCGCGAGTGGAGCCGCAAGGTGGACATGCTTTACACCTGGGAGTACTACAACTTCCCCCAATGGCGGCGCATGAACGTCTTCCCCGGCCTGGTCCCGCGCCGCACCGGGCATGACGTGGTGAGGCTGCATGAGATCGGCATCGACGGGGAGTTCATCGAGATCAATACCGCCAAGGGCTTTCCGCCGGTGGAGGGCTGGCTGGTCAACCCCGCCATGCAGCACCTCAACTACTACTTCCGGCTCAAGATGTTCGACAGGGTGGATCGGCCCATCGAGGAGCTGCTCGACGAGTACTACCGGCTCTTCTATGGCCCGGCCGAGGAGCCCATGCGCCGGTTCTTCACCACCATCGAGGAGACGTTCATGAACGAGCAGTACTACCGGCCAGGGCACCTGCGGGCCGAGGAGTCCTGGACCGTTTACTGCCCGCCGGAGCGCCTCCGCGAGCTGCGGCGGATGATCCACGAGGCCGGGCAGCTCGCCGAGGGGCAGTCGCCCTACGCGGAGCGCGTGCAGCTCATCGACGAGGCCATCCTGGCCTTCATGAAGGCCAGCGCGCGACCGTTCTACATGCTGGAGCAGAAGGGGCCGCCGACCTACGAGGTGGGCCGCGCCCCGGAGGGCTTCACGTGGGAGGATGCGGCGGCGTCACAGTGGCAGGAGGCGCCGGCCACCGAGGTCTTCGGCCGCTCCACCGGCCAGAAGGCCCCGGTGGATACGGTGGCGCGGGCGCTGTGGGACGATGATGCGCTGTACGTGCTGTTCGAGTGCTCTGAGCCGAAGATGGAGCTTCTGGAGGCCTCCGATCGGCCGCGAGACGGCGGCGTCTTCTTCGACGACTGCGTGGAGCTGTTCGTGGACGCGGACCGCGACCAGGGGCGCTATCGGCACTTCGTGGTCAATGCGGTGGGGAGTATCTACGACGAGTGGCGCGTCGCGAATCGCCCGAAGACGACCGAGCAGGTGGCGTGGGACAGCGGTATCGAGGCCCGCGCGGACACGGGCGAGGACCGCTGGACGGTTGCCCTGCGCATCCCGCTGCAGGACCTGGCGCGCCCGCCGAAGTCTGGAGCGCAGTGGGGCATGAACTTCTGTCGGCATCGCACCTGCAGCGGGGGCAATCTGTCGTGGTCTCCGACGGGGATGAGCTTCCATGCCCCGTCACGGTTCGGAGTCGTCACCTTCGTCAGTAGATGATTCCTGCGTGGCGGTGTCCTCCTCGAAGGATTGCAGTGTCTCCTGCATCCACGCCTCGTCGCCGCCGGCGCCCTCGTACTCTGCCCCGGCTCGCTCAAGCTCAAGCTCGATGACCCGTGCCAGGTCCTCCCAGGTCCACTCCTCCAAGTCCGGCGGCGCGGTGAAGTTGACCTTCCCCCGGTCGGCAAGATGCCACTCCACCTTGCCGTTTACGGCCACGCCCATCGTACAGCCGAAATCGCCGATCTGCTCGGCCCGTTCGGCGGTGCTCTCCAGGTGCCAGGGGCGGAACACCAAGCGCACGTTGGGGGCATAGCTGGTCGCCATCTCCCGGAAGTTCTGCTCCCACGGGGTCTGACACTCGTTGTCCGCCTCGAAGAACCACTCCACCTGCACCGGCGCGTCCTCGGGGCCGATAGGCTCATCGATCCACAATGGCACGTCCTCGGGCTCAAGCTGCTCACCGGCGGCCTCCGTAGCCTGCGGCTCCGGGGCCTTGTCGGGAGGCTCGGGTCCGGACGTGCTGCCAAGCTGGTTGACGAGCGCGACCCCCACCAGCAGCGCGACGACAACGACCGCTGTAACAGTCCTGTTCACGGCAGCACCTCCGTCCCGCGCCACATCAGGCGCATCTCCGGCGCAGCTACTTGAAGTTGGTCATCGCCTGCCTGGGATAGTACTTGACGTGGCCGTCAACGTAGAGGATGTTCAGTGAGCCGAAATCGCCCCCATGGATCCCGTGGCCGACGATGCCCTGGACGATGGGCTTGCAGAACCAGTCGGACGCCAGCCAGTAGTCCGTGTCCCACATCTCGCTCATCACACGCGTGGTGTCCCCATACTTCCTTACAAAAAAGAAGCGATCGATCCATCCCACGTAGTCCGGGGGGCCGGCCGGCGGCGCCGTGCTGGGCAGGTGGTCGAAGGAGAAGTAGTAGTAGGAGATGTTGCCCGCCGCCCGGTTCTCCTCGTTGTCGATAATCCTGGAGACGTTCATTGAAGGCGCGGAGGGGCAGTAGAGTATCCCCATGTTCTTCATGTAGGGCATAAGCTGGGCGACCAGGCGAGCGTGGGGGTTGCAGATGTGGTCATCCCTCGGGAAGAAGTCGTCGTAGTCCTGGGCGTACATGTGTGAGGCCAGCCCGATCTGCTTGAGGTTCGACAGACAGGTCGTCTTCCGCGCCGCCTCCCGCGCGCGGGAGAAGACCGGGAAGAGCATTGCCGCCAGGATCGCGATGATCGCGATCACCACCAGCAATTCGATCAGAGTGAAGCCCCGCGTGCTCGTGGGCTTCATAGCATGGGCCTCCTTTGGCCAACCTTCGGATGATGCACGGTCCGCATCCCCGTCAGAAGCACTTCGGGTCTGACAGCTTCAAGAACCCGTACCTGGCGATGATCTCCTGAACCGGATCGGTGGTCAGGAGGTCGATAAACTCCTGCCCCAGCTCAGGATGCGCGCAGCCGGTGATGGAGACAGCCGGACAGGGTATCGCGGGGCAGTAGTCATCGATCTCACAGGGCACCAGATCGAGCTTACTGGCTATGTCCACCATAGCCTCACCCTTCTCCTTCTCCGCCTTCACACAGGCGGCGTACGCCAGGGACGCATCGGTCTTGCCCTGGCCGGTGAACTGAAGCAGTGTCACGGGCATATCTGCGTCAACGACCTTGTCCTTGACCTGGTCCCATACGCCGGCCTTCTTGAGAAGCTCGCGGCCGTAGTAGCCGACTGAGATGTCCTCGGTTCCGACGGCAAGGCTCTTGACCTTGTCGCTTGCCAGGTCCTCCACACTCTCAATCCCCTTGGGATTGCCCTTGGGCACCACCAGTGAGATCTCAACGAAGCAGAACGGCTGCCGGTAGTCTACCTTGTCGGCCTCCTGCAGCGTATTGACCTCAACGTCGCCGACGCCCATGAGCACATCCGGGGTATGCCCCTCCAGAACGTATCCGGGGAACAGAGCGATGTTCTCCACATGTGGGCGGATCGTCACGTCCGGATGCTCTTCTTCGAACAGCACCGTGATATCCGTCATCGCAGGCGCATAGGCGCACGGCACCAAGACGTCCAGATATGTCGTCTCGGCTTCGCCGCCCGAGGATCCCCCGGGCTCCTCGCCCGGCAGCTCGGCCACCGGGCCGACCTCGGGCGTCGGCGGCTCCTCTTGGGTGCGGGGACAGCCAGTTGTGAGCGGGACGGTCGTGAGAGCCAGCAGCACCAGGCCACTCAGCAGGGACATCAACGTGCGCGGTCGGCCAACTCCGTGGGCCACGTCAGGAAGCACCTCCTGGCCGGCGCCGCAGCGCCGACTGTGTAAGTGATGCCCGGCATGTGATGGCTACCGGGTCGGGGCGGAAAGAGCCTCTCGCAGCCATCATGGGCCAGGTGCATCCCGGCCGACAGGCCGCGAGCCTTCGCATAGCCTTCCCTCAGTATAGTCAACGATTCCAGCCCAGGCCGCGGTTCCCGGCGGAGGGATACTGTTCCGTCTGAGGAGAAGGCGGGCGTCGCGGTCCTGTCACACCAGCCAGAAGCTCAGTGACGATGCCACCAGGGCGGCGGTCAGTATGGCGAAGACCACCGTCAGGGCGAGCTTGCTGGCCGCCGCGTGCTGGCGCGCCCATCGGCGTATACGCTCCGATGTGGCGCCCCGCCACACGGCGATGGAGAGGGCGACCACCGGGAGGGTGAACATGGTGACGTAGAGCAGCAAGAGAGGAGTGGCGCGCGAGCTCAGCCCCTGGGTGCTGGAGACGTAGACCAGGGTGGGCAGGTAGATCTGCCCGGTGCAGACGAGCTCGAGGAGAGAGACGGCCGCGCCGGCTGCAAAGGCCAGCGCCAGGAAGGCCGGCCCACCCAGCAGTCGCCGGATGGTGGCGTGGCTGATGCGATGCAGGCCGGTGGGCAGCCGCAGGCTCATCTGCTGGGGTTGCCCCGAGCGCGCCCGGAGATAGTCGCGGAAGCTCAACGCAGTCAGCACCAGCGTCCCCGCGGCCATGGCCGGGTAGAGGAGTTTGGAGACGGCGCTGAATCCGGACAGCTCCTGCAGGCCCCGGAAGAGCCCCAGGCCCACCCCGAGGTAGGCGAGGAAGACGCCGGCCGCGAACAGCAGCCCGGTCGCCAGGATCTCCCCCTGCCCCCGGCCGGCGATGGTCAGGAACGAGACAAGGAATACCAGCGCCGCGAGCGCGCAGGGATTGACGCCATCGGCTAGGCCCGCCACGGCGACGGTGACCGGCCCGAAGCGCTCGAAGACCTCCATCACGCGGTCGTGACCGTCAACGCGGGCCTCGGGCTCTGGTGGAGGGGGGACGGGCTTGCCCAGCATGGAGGCCACCGTGGCAGGCACCTCCGCGTGGATCTCGGGGTAGCTGGTCCACCATCGATCGCCCAGGAAGACCGCGCCGTAGCCGACCCACCTCTCCTCCGGCACATCGTAGCGGTCATAGAACTGCATCATCAGCTCCACGTTCTCGGGCTCATCCACGGAGTAAACGTGGACCTTCAGCTCAGGATGCTCTCGCTGCAGCTCTGTAAGCATCTGCCGGACGTCCTCGCAGCGAGCGCAGCTCGGCTTGTAGAACAGATGAAGGTCAAGCGCCGTGTCGTCCTGCCCCGACGCCACACAGGCGCCCAGCAGGCTCATCGCGATGGTGAGCCCAAAGACACGCGTCATAGATGCCTCCCTGGATTGCGCACCAGGCTTAGCCGTAGGTGGCCCGGCGCCCCGGCAGTCGAGCGACTGTGCCCGCCGGCTTCGGTGCGGACGATAGTAGATGACAGATTCGCCGCGGCGGTGCCACCGGCCTGCTGACCGATCCTGCAGGATTCGGCAGCCGGCCGACGAAACGAGCGTGGCACGTGCCGACGGTCAGTGCAGGGAGCGAGAGAGATGATCGATACCCATACCCATATCCACTACGACGGGCGGATCCCGGGGGAGCGCGTCGGCATCGGGCCTGACCAGCTCGTGGACAGCATGAACCGCAACGGCATCGACATGTCCGTGGTGCTGCCCATCGAGAGCCCGGAGGTCGTGACCAGCATCTGCATGACCGAGACCGTCATCGAGGCGGCGCTGCGCTACCCCGAGCGGCTCATTCCCTTCGTCCACGTGGACCCGCGAATGCCCCGCGCCGAAACGGTGATCAGGCACTTCGCGGCCACCTGCAGCCTGGTGCGGGGATTCGGGGAGCTGGTGGACGGCCTGCCCATCGACCACGAGAGGCACAAGCTCATCTACGCCACCTGCAGCGACCTGGGCCTGCCGGTGATCTTCTACGGCAGCAGCTACTCCAACTTCGATGACACCGACTTCTCGGGGCTGGAGAGCTGTCTGCGGGAGTTCCCCGACCTGATCTTCATCGGCCACGGGCCCCGGTGGTGGAATGGCATCTCGGCCGACGACGACGGGAGCTGCGGCTACCCGGACACGCCGGTGGTGGAGGGCGGCTCGGCCGACCGCCTGCTGCAGGACTACGACAACATGTACGCCGACATCTCCGCGGGCTCGGGCTACAACGCCATGACCCGTGATCCCGACTTCACCCAGGGCTTCATCGAGCGGAACTGGCGGAAGATCATGTTCGCCACCGACTACCTCTACGTGGGCCAGGAGCTGGGGCAGCTCGAGTGGATCCGCGAGACGCCCATGGCCCAGGAGCACCGCCAGGCCATCGCCGAGGGCAACGCCCGGAGGGTGCTGAGCCTGGACGAGGACTGATGCGGGCGAGTCTTCTACTGGCTCCCGGCGGCGAAGGTCAGGCGCCCGAAGAACGGCCAGTTGTGAAAGCTCCCCCAGGTGGGCGCCCAGCATGAGAGCTGCCCT
>JAYENL010000222.1:0-6357 GCA_034722055.1 Armatimonadota bacterium
AAGTGGTCCACCCAGGCGGCGACCTCGAAGCGCTCCGCCGCCTGCCCGCTGCCCGCGGCGCAGACCAAGACCATCATCGCCGCGGCGATCGCCATCAGCTCCTGCATTGTCATCGCGCCTCCTCCTTACGCTTACCCGTCAAGAAAGTCTCGCAGCGTCATCATGCGGCTGCTGTCGCCCGTCGGCACACCGGAGTAGACCTGCAGATCGTGCAGCAGGCCCACGAAGGCAGCCCCGCCATCATAGGCCGCTCCCACGCATACCCGGCTGGCCTGCCCGTAGGAGAGATCCGCGCCGGAGGTGGACCTGGCCTGCAGAATCCCATCGATGTAAAGCTGGACGCGCCCGTCACCGCGGCGGACGCCCAGCACGCTCACCGTCCGGCCTTCGGGGAGGGGCTCGTTGGAGCGGGCGCCGATGAACCGGCCGGTGGCGTCGCGGGAGTTGAACCACAGGTAGCCCTCCTCGTTGAGGTAGAGCTGCCAGGCGGCGTTGCTCTGCGCATAGGCGCCGATGCCCACCATGGCCAACGCCCCGGTGTGCTCCTCCACATCCACGACCGCGGCCACTGAGAATGCCTCGGTGCCGAAGTCGAAGCCCGTCGGCTCCGCGATCCGCACATGGCCGCTGCCGGTGAACCTGAGGGCGCCGTCGGCGGCCTGCAGGTCCCCGATGACCTGCCCGTGGTTCTCGCGGCCGCTGAGGTCGCGGACGGTGCCGTCCTCGGGCTGCAGCGACAGGTCCAGCACGAGCGTCGGCTCCGGCCCCTCCGGCTCCGGTGGCGCCTGGGGGCGGAAGTCAAGCTCGGGCAGGTCCACGCGGTAGAGCTGGTAGCTGCCGGTGCGGTTGTTCTCGAAGATCAGCTCGCCGCCATCCGCCAGCCAGTCCGGGCTGCGGGAGTTTCCCTCGCCGACGTCGAGACGAGTCACGTGCCCGGTCGCCACCTCGATGATGTAGATCCCCCAGCCAGGGTCGCCGACGCGGAACCCGGTGCAGGCCAGCATGGTGCCGTCCGGCGACCATCGCGGCCCGTAGGCGGCGAGCTCGGCTCCGGTGAGCGGGTAGTGCTGCCCGGGGGCGTCCATCCTCGCCAGCCGGATGCCCCACGCGCTGCGGAAGCCCAGCACGAAGCTGTAGGCCAGCAGCTTGCCGTCCGGGGAGACGTCCGGCTGCATCATCCCCGCGTCACGAGCATCGATGGCTGCGACGGTCTCCGGGTCGCCGCCGGCGAGCGGCACGCGCTGAATCCCGACCGCCGATGCGCTCAGGCCGCGGGTCGATGAGAAGTAGATGTGCTCGTCGCCGGGGCCGAAGGTGGGGAGATAGTCGCGGACGACGCCGTCAGTGAGCCTGCGCGGCTCGCCGCCCTTCGCGGGCATCACGTGGATGTTGAAGCCGCGCTGGATGCCCTGGAGGGCGGTGTGCTGGATGTATCCGTAGCTGTAGGCGATCCACTGCCCGTCTGAGGACCAGGCCGGGTAGAGCGCCCTGCCCGGCCCCTCCACCACCGGGGTCGCGCGGCCCGTCTGCAGGTCGAGGACGTAGATGTCCTGATCGTTGTCGCGTGTGAGCTGGTAGGCCACGCGCGTGCCGTCCGGCGAGACGGCGGCCTCGGTGTGGTCACCGCGATCCGAGGTGAGCTGCAGCGGCTCGGCGGCTGCCGACAGGTGACAGGCGCCAACCGCCACGGCAATCGCGATCACGCACTCGTTCACTGTGCTCCCTCCTCGTCAGTACGGCCAGAATCGGTAGGTGGGAAAGCGGCCGAGGGTCCCCGCCAGTCCCCATAAGCCGCCCACGACGAACTCGCCCAGGATCAGCCCCAGGAAGAACGGGTAGAGCCGCTGATAGAGCTTGTAGCCGCCATAGCGCATCACGGAGGTCTTGATGAGCCAGGCGATCAGCATCGGCAGCCACAGCAGGCCCATGAACCGCATGCTGGAGGCGGCGTATCCCGCCGGGTGCAGAGGCCACCACAGAAAGCGCAGGCGCAGAAGAAGCAGAGTCACGGTGAAGATGAAGCCGCCGGCGATCCCCGCGGCCCGATTCCAGTGCGCCGGCGGCGGCATCTTCGTCCAGCTCGCAGCGCGCGAGAAGGCGGGCTTTGCCAGGTAGATGGCGTCGCTGTTGGGGTCCAGGCCCATGCCGTAGGTGTAGCCGATGTGGATCATGCTCCAGAAGCCCGACACGGTCCCCACGAGCACCGCTACAGCCACGACCGCCAGCATGGCGGGGATGCTCAGGCCCCGGCGGCGCCCCAGGGTCATCGCCTCCAGCCCATGGGGCATGGGCTGGCTGCGCTGTGACCTGACCATCCAGAACAGCGGGCTCATAGCGATGAGGTTCCGGCGCCCGAAGGGCCGTGCTCCGGCGATGCTGATGGAGATGGCCAGCGGGCCGGTCCAGAAGTCATGCACGGGCAGGCCGAACTCCGCTCGCATCCGGGTGATGGAGAAAATCAGCAGCAGGTAGCCACCGAAGAAGAGCACGGCGGAGGCCAGCGTCACGCCCATGATGCTGGTTGCGAAGATGAGCAGGAACAGCAGCCCCACACCGATAGCGCCGACGATGAGGCCGTAGGGGATGCCGCCGTTTTCGCCGCCAGCCGCGCCCGCCAGGCCTCTGAAGACGTCCGCGAAGTAGTGCCGCCCCGTCCACAGCGCGAACACGCCGATGCCGATGTAGGCCCCATAGGCCTGCTCGGTGATGTAGGGGAAGTCGATGCGCTGCTGGCCCACGACGTAGCCGATGACCCTCTCCAGCTTCCAGAACCAGTAGAAGAACCAGCACGAGAACAGGAAGTCCTTGGGCATCAGATAGCCCAGCCCGATGGCGAAGGGATACACGGCCACCACCGTCCAGCCCATGGCGTTCCAGGGGAAGGTCTTCAGCATCGGGCTGAGGTCGATCATGGTGACGTGCAGCTCGGGGATGTTCGGGTAGAGGTTGGCGAAGCCGTTGAGCAGGTCAATGCCGGCCGCCATGGCAAAGCCGATCCACAGCAGGCTGTTGCCCAGCAGTTGCGGCCCGATTAGGTCGAAGCCGGGACGGGTGAGCTGCACGGGCACCTCGAGGAGCGGGTAGCTGAGCTTCTCCTCGTCATTCCACCGCTTGAGCACCAGCGCGTCGATGCCCATCATCACGGTCAGAAGGGCGATGGTAAAGAGAATCCAGGTGCCGACCGGGATGAGCCACGGCCGGATGGCCTCCATGGTGTAGAGGTTGGCATCGCCCTGCCAGAAGTCCACCGCCGCCCGGGGATCGGTGACCAGCAGCGAGGAGGGCAACTGGTCGGCGAACAGCTCCTGCCAGTTGTTCTCGGGGCTCCCGTAGTACGTCGCGGTCGTGAGCAGAATCAGCAGCACCTGAAGGAAGTCGTGCCCGCAGATGGCGGTCCCCAGGCACAGCATCACGTAAACGACCACCAGCTCGCTCGGCGAGAGCGCCCAGTGCGGCAGCCAGCGGCGCAGCGGCAAGTTGGCCAGCGCCAGCACCAGCAGGATGAGGACGGTGTTGAACAGCAGGGAGGCCGCGTCCGGCCAGGCACCGCCCCACAGCAGCTCCGAGGTGTCTATCCACACGGCGTTCACGGGGATGAGCAGGGCGCCAATCGCAATCGCCCGCCAGCCGATGCCCGCCGTGCCCTCGCTGTCTGGTCGCACAGTCGCCCTCACTAACGCTCACCGACGGTGAAATGGAGCGACCGGCGGGAGGCGTGCGCCTCCCCCGCCATCGACCTCCCGGTCGGCGGCAGCGCGCATCGCCGCTCCGAGTGCGTTGGAGGCTCCTCCTGAGGCATGTCGCCGCCTGCCGAAGCGCAGAGGTAGGGAATTCGACGGAGAGTGCCGCACACCTTCACGGAGGGCGTGGCAGCCCGCCCGGCGAACGACCGATAGTGAGCGAGTGACGCAAGGCGTCGCGACACGGAAGGTGATGGGGATCGATGTCTGAGCCGAGGGCGATGAGACCCAGCAACGTGCTCCGCAAGCTTCGCGCCGGGCAGTTCGTCTCCTGCGTGAAGTCGAACCTGGAGGATGCGCGGTCGGTGGAGATCGCGGCCATGGTGGGTATCGACTGCGTGTGGGCGGGGATGGAGCACGTCGCCAACGACTGGCGGCTCATCGAGGAGCAGATCTGGGCCGGCAAGGCCCACGACATGGACGTCATGGTGCGGGTGGCCCGGGGCAGCTACTCCGACTACATCCGCCCGCTGGAGCTGGACGCGGCGGGCATCATGGTGCCGCACTGCATGAGCGCCGAGGACGCGCGCAATGTGGTCCGCATGACGCGCTTCCATCCCATCGGCCGCAGGCCCATCGACGGCGGCAACGCAGATGCGGCCTTCTGCCAGGTGCCCATGGAGGACTACATTCGCCAGGCCAACCAGCAGCGGTTCGTGATCCTGCAGATCGAGGACCCCGAGCCGATGGAGGAGCTGGACGAGATCGCCGCGGTGGAGGGCTACGACATGCTCTTCTTCGGCCCCGGCGACTTCAGCCACGCTCTGGGCGTGCCGGGGCAGATGGATCACCCCAAGATCGTGGCGGCGCGCGAGCGCATCGCGCAGGTCTGCGCCGAGCACGGCAAGGTCGCGGCGACGACCTGTGCCATTGAGTCCGTGCGTGAGACCGCCCAGATGGGCTACCAGTTCATCGCCTGCGGCGCGGACGTGATCTCCCTCGTGCAGGACTGGAGCGCGAGAGCAGACAGCTTCCGGGAGCAAACCAGGGATCTCGAACCGGGGTAGTCCAGAGAGTGCTCACTTGCGGAACCCGCCGTGCGCTGATGGGAAGGCCAGCAGGCGGATTCGGTTGTGCTGAGAAGAGGGATTCTGGTGGAGGGGCGCCGGGCGCGTAGCGAGCAGGCCGAAGGTTCCACCCCGGCCCGGCAGGTAGCTCCACCCAGGGGCTAAACGGCGCGCAGGCGGGGGCGCGTGCGCTACGTAGCGCGTGGACCGGGATGGAATCTGAGCGGTGCGTTCCCAAACGCACCACTCAGCGGGGAGGCTGGGCGTCTCTTCCCGCTGCCACAGCTCGCCCGCTCGCTACGCTCGCGGCGGCCCCTCCATACCGGCCGCGCGCTTTCAGCTTCCAGCCCGACCGCCGTTCTCCCCGCGGGGCTTACTCGTAGAGCCAGTCCACGTCGAAGATGGTGATCTGGATCAGGTCCAGGCCGCCCATGACCCGCCGGTCGCCGGCACAGTGCCCCAGCAGCACGTGATCCTCGACGAAGTGCATGGCGGTGTAGCAGTACCAGCCCATGGGGTCATCGTCGATGACCTTCACGTTCTCCCAGGTCTGCCCCTCATCGCGGGAGATGGCGACCGTGTAGGGCGTGCGCTTGCCCTCCAGCTCCGGGTCGATGTCGGAGTGATCGTTCCAGGCCATCAGGATGTCGCCGGTCTGGGGAATGCGCTCAAAGGTGGCCGGCGAGACCGGGGAGATGATGCCCGTGGGCTGGGCGGGGCTCCACGTCTCGCCGTCGTCCTGGGAGTACGAGCGGTACTGACAGCCGCCGCTGGTGCGGCAGAGCATCATCAGCCGACCGTCCCTCAGCGCAATCACGCCCGGCTCCTGAAGGCCGGAACTGAGGCCCTCGGGCGGCAGGATCTCGTTGCTCTTGTGCCACGTCTCACCCGCGTCGTCGGAGAAGAAGCACATGGCGATGCCGCCGTGCCACTCCCCGCCGGGCTCATTGTGCCTCGCGGCCGGGACGATCAGTCGGCCGCTGTCAAGCTGCATCACGCGATCGTTGTTGACCACGAAGTAGCCGTCCTCGGGGATGCACAGTTGCGGCTCGCTCCATGTCTGCGCCTCGTCCGTGGACGTGCGCATGTACATGTGGCAGTCCTGGTTGCTGTTCTTGCGGCAGTAGAACAGCGCGATGCGGCCGTCCTGCAGCCTCAGCATAGACACGGACATGACGTTGTTGGCGCCCTCATTGGGGACGACGGTCACGTCCTCGTCGGTCCAGGTGTAGCCGCCGTCCGAGGAGTAGCGGGCGGCGAGATGGGCGGGCGCGAAGTCACTCCCGCTGGTTCCTGTGAAGTGGGTGTAGACGAACATGATCTGGCCGTCCTCGAGGGTCACGAAGTCTCCCTCGGAGTTGCGCGGATTGTCCTCCCCCGGCGGGAGCAGGCGGATCTTCGTCAGCCCGCCCTCCTCGATCACCTCGGGGCCGTCGTCATCTGCACGAGCATTAGTCGGACTCACCATCGTACACCACCCTGTCACGGCAGTAAGCAGCACAATGCCGATCGACATGCGAGACACGCCTTGGCCACCTCCAGCAGTCAGTGCCTGAACGCACACAGCGCCTACGGCAGACACGGTCGGGGACGCCCGCCGGCCGGCGGAT
>JAYENL010000223.1:0-2278 GCA_034722055.1 Armatimonadota bacterium
GCACCAGTTCGGCGTGGCGGGCTCGATGACGGACCTGGAGCTGGATCTCGATCCGACCGACAAGTATGAGAGCGCCTTCGCCTACTACCAGCATGACTGGGGCGAGCTGGGGCTGAAGTCGCGGCTCGGCTACGGGCAGTTCCTGGAGAGCGGCGAGCGAGGCTTTGCGCTGTCCCTGCGGCGGCGGTTCGGCGAGAGCGTGTTGGAGACGCGCGCGGTCCGAACTGAGGGCGGCGGGGAAGGGCTGATGTTCGAGCTGTCCGTGCCGCTGGGGCCGCGACGGTCGTCCTCGCCGGAGACGGTGCGGCCGCGACTGGACACGGCGTTCAGGGCGGACTACGTCTCGGACTTCAACGTCCAGGGCGACTACCTGCAGGGGCGCCACGACCTGGAGAGCTTCCGCGGCGAGATCTCGCCGGCGTACGTGCAGGAGCACGGTGAGCGGCTGATCGACGGCGAGGAGGCCGAGGCGCAGGGATGGCCGGCGGCGCCAAGCTGGGAGGGCACCAGCGGGCTGATCAGGATTCCGACCGCGGACGTTGCGCCCGATGCGCGGCTGCTGACGGGCATATCGTATATGGACGCGGACCACTCCAAGGTCGCGGGAACTCGTACCGATGCGATGCCGACCTACATCGGAGTGGGCTTCCTGCCGAACCTCGAGCTCATCGGACGTCTGACCTTCTTCCACGACGTCAAGGCCTACAACTGGAACTACAACCTCGACCGCAGCTTCAACGTGCACTACCGGCTCAACCGGCAGCGGGGCGAGTGGTTCCCGGCCCTCGCGGTGGGCGGGCAGGATGTCACCTTCGGGACGACCACCTCGTACGTGGGCAAGGCCGAGTATCTGGTCGGCTCCTGGCGGCGAGACCACATTCGCCTGCACCTGGGCCTGGGCAGCGGGCGTCTGGATCCGCTCTTCGGCGGGTTCGACTTCGCGCTTGGCGATGACCACAAGGTGCACCTGATGGCGGACTATGACTCGGACTACTTCAACACCGGCCTTCGCTGGTTCATGGGCGATTGGGGGACGGCCAGCGTGGGCCTGTTGGGGCTGGAGGACCTGACCGGCTCTGTGACGCTGCAGACCAAGCTACGCTGACGACCCTGATGCGCCGGACGACGGGCCGTCCTCGGTTGACGGCTCCCCGGGAGATACCATGGAAGACAGAATGCAGCCCATCAATGATGCAGTGGATCGCGCTGAAACCCGGAATCTGCTGACCATCTTCCGCCGGCGATTCTGGGTCATGCTCCCAGTGGCCGCGCTGATCCTCATGGTGGCTGCGTTGTACGCCCTTGTGCAGCCTCGAATATATGAGGCATCCGCGTGGATGCTGATCTCAGGGGTCGGCAAGGCCCGGCCTGAGGCCGAGGGGCCTCTCACCCAGGCCGACATCTGGCGCTCGCTGCAGAGCGACGTATCCGTGCACATCCGTCTGATCCGGCGGGCCGAGATGGCGGCGAAGGTCAGGGAGCAGCTCGCACTGGACGTGCCACTCTACGCGATGGTGCAGCACATTGACGTGGAGAAGGTCCCGGGTGCCTCCGCCAACCTCATCTCGCTGACCTATCGCTCGACCTCGCCGAAGCAAGCGCAATCGATCGCCAACGCCTGGGGCAGTATCTACGAGCAGGACTCCCGGGAGCGAAGCACGGGCTCAACTGTATCGGCAATCGACTACGTCAGGGGCCAGATCGAGACGGTCGAGAGCGACCTGCGCGGCATGGAAGAGCAGATGGCCGAGCTTGAGCAGGAGTATCTCGACTCCGGCGTCAATATCGCCGAGAAGGACGGCGGGATGCGCATAACCGCCATCCTCAACCAGCTCGCTCAGAACAGGGTCGAGATGGAGGCAATCAAGGCACAGATCGAGCGGACACAGAAGCGCCTGGAGGAGGAGCCTCGCGAGATCGAGGAGGTCGAGGTACAGCCCTCATACCGCGCGCAGGCCATCGAGCAGCAGCTCTCGAAGCTGCACGTGGAGCTGCAGGAGAAGCTGCAGGACTACTACGAGGACAGCCCCGAGGTTCTGGCACTGAGGGAGCAGATCAACCGGCTCGAGGAGCAGCTCGGGAGCCAGTCGGAGATGACGCGGTCGGCTGTGACCACGACGCCGAACCCGGTGTATATGAACGCCCAGGACACGCTGATCCAGCTCTACGGGGACCTCGACGCCCTGCGGGCCCGGCAATCCGCTCTTCAGAAGCGACTGGCCGAGGAGAAGCGGCTGGAGGAGATGGTGCCGGAGGGCAGCATCGAGTACAACGAGCT
>JAYENL010000223.1:2288-6333 GCA_034722055.1 Armatimonadota bacterium
AGCTGATGCGCAGAGTGACGGGGCTGCAGGAGGTCCACTCCACGCTGCTGTCGCGGCTCTACGATCTTCAGCTCAAGAAGGCCACGGCCGTCTCGCCGGTGCAGCTCGTGCGGGAGGCCGAAGAGCCGCGCACGCCGGTCTCGCCGCAGTACCAGACGATCCTCGGCATAGGGTTCATCGCCGCAATGCTTCTCGCCGCCTTCGCAGCGGTCATCGTCGATCAGATCGACGACACCTTCGCGAATCCGGATGAGATCAGAGAGGTGTTGGGCGAACGCCTCATTGGCGTGCTGCCGGAGATCGAGGGCGATGAGCAGTTCGCGCTTCAAGTCGGTGCTGACAACACCGCTGACCGAACCGCATATGCAAACGCGGTCAGAATGCTGGCGTCAACCGTCCGCATCGAGATGTCCAGCGAGGGCGCCTCGAGCCTCACGGTCACCAGCGGCGGAAGAGCTGAGGGCAAGACGCTGATCGCCGCGAATCTGGCGGCGGCGCTGGCGGGCGCCGGAGAGAGCGTCCTGCTCGTGGAGTCCGACATGCACCGTCCTCGGCTGCATGACCTCTTCGGTCTCCACAAGGATCCCGGGATCAGCAACCTGCTGGTTGAGGACCTGGAGCCGGACGACGTCATCCAGTCCACGCGGATCCCCAACTTGAGCCTCGTGACGGCGGGCCCCCTGCCGCCATCTCCGGTGGATCTGCTCGCAAGTTCCCACGGGCAGGAGGTCATCGAGGACCTGTGTCAACGTGCCAGCTACGTGGTCTGGGACACGCCACCGGCCGGCTTTTTGCCCGACGCCACCGTGATCAGCCACAGCACCGACAAGACGCTGTTTGTGGTCGGCAGACAGGCCAGACGTGGCGCTGCTCGTGAGACCGTGACCAACCTGCGCGAGCTCGACGTTGACATCATAGGCCTCTGCGCCAACCGCGTTGAACCCGTCGGCGGCTCGTACTACTACTATTACTACTACTATTACTACGACTACTACCGCGACAGCGAGGAATCTGAAGACAGCGAAGCGCCATGAGGGTCCTCCAGCTCGCTGCGAGGATGCTGTCGCTGGAGCGGTTTGCGCTGCCGCTGATGGAGCGGCTGCGGGATGAGGGCTTCGAGGTCGAGGCCATGGCGCAGGCCGACGGCACCGAGGCCAGGCTGCAAGAGGCGGGCTTCCAAGTCCATGACTGGAATGCCGGGCACACGTTCAACCCACTGCGGATCATCCGCGCGCGACGAGAGCTGAAGGCGTTCCTGCGAGAACGCGACTACGACATCATCCACACCCACTGCTCGTTCGGCGGCATCATCGGTAATCCGGTAGCCCGCAAGCACGCGCGCACCGTCATCTACACGCAACACGGCTTCTACGTCCACGAGGGCCTCAATCCGCTGATGCGGGCGGCATGGCTGACCGTCGAGAAGGTCGGACTCCGCCACGCCGACCACGTCATCTGCGTCAGCCGCGCCGAGCAGGAGCTGGCGCGGACTCTGGGCGTCGGCCCCCCGGAGAAGTTCGTGCACGTGCCGGGAGCGGGGATCGAGATCGCCCGGTTTTCGCTAAACGAAGACGATCGGCGAAGCGGCAGGCGCCGGGTGCGGGAGGAGCTTGGGCTCGCCGAGGACGACTTTGTCCTGCTGACGGTGTCGCGCCTCACGTGGGACAAGGGCTACCGCGAGATGATCGATGCCGTGCGGATGCTGCGAGAGACCGGGCATGAGTTTGTCCTGCTCGCCGCGGGGTCAGGCAAAGACGAGGAGGGGATCCGACGCGCCATCGAGGACGCCGGCGTTAGCGACGTCTTCCGGCTTCTGGGATGGCGCGATGACGTGATCGATCTGTATTGCGCCGCAGACGTCTTCGTATTCGCGTCGCATCGGGAAGGCCTGCCCATCGCGCCTATCGAAGCTATGGCCAGCGGGCTGCCCGTTGTGGTCTCCGACATACCCGGGTGCCGAGAGGAGATCGAGCACGAGCGAAGCGGGCTCCTCTTCGCCACCGGAGAGGCAGGTGCTCTCGTCGCGTGTCTGGAACAGGTGTTGCGGGACTCGGACCTGCGCGAGAGGCTCGCTCAGGCGGCCCGCCGGCGTGCACAACGTTTCGACATCGTGAACGTGCTGGATCGACAGGTGGAGCTGTATCGACAGGTAGCGGCTGGGCTATGAAGCCGATGCCCGCGGTTCCGATGCCGCTCAGTCTGGGGGATCTATGGCGCGCGTGTACCCGGAATGCAGATGCGCGCCGCCGGCTGGAGGACGCGATCGCGGAGTACCACGGGGCCGAGGCCGGGTTTGGTCTCTCATCCGGCCGGGCGGCACTGTGGCTGGCGCTGAGAGCGCTACACCGGATGCGCCCGGAACGCGACGTGGTCATCCTGCCGGCCTACACCTGCCCCACCGTGGGGAGGTCGGTGATCGAGGCCGGACTGCAGGGCCGCTGCGCGGACATCTCGCTGGAGACCTTCAACATCGATCCGGCGGAGGTCGAGGCGTGCATCGACGAGCGCGTGCTGGCCGTCGTGGCGGCGCACATGTTCGGCCTGCCGTGCAATCTGACCGCGTTGAGTAACATCTGCCGCGAGCGCGACGTTTACCTAATTGAGGACTGCGCCCAGTGCGTCGGGGGCCGCTGGACCGGGGAACTGGTCGGGACGTATGGCGATGTCGGCTTCCTGAGCATGGGTCGCAGCAAGAACCTGCGCGGCTACGAGGGCGGGGTGCTGTGGACGAACGATGTGGGCCTCGTTGAGCCGCTGCGAGAGGAGTTCGAAGGACTGCCCGGGCCGCGGTCTGGCACAAAGGGCAAGCTAAGGCAGGCGGCGATCACGATCCTGTCCGAGCCATATCTGTGGGCGATGGCGAAGCGCCTTCCGGGGCTGAACGTGGGCGCTGAGGACCAGAGCTTCGACCCACATCCGTCGAAGCTGGCCGACTGGCAGGCGGCGCTGGGCCTGATCTCGCTGGAGCGCCTGGAGGAGTATAACGAGCATCGGCGGCACCTGGCCGACGCCCTGCGCGAGGCCCTCAGCAACGTGGACGGCATTCGCTGCCAGTCGGTACCACCAGAGGCTCAGCCGACCTACCTGCGCTTCGCGACGCGGCTAACCGACGGAGACGCCGACCGCCGGGACGCACTGGTGGCTCGACTGCAGCGGCACAATGTGGACGCGAGGGCGTTCTACACGTGCCCAATGCACGGCTATGAATGGATGGACACTGGCGTCAGTCAAGACGCACATCCCGGTGCGGCCGCGGCCGTGGAGGCTAACCTAGTTCTGCCCATCAGCCACCCGGACGATGAAGCGGCCGCGAGCACGGTGGCTGAGATCGTCGGGACGGAACTGAGCGTATCGTCATGACTGAGCGGGTGACGCTGCGCGACGGCAGGGAGATGCAGATCAGGCCCGCGCGGAGCGAGGACGCCAAGGCGATCGCCGCAGAACACCCCATTCCCCGTGAGGGCAGGGCTCCGGATCGGCTCTACCGCAACTACTATCTGGCAAAGACTCTGATCTACGTCCGAGCGCCGGGCGCGGGCGTGACTACGGGCTGGGTGGACGGTTGCCTCGGCGGCTTCGTATTCCATTGTCGGAATCTGGATGCAGTGCGTCGGTTCACCCGTGCCCCAAGGACGCTTCTCTGGCTTGCCAGCGAGGCTGTCCGTGGACGTTTCGGTTATCATCCAGGGCTCTGGCTGGAGGCCGCGCGCTGGGCGACCCAGCATTTCCGACAGCCGCCTGACTACAGCGAAGCAAGTGCGGCAGCGCAGGACGTGCCGGAGATCGAGGCGTGGATAGGCACGGTCCATACCGTGGATGACTTCCGGCGACTGGGTGTCGCGACTCATCTGCTGGCCTCCGCCGAGGAGCATCTCGAACACCAGGGAGCAGCCGCGGTTGCCCTTTGGGTCGCCTCGGACAATGAGCCGGCTAAGTCCCTGTATCGCAAACGCGCCTATGAGCGGGCTGGAGACTTTGGGCGTGTCGGAGAGCGCTGTGATCTTCTGGTGAAGGACCTGACGGCCGGCCGAAGCCCAGCGGAGAG
>JAYENL010000224.1:0-6300 GCA_034722055.1 Armatimonadota bacterium
GCGGGGTCAGTCGTCGGAGGGGCCGTCCTGACGGCGGCTGCGCAGCAGCCGCACGAAGTCGCCCCCGCCGTGCCATGTTTGGGAGCGGCGCCGCGAGCGGCGCATCTTGCATAGGCGGCTCAGAGCGGGCCTTCGGCCCGCAGGCGGGCGCGGGCGCCCGCCTCCCAGGATGGTTGTGTTTGCGACAGCGTCCGCCTCCCAAGGTGAGGCTCGCCGCTGCCAGCAGGCCGTTGCCGTTCTTCCCCTCTCCCGCCTGCGGCGAAGCCGCCAGGGAGAGGGGAGTGGAGTTTGCGACGCAAACTCCGAGGGGTGAGGCCGTCGTCCGGGCCTCCCCCCGACCCGAGCTTCGCTCGGCCCACCCCCCTCCCTGGCGCCACAGACGACGTGGCGCAGGCGGGAGGGGGGAGGGGAGCGGCCTCAAGCAACGGACTCACAACGGTGTGAACGGCGGGCGGCGTGGGCACGCCGCGCCTCCGTACGGCAACAGCGCGGGCGCCCTCGCCTGCACGCCGTTTGGCCCCGGGCAGCCTCTTGCGCCGGGGTGGGACGCTCGGCCCCTCCACCAGAATCCTGCTCAGCCGCGCATGATGCGCTCGTAGATCTCCGCGGCCAGCTCCACCTGCCGCAGCTCGATCCACTCGTCGGCCGTGTGGGCCTGGGCGATGTCGCCCGGCCCCAGCACGACCAGCGGCACGCCGCGGTCGGCGAAGTCACATCCATCGGTGCAGTAGGCCACGCCCAGGGGCTCGTCGTCGCCGGTGACCTCGCGCGCCGCCCGCCTGGCCTGCTGCACAATCGGCTCGTCGATTGGGGTCTCCACGGGGCGGTCCTTCAGCGTTGCCTCCAGCTCGTCGCCATCCTCTACCAGCTCCTCGAGGGCCTCGGCGATCTCCTGGTAGGCGCCATCGGGCGTCTCGCCAGGGATGAGCCTGCGGTCCACCATGCACTCGCACAGGTCGGGCACCACGTTCACGGCGGTGCCGCCAGAGATGGTGCCGACCGACAGCGTCGGCCCGCCCACCAGCGCATGCTCGTCACGCTCGCTCAACTCACCGGCGAAGTCGTCGAGCGCCCGCACCACGCCGGCCATGCGGTAGATGGCGTTCACGCCCTTCTCGGGGTTCGAGCTGTGGGCGCTGACCCCGTGGGTGGTGACCCGGACGCGCAAAGCGCCCTTGTGGGCGACCACCACGCGGAGGCCGGTCGGCTCCCCGATCACCGCTCCGGCCAGCGGCCCGGCATCCTCCAGGTAGCGCGTGGCGCCGGAGTGGAGGTACTCCTCGTCCACGGCCGCCACCAGCACGATACCCTGCGGCGGCGGATCGCCCCCGGCAACACGCACCAGCGCCATCATCATCGCCGCCAGGGAGGCCTTGGTGTCGCAGGATCCCCGGCCGTACATTCGGCCGTCGGCGATGCGTGGCTCAAAGGGCGGGATGGTCATGCCCTCCACCGAGACGGTGTCCATGTGCGCCTCGAAGACTATCGGCGGCTCCTCCCGGCCGGGCACGGGGGCGATGACGTTATCGCGGCCCGGCTTCGCGGGCTGCAGGCGGCACTCGATGCCGCGCTCCGAGAGCCAGTCGTGGACGAAGCGCGACATGCGCGCCTCGCCCTCGTTCGGGCCCTCCGGGGGACTCCCCGACGGGTTGACGCTGGGCAGGCGAACCATGGCGGCGTGCAGGTCGATGAGCTCGTTCATTGCTGCCTCCCTCTGAGTGCTCTGCACCGGCATTCGCCTGCCCGCGCCCCTGCTCCTGCACGAGCCGGCGATTGCCCTGGAAGGAAGGGGCATCGACACGTCGAAGGCCTGTCGTCGCCGGGTCCTGCCTGAGCCGACGCAGCGAACGCGCTGGAGGTGGCCGTCGTGAGCCCATGCCGACACCTCGCCGGACTGGTCCGTGGCCCCGCTCTCTCATCGATTGCCCTGATCGCGGCTCTGCTGGCACCATGCCTCGCGCCCGGCCTCGCCGCACAGCCGGATCGCACGCCGGAGATCGAGTGGACCGACGGTGCGCTGTCGGTGGAGCTCGCGACGGATCTCGTCGCCCGCGGTCTCTGCCAGGTCGAGGTGGATGAGCAGTGGGTGGAGCCGCAGCCCGCCGGCGCGCCGGCGGTCCAGCACGCCCACGATCGCCTTACGGCCAGCTCTACCTACAAGAGCTTTCGGCTCAGCCGAACGGTTCGTGCGTATCCCGGCGAGGCCCTGGTGCTTTGGCGGGCGGAGGTCATCGACGACTCCCGCCATCGCATGCGCGTAGGCCTGGCTCTGCCCCTCGAGCGTTTGCGCTCCGCACCGTGTCAGGCGTGGGTGTTCTCCGGCCGCGCAGGCCAGCAGATGGACTTCGAGCTTACCGGACCGGACGCCATTCCGCCGCCGCTGAACCGTGAGGGCTCTCACAACCTGAACATGGGCCTGCACTCGCTGGTCGCCCACGTGGGGCCCGACCTGCGCGTGGATACGGACTCGGACCGCAACGGGCGCTGGTCGCTCTACTGGACGGACGACGAGGTGCGGCTGATCTCGATGCACTGGAGCGTCGGCCCGGATCGACCGCTGATGGCCGTGGCTCGCCTGCAGCTCATGGACGAGGACGCCTCTCCGCCGCGACCGCGAGACCTCGCAGACCTGGTGGACGGAGGCTTCACCTTCACGGCGGCCATGAGCCGCCGCGGCTTCTACTTCGACCGCCAGCCGGTCGAGGTGCAACTGCACGCCCTGTCCCTCGATCCGGCACCTGAGAGGCGGGTCGCGGACCTCGCCGTCATTCATCAGGACGGGCGCGAGGTGCTCAGTCGCAGGGCAGAGGTCCTCCCCGCGGGCCGACGCGAGCACCACGTGTCAGTCCCGGTGGAGCCGCCCCGCCGGGGAATGTACCGCGTTCGGGTCCAGTCCGGGCCGGTGCAGCGCGAGGTGACCTTCGGGGTCATCCCGCGCCCCTCCGGCGTTGGCAATGGTGAGGCCTCGATCTTCGGCATCCACGCCATCCTCAGCAATCCCCACTACCCGCATCTCGCCGAGCAGATGGGGATGCGCTGGGAGCGGCTGTGGGGCGGCAACATCTCCAACGCCACGCTGTGGCACGCAGTGGAGCCGGAGCCGGGCACCTTCGCCTGGCGGGATGAGCATATCGCGCTGGCGCGGCGGCACAACCTGCGCATTCTGGGGATGCTGGGCGGGAGGTCGCCTGAATGGCTGGCCCGGCCGCTGGCGGAGTGGGGAGATGAGGAGCTTGCGGCCTGGCGGCGGTACGTGAGCGCGACAGTCGGGCACTATCGGGGCGACATCGACCACTGGGAGGTCCTGAATGAGCCCTATGGCAGCCTCCGGCCTGACCAGGCCGACATCTACGTGCGTGTGCTTCGCGCCGCCTGGGAGGCCGCGAAGGAGGCCAACCCGGATGCGGTGATCGTGGGAGTCTGCGGTCCGCCGTCAGCGGCTCGCTGGTACGAGCCGGTCTTTGAGGTCGGAGGCCTGGAGTACCTGGACGCGGTGTCCTCACACCTCTATCCGCCGGGCGGCGGCACCGCAGCTCTGGACTTCGACGAGACACTGCGTGACCAGATCGCCGGCATCCGGGACTTGATGCGCCAGTACGGTGAGGTCAAGCCCCTGTGGGATACCGAGACGGGGATCGGCCCGGCAACGCCCTTCAATCAGCTCAAGCAGCCCCGCTACTTCAGCACCTACGGGCGCCCGGTCCCGGTGGATGTGGCCACGGACATGGTGGCCAGACTCTACATCGTGCACGTGGCCGAGGGTGTGCCGATGTTCTACTACCTGCTTCACGGCAGCTACGAGTATGCCTATGCACTGTGTGAGAACGATGGCTCGCCCATGCCGCAGGCGGCGTCCCTCGCGGTCGCTGAGTCGGTGCTGGATGGTGCCGAGCCCGTGGCCGCGATCGAGAAGGGCCCCGCTCGCTGCTACGCCTTCCGACGCCTGAACCGGGGAATCATCGCCGTCTGGGGAGTAGGTCTGAAGGGCCGGGAGCCCACACTGAAGGCCTCATTCCGCCCGGAGGAGGCCCTGGATGTGATGGGCAACTCTGTGGACGTGACGGGACCGGCCGGCGAGCTGGAGATGGCTCTCACGCAGAGCCCGGTCTACCTGCGCATGGCAGCCGAGCACCTGCCGGATGCGCTGGGGGCGCTGCGCGATGGGCCGGACCCCGTGATGGCCACCCTCGGCGCGGAGATCAGCGGGGTCTATGAGGAGCCGATCGGCCGGGCGCTGGCGGTGCACGTGAGCGCCTTCGAGCCGGAGGCGATCGAGTTCGCGGTGGAGCTGGGGGCCCTGCCGGCGGGATGGCGAGGGGTGGATCGACTCGGCTACGGGGCGCAGGACAGCTATGTGGTGCACGGAGCGCGCACGCTGCTGTTCCCCATCGAACGCGCTCCCGCTGCAGCGGCGTCGGGTGAGGTCACGGTGACGCTGCGGCGTGGCGATGAGGTGATCACCGCCACCGAGCGCGTCACGCTGCCCGATGGGCCCGCTCCGGAGGCGGGACCACACGTGCCGGGCGTCGAGATGGCGCACACGGGCGTCGAACACACCAAGGTCGGGCGTTGGACGATCCAGTCCTCGCGCTCCGGGCTGCAGAACCTGTATCGGGGCGAGGAGCCGCTGATGGAGGGCTTCTACTTCTACGTCGCGCGGCGGGGGCTGAACCAGGCGCTGGTGGGCTTCCGCGGCTCGCAGCGCACGATCGAGCAGGGGGCGGATGCCGCGTCCGTGGTGCTGAGCAACCAGACCCAGCGCGGCTCGTGCGAGCTGACCGCACGGGCCTCGCGAGAGGAGGTCGCGCTGCGCTGGGAGCTTCACGTGGAGCCGATCAAGACCGGCTGGGGCGAGCTGGGCGTCTACATCCCGGAGCGCGTTCTCAACAATGGCTACCCCTGTGAGCTGCGGGCGACACTGCGCGGCGGTCATGAGCGCGAGCTCCTGCTGTCGGCGGAGACACCGATGGACCAGCTCGACCAGGTGCAGGCCCTCCGGTTCAGCCATCCCCGGGGGCGGTGGTCAATCGAGCTGGACGGCTTTGAGTTCATCGGCTCCCACGGCTGGCACTTCCAGGACTATCGGGAGAACGCCCGGCATCCCGGGCGCTATCGGCTGGTGCTGAGCTTCTCGGCCGAGGAGGGCTTCGACGCCCACCTGGGGATGGCGATTCGGGCGCAGCAGTAGCCGCGAACGTCGCTGCCCTGTACTCGTGTTGAGGCGCGTGGATCGTGGTGCCCGTACAGGACGAAACCCCGGCCTCGGTTGCGCCGGGGGAGAACGCTGACTGGTCGGGGCGGCCGGATTTGAACCGGCGACCTTACGGACCCGAACCGTACGCGCTACCAAACTGCGCCACGCCCCGACGATTGGAGTATACCACGGTCCCCCCGCCCCGTCAACCTCCGCCGGGAGGCGGGCGGCATCCAGATTCATGTGCCTGTCCTCTGTACTGACGCCGCCGATGCCCGCGGAGGGGCCGCCTGAGGAGCGCATGCCCTCTATGCGCGACGAAGCCGGCCCGCGCACAACCACGAACCACTGGGCCGACTTCGTGCGGCTGCTGCGCAGCCGCCCTCAGGGCGGCCCCTCCGACGCCGAACGGCGTGCGGACGAGGGCGTCCGCAGCACGGAATGGAACCGCCCCGCGCAGTTGCGCGAGGATTTCCTCCACGACCTGCTGGCGTGGCTGGCGCAGCGGATGATCGACCTCAACGAGCGCAAGCACCACGAGAAGCAGGGCTTCCTGAGCTGGCTGGAGCGCACCCTCGGCTGCGACATCGACGACCTGTCGGGGAAGACGCTCATCCGCGACTACGATGACCGGGAGTGCATCTCCGATTTCGACGACCTGTGCTCGCGGCTGTGCAGGGCCGCCAACCGGCGGCAGATGGACGCTGACCCTCGCGGCCGCGACACCCAGGAGCGCATCCAGGGCGAGTATGACGAGTCCCTGGCGAGGCTCGACGGCATCAACGAGGCCCTGTCGCGCACGGACGATCTCATGGACCGCATCGTGTATGCGCTCCACGGCCTCGGCCCCGACGAGATCGCCATCATTGAGGAGAGTGTGGGGTAAGGGGCGGGCGGCATCCTCACCCCCTTGCAGTTCGCGTGCCGCGAACTGCTTTCCCCCTCTCCCTGGCGGCTTCGCCGCAGGCGGGAGAGGGGGACACGGCAACGGCAAACAGCCGGCGGGCAAGGCTGCCCGCCGCTCCGTACGGCAACGGCAGCCACGCGAGGCGTCATGGAGGGGCCGGACTACTGTCCGGCCCGTCGTTCCTTCGCCGCAGGCGGGA
>JAYENL010000225.1:0-26893 GCA_034722055.1 Armatimonadota bacterium
GGGTACCGCTCTGCGAGGTCCTGCCACTTCCAGAGCGTGGCGAAGTCCAGCTCCCGCCTCTCCTTCTGCACATTGAGTCGCTTCTCGGGGTGATCGGCGGTCAGCTCCTCCATCCGATCGAAGTACGTCTGCCACCGGTGGATGCTATCCGCGGTCAGGTACGGGAATGTCTGCTCATCGTAAAGTGTGGACTTGTATCTGACCCCCGGGGGAAGCTCCATCTCCTTGCGGGCCTCTTCCAGCTCCTGGATATACCTCCGCATCAGGGGCCCGGCCGCCCCGTAGTGATGGTCGGTGAACTCCGTGATGACCGCATCGGTGTCGCAGTTCACGTCCTGCATCAGCTTGAAGATCAGATAGCTCTGAAGCTCGTAGAAGCCGCTGCGCTGATTGATGCCGTGATGGTCGGTAAAGACACCCTCCACGCCGGCGTAATGCATCAGCCGCATGTTGTTGATGATGCGCTCGATGTTGCCCACCGGCATCACGGCGCCGGTGCCCCAGGGGTTGGGGTACATCCAGGCCCAGAGATGGGGCGCAATATCACTCCATCCCCGCAGATCGCGATAGGTCTCCTGGATATCCGCGCCACGGTTGTTCCACCAGTCGGCGAAGTAGTTGTCCTCGATAGGGGCGAACGACACTATCAGGTTGTCGGGAAGCATTTCGCCTTCGGGCAGGACAATGGGATGCTGGGTCTGGCTTCGGCGATAGCCCAGGGTCTTGACCATCACCTGCGGATACTGCTCCTTGAGCTGCCCGCACAGCTCGATGAGGTAGTCGAAGATGGGCCCTCCAGGATTGCGGTACTGCTGCTCCAGCGCCTCGCAGTCGGGGCAGTGGCAGAACTTCCCGCCGGTATCGGCCGCGTCGATGGTCACGATGAGTTCCTCGTGGCCGGCCTGCCGTGCGTGCTCGATGTCTCTGATGACGTTTGCCGTCAGCTCCTCCCGCAATGCGGGGTTGCTGAAGCAGAGCTGTCTGTTCGGCACGCGCTGCCCGGCCTCATTCATGGTGAAGAACTCGGGGTTCGTTTCGAAGTAGTTCATCTTGTCCTGCCACTCGAAATCGTCGGCGTACCTGCTCTCCGGTGTCGGCGGGATGTAGGCGAACGACGTGTGGACGAACTTGGTCGCTGGGAGCTTCGACTGGTATTGCCCGCCCTCCGTGCGGCCCCGGCGCGTGTACCCCATATTGATGCCGTGCTGGTAGTAGAAGTCGGTCCCGAAATTGAGTTGGACCTCTCTGTAGGCGAACGTGAAGCCCCGCTTCCGGTCGAACGGCGCCAGCGTAAGTGTGGGCTTGGAGGGCAGCACCGGCTCCTCGTGCACGGAGTACCAGCGCCAGCCCAGAGAGCTCTCCAGGAACTGCATCACGGCATACAGGTTGCCGTGGATCCCCTTCCCGTAGAGGAAGATGTTGTTATCGATGCTCTTCGTGATGTGCTCCTGGTCCTCAAGCTCGGCCAGCGGATCCTGGCCGAGAACCGCGCGCGCCGGTTCGCTCAGGCCCACGAAGATGCGCTCCTGCTGTTCGTCGAGCTCTCCAGGCTCAACCACCGGGAAGGCCGCCCCCGTGATCTCCTCCAGGTAGTCGGCCAGCGTGTCAACGGCGTACTCGTCCACCGGGGTGGCATTCTCCGGGGCGACGATCCTGTGGCTGGTGGTCCCGTCCTCCGCCAGTTGCAGGTCGGCCGCCGAGGCGATGCCCAGCCCGAGGAGGCAGAACGTTACCGCGAAGATCCCACACGCGACTGTCCTCTTCATTCTCGGTCTCCTTCTTTTCTGCGAGGCACCGTCCACCGATTCGGATTGGACAGCGTACCTGTTGCCCGGCTCTCTCCCTTACGCAGAGTGTAGCCGATTCCGCTGGAGCGAACAAAGGATGACGCACAGCCGTCTGCGGAAAGGCAGGTTTGGGCCGCTGGCGTTCCGCGAGGTCTCCCCCCGCCTCGCGGACGGCAGCGGCCTGCTTTCGTGGTATCACTGGGCGCGTAATCGGCGGCGACGTTCACGGTCGCCGTAGCCACGCCGGCCGGCTCGGTCAGATTGCCATCAGATGCCCCTCCCAGGCGTGCACGCGGCGGTAGACGTGAGCTGGCCCCCATTCGGTACCCAATCAATCAGGCTGAGGAGGAGAACGCACCGTGGGCCAGTAAACGACGCTGCGGGGCCGAACCGTCAGCTCACAAACGCTTCAGCGACTCGGTGGTTACGGCCCGAGCCTTCGCTGCCATGATCAAGGGGGGCGCCGATAACTACCAGCGATGCCCCAACGCCTCCCCTGGTTGCTGTGCGATCCGTATCGGCCTACAATGATCGGGAGCGTGCCACTCGGGGAGTCCGGCGTGGTGATCTGCCGGGCAGCGCCAGACAAGCACGGAGGCGTCTGAATTGAGCGGAACCACTCGCACAGGCCTCTGGACATGCGTACTGCTGCTCGGCCTGGCTGCCACCACGTGGGGCAGCACTGCGCTGTGCCAGAGCGGCGAGACGCCGTACTGCATCGCCATCGCTCAACAGGCATCGGCCCCCGAGCGCTTTGCCGCGGAGCAGTTGCAGCAGTACCTCGCCCGCATCTCCGGGGCCCGGTTCCCCATCACAAGCGCGCCGGCCGCCGAGCAGCCGGCCATCGTGATTGGGACCCCCGTATCCAACGCCCTCGTCCGGCAGCGTGGGGGGAGGATCAGCTTCTCGCCCAGGCAGCGTGAGTACGACGCCTTCGTTGTTCGCACCCGGGGCGACGACCTGATCCTGGCCGGGGCCAATCCCCGAAGCTGTCTGTACGCGGTGTACGACTTCCTGGAGGACGAGCTGGATGTGTTCTGGCCGAGCGTCTTCAGCCAGGAGGAGATCGTTCCCCGCCGCGACACTATCCGCCTGTCTCCGGTCGATCGCGAGGAAACGGCCTCATTCAAATACCGTGGCTACACCAGCGCCGATGTCCGCATGCTCGACCTGATGGGCAAGCGCAAGCTGAACTTCGTTGGCGTGGCCTACAGCCGCTGCGACAACGCGGAATACTGGGAGGACTACCGCACGGAGCTGCGGATGCGAGGCATCAAGACCTACAGCTACCACCACGGCTTCCACTACTTTCTCCCGCCCGAGGAGCACTTCGCCGAGCACCCGGAGTACTACGCGCTTCGCCCCGGCGATGACGGCATGAGGCGAGAGCCCAGTCAGTTCTGCACCCACAGCGCCGAGGCGCTGCGGCTCTACACGGACCGGTGCCTGACCTTCATGCGCCGGCACCGGGACGTGGACATCTTCTGCCCCGGTCCCGAGGACGGCTACGGGTGGTGCATGTGCGAGCAGTGCGGGGGCGATGAGCGCTGGCAGGTCAAGCGGGGCCTGCAGTTTGGGTCGGACCGGCTGATGCACGCGGTCAACGCCGTGGCCGGGCGGGCCGCGGGGGAGTTCCCCGACACACCTATCCTCTACCTCGGCTACGTGGCGACCGGTGAGGTGCCCAGGACGGAGAGGCCGCTGCAGAATGTAATCGCGATGCTGGCCCTCTTCGAGCACTCGGCGAGCGATCTCACCTCGTCAGCCCGCTACTACAACTGCGAGGACATCCGAGCCTACTACCGCAACAACATCGAGCAGTGGACGCGGCTCGTGCCGGAGGTCATCATCTACGAGTACTACTGCGGCCGAGGAGCGTGGCACGCCCGGCCCTACGCCAAGACCACGAACATGAGGCACTCCCTGCGCTACCTGGCCGAGCAGGACGTAAAGGGGCTCATCAGCCAGGGCCTGTACAACTGGTGGCGCCCCTACCTGACCAATCACTACCTGCTCGGGAAGCTGCTGTGGAACGTGGACACGAACACGGACACGGCTCTGCGCGAGTTCTGCGACAGGCGCTACGGCTCTGCCGCTGGGCCGATGTTCGACTACCTCCGGGACCTGGACGCCAGCGAGCTGGACGCATGTGAGATTGACCTGAAGCGCGCGGAGCGCAGAGTCGAGGATGAGCGGACAGCGAGCCTCGTTCACTACCAGCAGATCCTGCTCAGATGGCGACAGCTCTACGATGCCATTGCCGAGAGGTACCGAGAGGCCGTGGACCTGTTCGAGGCCGGCGAGCGGTCGCGGGCCGAAGCGCTGTACGACGAGATGCTGCGGCTCGAGCGCGCGACGCAACGGCTGGCCGACAACACGCGCCTGCAGACAGTCATCAACCGCCCGGCCGGCTTCTACATCTACTCCAGAATCCTCCGCGACAGGTACGACCTCGGCGAGGCACCCAAAGAGCCCGAAGGCACAGACATCCACAAGCGCGGCGAGGGGCCGCAGGACGTGGCTGACCGTCTCTCCGCCGCAAGCACGGATGTGACCGAGCGCGCTGCGATCGTCGTCACCGCCGACCCGCCCCTGCCGGTCCCGAACCTCGTCCGCAACGGCGGCTTCGAGCGAGAGCTTCACTTCCCGGCCGGCGAGGGCATTGGCGGTCCCGTCCGGGGATGGGAGGAGCATGACACCACGGATGCCGACGGCGTGACCGGCGAGCAGGCCCACGGGGGGCGGTACGCCTACAGGCTGGTGGGCGAGAGGTCCATCTCGAAGTGCATCCGCCAGCGCCACGTGGGGCGGATCATACTGGGAGCGCCGCTTGCGGAGGGCACCCGGGTGCTATGCAGCGCCTGGTCGAAATCCACCGGCGCCGATCCTGACGGCGGCCACTACGGCCTCACCACCACCGGCTGCGGGCAGTACCTCGGCGGACCGAAGTTCACCAAGGGCGCCCACGACTGGGAGTACGCTGAGAGGATGCTCACCCTGCCCGGGGAGACCGCTGAGATCTCCTCGCTCTACGCCATGTACTACGACCAGAGCGGGACGGCCTACTTCGACGACATCTTCCTGGGCGTGGGCGCGACGGAGCTGACCGTGCATGTGGACCTTCCGGGCCTGCGGCGGGTCACGGTTCTGGACGACCGTGGCGAGGAAATCCTCACCTCGGGAGCCATCGCTGACGGCACGGACAGCTTCGAGAGGACACTGCAGGTGCCCACGCGCCGGACCTACACCGTTCGCGCCGAAGACGCCGATGGCAACGCCTACATTCGGCACTATCCCGAGCGCGGCGAGCAGATCGACCTGGCGGGGCTCTACGCAGGGGGAGGGGTGGCGGTGGAGACGACCATGACCGGCGCCAATCCTGCCTTCCCTGCCATGGGACCCGCGGCTGTGTTCGACGGGTCGATCGCGTACGGCAGCGGGGTGTATGAGGGCACCGACGATGAGGCGGTCTTCACCCTGACGCTCGACCGACCTCGCCCCATCTGCGGAGTGGGCATCGGCCTGAAGTCGGGCAGCCCCCAGTCGGCCCTGGTGTCGCTGCTGATCGAGGACAGATGGGAGACCATCAGGGAGTACGAAGATGCCTGCCTGGAGGCCGTTGACATCGTCCAACTGCCCATCGCAGTCACCATCGCGGGGGTGAAGGTCGAGATCTCCGACTGCCCGGGGCTGAAGGCTCTGACCGAGGTTCAACTGTTCGAGGACCCTGGTGTGGCCCGCGTCGGTCACTCCAAGCCGAGAGAGTAGGAGCGCAGTCAGGTAAAGGAGCGCAAGGCAATGGCGAGGAGTCTCGCTGTCTCACTCATGCTGGTAACTATTGCCCTCTCCGCCGCCCGCGCGGAGCTGATCCTCGCGGAGGGCGGCCGGACCGCATCCACGATCGTGACTGCCGAGGACGCCTCCGTCACCGAGGAGCTGGCAGCCCGGGAGCTCCAGCGCTACATCAAGGCCGCCACGGGCGCGGAGCTTCCCATTGTGGCAGGCCCACCGGCGGCCCCCGGCAACAGCATCCTGCTGACGCTGGTGGACGATGCCCCCGGGACCCTGGCCATTGCGCCCGGCGCGCTCGGAGATGAGGGCTTCGCCATCAAGACCGCCGGCGATGACCTCTACCTGATCGGTGCCCGCCCCCGAAGCCTGTTGTACGCCGTCTACTGGTTCCTGAAAGACTACGTGGGCGCGCGCTTCTATTGCTTCGACGATGAGCGCATCCCGCAACTCGCTGAGCTGCGCATTGCGACGATTGACCGCACCGAGCGGCCCGCCTTCGCCTATCGGGGCCTGAAGGGGTGGAACCCGGTCGGGACGCAGTGGCACTGGATGTCGAAGATGGGCATGAACTACGTGCAGAGCAGCATGGGCTTCTCGCGGCGCGGCGCCATCGAGCCCGAGCGCTACCGGCAGTTCGTGGACGAGAAGAACAAGTGGGATATGATCTGGGACTTCGGGGGACACTACACCATGGCCCTGGTGCCGCCGGAGGAGCACTTCGAGGAGCACCCCGAGTGGTACTCGCTCATCCTCAGCGACGACCAGATTGAGCGGCTCGGCGACGACTACTACAGCAGAGACTACGACGTGTCGGACGGCGACCGGAAGCCGGTGCAGATCTGCTCCTCATCCTCAGCGGCCGTCGAGGAGATGGTCAACAGCTTCCTGGAGCTGGTCGATACCTACCCCGACGCCGACGTCTACGCGCCATGGTACAGCGACGGCGTGACCTACTGCCAGTGTCCGGGGTGCATCCGCGAGAGGGACTGGCTGTGGCTCCACGATCATCCGTCGCTCCGGCACTGGGTGAAGCCGCATCAGGTCATCGGCACCAAACAGCTTCTCCAGGCGATCAACCCCCTGGCCGAGGCCATGGCCCGGGAGGCGCCCTATAAGAAGCTGTTCACCATCGCCTACGTCAACACCGTCCCCGCCCCGCGTGAGATCATGCCTCACCCGAACCTGAACATACAGTTCGCCATGTTCCACCGCTGCTACAGCCGGCCTCTCGACGGGCGGGGTGACGCCAACTGCCATGAGGTCAACGAGTACTTCGACGAGAACCTGCAGCAGTGGGTTGAGCTGTGCGAGGGCGACGTGATCATCTACTACTACGCCTGCGCCAAGTCAGCCATGGACGGCCGCGTGATGCCCTTCCCGCATATCATTGCCGGGGACCTGAAGCATCTCGACCGCATAGGCGTCAGCGGTGTCGTCAGCCAGCACGCGTGGCCGTGGGCCTTCAACCTCAACGCCTACACGCTGGCGAGAATGCTGTGGGACCCCGACCTCACCGCCGATGCCATCATCGACGAGTACTGCCAGCGCTACGACCAGGCGGCCGATGACATGAAGCGGTACTTCCTGGCCATGGAGGACGCGATGACCGGCCTGCACCATCCCGAGTACCTGGGGGACAACTGGACCGGCCCGCCGGCCCGCCGCATGGCGAAGATGACGCGAGCCATGAAGCTGATCGACGAGGCGGAGATTGCCTTGGACCAGGCCATCGCCCGGGGAACCACCGGACCTGCCGCCGACGCCCTCGCCCGGGACAGGGACCTGTTCACCTGGACGAGGCGCAGCTTCGAGATCTGGCATGAGTACGCCCGCGCCAGGCTGTTCCTCGCACGGGACAGGATGCAGCAGGCCGAGGCCTCCTACCAGCGAGTGGTTGCGATGACCAGCGCACTCGAGGAGGACTACAGGGAGCTGGACATCCACCACAACCTCTACCGGAAGTACCGCTACTGCCAGAGAGATCTCGCCGAACGAGGTCTTGGTGAGCCGCAGCCCGGGACCGAGTAGGATCGGACCACTGCTGCCAAGCTCGTCTGCGGCCAATGCGCCCCGAGAGCATCAGGCCTCAGGTGCCGCATCTCTATTCCGGCATCCGCCCCCCCCGAATCCTGCGCCGGAGGCCGGCGCAACTAAGCTGCGCCCGACGAATGGCGTCGGGCGCAGCTCGACCTACGCGAATCATGCCGGTCAGTGCACTGGCCCGGACGGACCACCAGGGCCGAGTCTCTGCAGCAGGATCTCCACGAAGGTTCGCCGGCCCCGCTCGTGCTGCACGTCCCGGCTTGCCTCACTGAGGCCGCTGCCTGCCGGGGGCCGGACCGCGATGGTGTAGCGGCCGGTGTCGGGATGCTCAAAGCGGAAGAAGCCCTCGTCCCCGGTAGTGGCCATCCCGACAACCGCACGGCCGCGGATGAGGCGCACCTCCGCGCCAGGAACGGGAACACGCTGATCCTGCTGATCGTCCTGAGCGGTGTCCATCCCGTCCGCCGCCGCGACCACGATGCCGCCGATGTCCGGCTCCCCGGGTGGCACCCCGCCGCCGGTGTAGGCCAGGTCGAACGAGCCGCTGCCGCAACCAGCGAGACCCGCGACCACGACTGCGAATCCCATCAGCGCGAGCAAACGCGCCCCCATGGCTGTCGGCGGAAACTTCATTCTATGGCGTCCTCCTCATCCGCAAGCAGTGCGGCAGGTCCCTCCTCCAGGTCGCGGTAGCCCCGCTCGGAAGCCTCGTCCTGGAGCTGGTCTAACAGCGTCTCATCGGCCTCGGCGACGGCCAGCAGCATCGCCGCCTGCAGCCTCAGTCGCGCCAGGCCGAGGCGGGCCGCCCGTTGCTGGCACCGGCGCAGGTGGTAGATAGCGTCATCGCACATCCCGTCTGCCAGGAAGGCCCGGCCCAGCGCCAACTGCCCCTCGGCCACCGCCAGCCCCGGCCCCGTCTCATTCGCCAGTTCGATGGCCTCCTGAGCCAGCCGTCTGGCCTCCGCGAACTGTCCTCTCCTGGTGAGCAGCTCGGCGGTGAAGATCTCCGCGAGTGCCCGCAGCCGGCGGTCGTCCGCGTGCTCCGCCAGCTCCGACAGCCGCTCCAGCAGCTCCTCCGCCTGCTCCACCTGTCCGGAGCGGAGAGAGGCGATGGCGCGGTTCAGAATGGCCTCCCGGATCTGGTCGGGAAGTCCGGCCTCGGCAGCGAGGCGGTAGTGGGTGTTCGCCTCCGCCAAGGCCCGCCCGTAGTCACCACTCGCCAGAGCGAGGTTCACCTGGTTTGACTGCACGTAGGTGCGAGCGGTAGCCAGCGCCTCGGCCGGCGCCTCCTCCAGCAGCTCCTCCGCGCGTTGCAGATGCTCCCGGGCGACCTGCAGCCGGCCCTCCTGTTCGGCGAGGGCCGCGAGCGTCACCACCGCCGACCAGCGCGGCCACCACTGTTGAGATTCAGCGAGCTCCTCGGCCTCCCCCCGGGCCTGCTCGAGCTTCCCGGCGGCCTGCCACACCCTGACACGCTCCTGGCGCGCGGACAGCTCCGCTGCCCTGTGGCCGGACGCGCGTGCCTGCTCCAGGGCCGCCTCCAGTGCCTTCTGGGCTCGGTGCATGTCGCCCAGTCCGTACGCGGCGTGGCCGAGGTGCAGGTCGGCGGCGGCCATGGAGGCCGTGTCTCCCAACTCGGCGGCCACCTCCCGCCACCGGACGGCCGTCTCCATCAGCTCCCGCATGTCGCCGGAGCGGCGGAGGGCGTGGCACAGCTCCTGAAGGGTCTCGACAAGCGCCTGGCGAGAGGCGTGAGACTGGTCCAGTCGGGCCTGGCGCTCGGCGGCGAGGGACCGTTCCAGCTCCTCACAGCGGCTCCTGCAGCGCTGGAGGTGCTCCTCAAGCTCGGCCTCCTGCCGGGAGACGCCGCTCGGATCATCGGCGAGAAACCACTGGAGAGGCCGGTCGGTGAGACGAGCGATCTCGGTGAGCCGATCAAGCTGAGCAAGGACCTCGCCGTTGACATACTGGTAGATAAGCGCGCGCGAGCACCCCAGCGCCTCAGCGAAGGCGGTCAGTGATGGATACCCCGCCGACGCTACCGCTGACTGTATGCGCTGTCCAAGCTCTTTGCGGCCCTCGGTCACCGTGAGATCCATGTCATGGGGATCATAGCATTAATCAGTCGTAGTGTAAATCATTCTGCGAGGAACAGACTATTTGTCTACTCTGACTGGACGAATCCGGCGAACCAGTTGTGGATGGGCGGCAGTCCGGCAATAATGGTTCTGAGAACCAGCATACCCCGAGGAGGTCGATGAGTGTGTCCACGAAGACGCTTGTAGCGATAGTATGCACGGTCATAGGGGCAATGGCCATAGCCATGCTTCCGGGATGTGGCGGGGGATCGGGCTCCGATGTCGGCAGCCCGGACGGCGGCAGCGCTGCCACGGGCACCATGCAGGTGCTCCTCACAGACATGCCGGCGGCCGATGTGCAGGAGGTGTGGGTGAACATCGCAGAGATCCAGCTCGTGCCCGCGGACGACGGCGAGGTGGTCGTTCTGGATGAGAGCCTGCTGACGAACCTGCTCGGGCCTGTGGACCTGCTGACCCTGGCCGATGCCACCCTCGAGCTGGGCGAGGCCGATGTCCCGGTGGGCACCTACCAGCAGATCCGGCTCGTGCTCTATCCGGACGGCAACAAGATCGTTCTGCCCGATGACGCCGAGCATGAGCTGACCGTGCCCAGCGGGGCTCAGTCGGGCGTGAAGGTCAATCTCGCCAGCGACGCCCTGGAGATCGTGGAGGGCTCAACGACGACGCTGCTGCTCGACTTCATGGCGGCCCCCTCCGTGCACAGGGCCGGACACAGCGGCATGTGGATCATGCGTCCGGTGATCAACGCCACGGCGATGGGCGGCGAGGCGCCGCACCTCCGGCACGTACGCGGCACCGTGCGGAACCGCGCCGGCCAGCCCGTGGAGGGCTCGTCGGGCACACCTATGGCGGTCATCCTCGAGGGAGACAACGGCCGACAGATCGCGCACGTTGATGGCCAGGACGGCAGCTTCGAGATCCCGTCGGTGCTGCCTGGCGAGTATCAACTCGCAGTCGGTCCCGTTGACCAGGACGGAGAGCTTGCCGGGCCCCCCTTCCCCCTGGTCGTCGGCAATCAGGGGCAGGGGCCGGTGAGCGTCGAGGTTACCGTGACGGCCGACGACCCGGTGTCGGTGAACGTCACGGCGGACGTGCCATAGCAGGCCTCCTCCTGCGGCCGGAGGCGCGAGGGCCGAGCTCGGCCCTCGCGCCTGACATGCCAAGCCCCCGGTCTTCGCCAGGGGCAGGCCACAACTGAGTCCTGCCGGGCCGCCGCCACGCTCCCAGTGACAGCATCCAGCTCCGCGTTCATCCAGTCGGCATTGTCGTGGCGCGTGCCTGCCGCCCGTCATCGCACCGTTGTGCTTTGCCGGGCGCCCCGCCCGCACCTCGTGCCCGGATCGTCGCGTCCCCCGGCCGGCGTCGTGCGAGCGCGCTCTGATCGGTAGGCCCGCAGGCCGGCCGTCTACGCGCTCTCCACCCACGCCCGATACAGCAGGCTGTAGATGTGGATAATGCGCTCGGCGTCGGGACTGGGCGTGTCGGACTCCACCGAGCAGAAACCGGTGTAGCCGACGTCCTTCAGCCAGCGGAACAGCAGGCGGTAGGGATACACGTTCTCCAGCTCGTGCATGTGCACGTGCCGCAGGTAGGGGGCGATGGGGTTGAGGAACTGGCCGATGGAGCCGTAGGCCAGCTCGGAGGTGTTGCAGTTGTAAACCACGCCGACGCGCACGTGGTCGGCGATCTCCACCGCCTCCAGCGTGTACTTCCAGTACGAGAAGTCCCCGTGCAGCTCCAGGTTCACGTCCACGCCCGTGGGCTCGGCGTGCTCTGCGATCTCACGCAGGGCCTCGCCCACGTTGCCCACCACCACGTCCCGGTCCGCGCCCTCCGGGAAGCTGTTGCCGAAGACGCGGATGCGGGGGCAGCCGATGTCCGCCGCCAGGTCGATGAAGGCCTTGGCCTCGTCGATCTGCTCCTGGCGCTCGCCGTCATCGAGCGATTCGAACCGGCAGCTCGTGCCGATGCCGGCGATCTCCAGCCGACTGGCCGCCATCTTCTCCCGGATCTCGGCGCGCTCGGCCTCGCTCGCCTCCAGCTCGACGCCGTGCGGGCCGACGCCGGAGCGGAACTCGATCCCCTCATAGTCGTAGGCCTCACAGATGCGGATCAGCTCGTCGAGTTCGAAGTCCCGACCGAGGTTGTAGGTCAGCAGAGACAGCTTCATGGACACGACCTCCAGGCCGGCGCGCACCCGACGCGCGCCGGATCAGCGATAGGGCCGCGCCGCCACACGGCGCGGCCGCGGTCACCGGTCAGTTCGCAACTCGCGGCCCGAACCCTTCGCCGACCTGGCACGCGGGACGAGTCAGCCGATTCGGCGGCGCCTCCCGCTCCGCTGCAGGTGAGGCGCCGCGAGGCCCGGAAGCTGCCGGCGGACGGACGGCAGCCCGCGAGAGGTAGTGAGCCATGAACTTCCGGCCCTCAACCCGGATTCGCGCGGAGGCTCACGTCCGGCTGGTGTTGCACTCGCCGGACTCGTCCGGCATCCGACGCACTTGAGGCGGACTTCGGCGCAGTTCGGCGGCTCGGGGCCGCGTGGCGTGACACGGTGACGAGGAGGGCTCGTCATGTCAATGATGGCAGTCGCACCGGTGGCAATCTCTCTGTTCGCCCTGCTTGCGCAGCCGCCGGAGCCCGCTCCGGTGCCGCGCGGCCGGGCGCTCATGACGGAGATCGCGCTGGTCGAGGACGGGCGGCCGACTGCGGACATCGCCGTGCCGGACGACGCCCATCACCGCGCGCTGGCCGAGCGGGTGCGCGAGGCCGTCGAGGAGGCGACCGGAGCGCGCCTCCCGGTGATCGGCGATGGGCGGGCGCTCGCGACGCTGGGCGAGCGGAACCTGGTCGTCATCGGCAACCTGATGACGAACGCGGTGGCGGCGCGGCTGTATCACAACTACTACGTGGCCTCAGACGCGGCCCATCCGGAGGCCGGCCTGCCGGAGCTGCGTACCGTCCATGACCCCGAGGCCCTGGGCATCGGCGTGGTCTTCTGCGGGGGCAGCGACGCCGAGGGCCTTGCGGCCAGCGTCGAGCGGCTGCTGGCGCACATCGAGCCGGGGCGCGACCTCGTCCTTCCCCACCTCGTCGAGACCGAGACGCCGGACCTGGCCCAGCCGCTGACCGAGGAGGCGCTGGCCGAGAAGCTCGCTGACGCGGGGCCGCCCTACGGCGCCGTCGAGCTGCTCATCAGCCAGGGCCTGAGCTACTACCGCAGCGGCAACGCGGCATACCTGGAGGCCTGCCGCGCCGCGATCGCGACGCTGCTGCCAGCGCTGGCGCAGGAGGAGCACCTGACGAACCTCTACGGGATCGCATATCTCGGGCCCGTGTGGGACCAGATCGAGGAGGCACCGGTGTTCAGCGACGAGGACCGGGCGGTGGTCTGCGGCTTCCTGCTCGGGTGCGTGGAGCGCTGCGAGCGGCTGCACGCGCTCGACGCCCCAGCCGACCGGCCGGTGCACTATGGCTTCGCGGAGAAGGGTGGGAACCTCGCGAGCCTGTACCTGAACAGGTTCTGCCCGGGGATGCCGGCGGCCGAGGAGGCCGCGCGGCGCCTGCGGCACTTCTACGAGATGCAGTCGCGCTTCTGGAAGCCTGCCAACGAGGCGAACGGCTATCAGACGACCTACGCGACCGAGATCGCGCTGTGGTGCCTGACGAACGGCGAGTTCGCCTACATGGACAGCGGCAACCTCGCCCGGCAGTGCGAGTACCAGATGAACGCAATCATCTCGAACTACCCTTACAACACCTGCTTCGGCGACTCGGGCGGGACGCTCGCGAACACCTCGACCAACCTGTTGCGCATCGGCGCGTGGTACTACGGCGACGGCCGTTACCAGTGGTTCAACGATTTCCTGGGCTGGGGCGGCCACGACTGGAACCTTCACCACAGCTACGCGACGGATGTGCCCCCGGTCGAGCCCGCGGACCTCTACGGTGTGACCGTGATCCCCGCCGAGAAGTGGTGCTATCGCGCTGGCGCCGATGAGCCCGGCGCGCCCCCGCGCGAGCGCGCCTATGACAAGGTGGTCTTCCGCTCGCGGCTGGACCGGGACGCGGATTACCTCCTGCTCGACGGGCTGTCGAACTTCACACACGGTCACGCGGACGCCAACCAGATCATCTGCTACACCGACCAGGGCATGTGGGCGCTGAGCACGGGTGGGTACATGGTCAAGGAGCTCGCCGAGCACAACGTGGTCGTCGTGTTCCGCGATGGGCAGGGCGGCACTGGCGCAGTGCCGCTGCTCGCGGACCTGGAGCTGGTCGCTGACGGGCGGGACGTCGGCGCAGTGCGCAGCACGCTCCACCACTACAATGGGGCCGACTGGTCGCGCAACATCCTGTGGGCGAAGGGCCGCTACTTCCTGGTCATCGACGAGGTGTTTGCGCTGGAGCCTGCGGAGTTCGTCTTACAGAACTGGTGGAAGCTGTTCCGCGGGCCCACACAGCGCGAGGGGCGGACGGTAGTCAGCGGCGAGGAGACGCAGTGTCGCATCTCGGGCCTCGACACGGCGGCGGTGGCGCAGCGGGTGTCGCGCTACAATAAGGCCCAGTACCAGGAGACCGTGACCGCGTCACTGCGGCCGGGCGAGTCGGTGGCCTTCATGAACCTGCTGCAGTGCACGAAGGCACCTCACGATGACGCGGTGCAGGCCCGCGCGTACGGGACGACCAGCGCCACAGTGCGCTCGCCCGACGGCGCCGTCCGTCTGCTCGGGAGCCGCCCGCTCGTCGGAGAGAGGGGCCTGGCGGTGGACGCTCAGCTCTACGCGGTCGGGCCGGACGGCTTCACGCTCGTGTCGGGGCGGGCCCTGCGGTGCGGGCGGCTGCTCTTCGGCAGCGACCGGCCCGTGACTGCGGACTGCGACCTGGCCCGTGGCCGGGCGACCCTCCAGGCACACGCGCCCTGTCGGGTCACGCTGGCCTGCGGCGAGCCGGGAGCCGTGCGGCTGGGCACGCGACGCGCGGATGGCGTTGCGTGGGAGGATGGCACGGTCACGCTGTCCCTGACCGCCGGCCGGCACTGCCTTCGCTTCCCGCCGCCGCCCCCCGACACGCTGGCAGAGGTGGCTGCGGCCCTGACGGGTGCGTGGTCCGACAGCCGGGTTCCGCCGCCCGCCGCGCCCGGCCTCGAGAGTGATGCCCCGCAGATGGCGGAGCTGTGGCGCTTCGATCCGGGCGGCGATAGGAGCGCGGAGGTGCGGCTGCTCGAGCAGGCGGACGTCACAGCCGACGGGGAGCCGGAGCTGCTGCTGGGCGCCGAGGACAGCCGGCTGCGCTGCTTCGACCGCGGCGGTGGGCTTGCGTGGGAGTTCGAGGCGCCGGGCCCGGTGTGCAGCCTCTGGGTGGGCGACCTGCTGGGCGATGGCCAGACGAAGCTGGTTGTGGGCACCGGGACCTTCCCGCACGCGCAGCCCGGCGAGGACATCTTCATCCTGGACGCGGCCGGCGAGCAGGTCCGGCGGATCCAGTCGCCGACCACGCCGGCGACCGCCAACGAGTCCTGGGGCGCGACGCCCGGCGCCATCGAGGTCATTCACGCCACCGACGTCGATGGCGACGGTGTGCGCGAGATCATCGCCGGCTCAACGAACATGCACCTGTACTGCCTGCGCCCCGATGGCGAGCAGGTCTGGGAGACCCTCAACTACGCGCACAGCCCCAACAACCTGCAGCTCGCCGACGTGGACGGCAACGGCACGCCCGAGATCGTCTGCGCCACGAACTACTGGGAGACGAACGTCTTCACGCTCGCGGGCAAGCGCTTCTTCCGCGTCAAGGGGCAGGGCCCCGGGCTGGCCGTGGCGGATATCGACGGAGACGGCGTCACCGAGTTCGTGACGGGCTCACTGAAGGGCCCGGTCGCGGTCACGGAGTACGATCCCGCCCTGGAGTTCACCGACTTCCTGCACCAGCTCCCCGGGATCTGGGCCCCACAGCCGCAGTGGCTGTTCGACACCGGCGCGAACATCGATGCCCTGCGGCTCGCCGATCTCGCGGGCGATGGCTCGACGAAGATCCTGACCTGCTCGCGCAACAGCATCGTCTACGCCCTCAACCCCGACGGCTCGGTGCACTGGGCGCGCTCCCTGGGCGACGGCGTGCGCGCGCTGGAGGTCGCGGACCTCCATGGGGACGGCGGCCCCGAGGTGCTGGCCGGCAACGACAGCGGACAGGTCTTCGTCCTCTCCGCGGAGGGGGAGATCATCGCACAGGCGCAGGCACCGGGACTCGTGCAGTTCGTGCGCGCTCAGGACCTCGACGGCGACGGTGTGGCCGAGGTGCTGGCGGCCACGGACGGCCCAACGCTGAGCGCCTTCGCGCTGCCCGGCGGCTGAATGCTCCAGACGGCGCGGGCCCGGAATCGGTGGACTTCCACTGCGCCGCGGGGTATACTCGTAGCAGGCGTGGACTGCTGCCGACGTCCCCTCTGACTCTCCACGGTCCGCGCCGCAGACGCCATGGGGGTGAGGGCGTTGCGACCTCAACACACTCGGGCCTGCCACCTGCTCCGCACCTCGCACCGTGCCTGCAGCCCTTCCCTCGCTGCCTGTTCTCTGCCCGCCCTCAACAACCACGCGGCGCGGCGGGTCAGCCGGATCGAGCACCGCCAGAGCGACCTGACCGAGATCGCCACGCTCGACTACGAGTACGATGGGGTGGGCAACCCCACCAAGATCGTGCGCGAAGATGGGGCCGCCACCTACTATTCGTACGACGACATCTACCAGCTCACCGGGGAGGCGCAGGTGGACGCGCAGGGCGCGCCGATCTTCGAGGCCCAGTACGACTACGACGGGGCGCACAACCGGACCGTGAAGGTGGTCGATGGCACGCCGACGTACTATGCCTACAACGAGGCCAATCAGCTCCTGACCGAGACCACCGGGGAGGAGACTGTCTACTACTCATACGACGGCTGCGGGAACACGATCGCGAAGCAGGAGGCCGCCGGGATCACCTACTATGTCTACGATGTCGAGAACCTGATGACGCGCATCGACTTCCCGGACGACGGGCACAGCTACTACAGCTATGACGCTGACTCGAAGCGTGTAGACCAGCGGACACCGGATGGCTTCCGGGAGTTCGTCTACCAGGGGCCGGATATGCTGAAGCTGCAACTGGAGCGGGACGAGAGCGAGACCACCGTGGCCCATTACACCATGGGCGATGGGCTGGAGGCCATGCGGCGCGACAACGAGAGCAGCTTCTATCACTTCAATCACCTCGGCACCGCGATAGCGCTGACCGGCGCGGATGAGGCGGTGACGGATACCTACCGCCACGACGCCTGGGGCGTGCTGCTGGAGAGCACCGGCGCCACCGTCAACCCGCACACCTACGTGGGCCGCGAGCGCTACTATCGGATGCCCAACGCGGCCATGTATCACCTCGGGCTCCGGGACTACGCTCAGGGGAGTGGGAGGCTGCTCACGCAGGATCCCCTGGAGCAGGCGGAACGTTTCGCGTACTCGGCGAACCGGCCCACCACGTTCACCGACCCTAGTGGCCAATGGGGTTGCGACCCGCTAGCATGCGCGAAACGGAGCCGCACCTACGACACGCCAAAGAGACCATTCGAGAGGACGTTCAAGGGCATCTGTCCGTCGGGATTCCCTGGGACTTACCATGTCATGTATGAGAAGTGGTGGGAGGTAAGAGAGGTCTGGAAGTGTGTTCCAGATCCTGACAGCTACTGGGTCTGCTACGGTAAGGAAGCTTGCCGGAGGGTGGACATCATACCGCACCGCAAGATTGGTCGGCGGCGCGGCAAGGATTGGTTCTGCATACCTGACTTCGACCGTATTCCTCCGGTCCCGACCCCTCCCGAATGGGACGAATGGCGCCGGCGATGCGGGCATATCTGCCGAGTGTCGTGCGAGATCGTCGGCCTGATCGCCTGTGTGCTTATCTGTACGCCTGTCACTACCGTGCCTCCGATCCGCATCACATGTGACGTTGTTTGTCATGAGGTCACGAGTGCAGTTACCTGCGAGAGCTTGTGCGACGGCCTTTGCGAGGAGAACTGGCATTGGTAGCATAACTACGCTCTCGTCTGCAAAATAGGAGGAATATATGCGCGTAACAAGTAAGCGAGTCAATCAAGAGAAGACGAGTATGAGAGGACGTGTGATGTTCGTATTGGTGCTCACAGCAGCTCTTGTAGGCTGCAGCAGGCAGGGAGGGAGGTCCACAGACCTGCCGCGCGGCCAGAGGCATGCGCCTCCCGCACAGGAGCAGCAAGCCAAGACGAAAGGTACCGACAGTACGCTGACTAACGAAGATGCCGCGGACCGCGTCATCGCCGATCCGAGGTACACGCAAGCCGCAGCGACACTGCTCGAGGCCCTGCGCCGCAAGTACCCGCGAATCCGCTTCGCCATCAACTGGGACAGGAAGCGGCTTCAGGTAGACATGCTGAATGTACAGATCCCCGGACCCGAAGAGCAGCCAGATGTCCGTACTGGAGGCCTGTTCCGGGATGTAATCCGAACATGCCTACGGACCCCATCTCCGCCCACTGAGGAGTTGTGGATATCGGCCCTGTCAGACGGCGGGAGAGGACAGGAACGTGGGCGATGGGCGGGCTACGAGCAAGCGGAGGGTATCGAGACCCCACATCCCGGAGACATGAGTGACAAGGCACTGGAGGGCCGGTCTTCCGCTGCGACTACGACGGGGCGCACAACCGGACCGTGAAGGTGGTCGATGGCACGCCTACCTACTATGCCTACAACGAGGCCAATCAACTGCTGACCGAGACCACCGGGGAGGAGACCGTCTACTACTCGTACGACGGCTGCGGGAACACGATCGCGAAGCAGGAGGCCGCCGGGATCACCTACTATGTCTACGATGTCGAGAACCTGATGACGCGCATCGACTTCCCGGACGACGGGCACAGCTACTACAGCTATGACGCTGACTCGAAGCGTGTAGACCAGCGGACACCGGATGGCTTCCGGGAGTTCGTCTACCAGGGCCCGGACTGCCAGAGCTGGCCGCAGGCCAGCTCCCTGCAGCTCGAGCGGGACGAGAGCGAGGAGACGGTGGCGCACTACACCATGGGCTCGGGGCTGGAGGCCATGCGCCGCGACAGCACCAGCAGCTTCTATCACTTCAATCACCTCGGCACCGCGCTGGCGCTGACCGCCGCGGATGGGGCGGTGACCGACACGTATCGCCACGACGCCTGGGGCGTGCTGCTGGCGAGCACCGGCGCGACGGTCAACCCCCACACCTACGTCGGCCGCGAGCGCTACTACCGCATGCCGAACGCGGACCTCTACCACCTGGGCTTCCGCGACTACGCGCAGCGGCTGGGGCGGTTCATGACGGTGGATCCTGTCATGCATGGCGAGCTCGCCGCATCCGATCTGGCTTGGCCAAGTGCGGACTTCGGTTGGGCGCAGGAAGCCGCGTCGCGACAGGACGTGAGCAAGTTGCGGCACGTCATGACGCTGGTACGGCGTTCCATCCCGGCCGTGTTCTCGCGGGCCAGGGTAGGCTCGCGGTCTTACACATACGCCCGGAACCTGACTCTCCGCCTCACTGACCCGCTTGGCTTGCAGCCGGGGAAGGGAGGAGGCACCACTTGCGAGGATGCCCGCGACGCTGAACTGGACACCGCGCTATGGGTATACGAGCAGATGAAGACGAAGACGAGGCAGTGGGAGCAGCGCGCATTGCAGGAGTGTAGGACGACGTGCCGGAAGAAGTTCCCGCCTACACCGGGGGATTTCGCCTATATCAGTTGCGTGCACCTGTGCGAATCTGCGGTAAGCATTGCTGCCGACATCTGGCGCGCTGGGATCTACCTGTACTACGCAGTCTCCATTGCCCTTGTTTGGGCACGCTACGCCGCTTGCATAGCGTGTAAGCCCATCAGCGATGAATTGGCGGAGATCATCCGCGGCTTGGAGTTGATGCTACAGGATCTGCGTGCCAAGCTCGGCCCAGGCAAGCCATAGTCTAAGGGAGGTGGTGAGGTGCGTACGGCAATCGTGATCGTATCAGCCGCAATCGCGTGGCTGCTGGTTCTCGCGATCGCCACACAACCGCTGATCGCTGCGTCCGAAGGCGCCCGCGCAGGACCATCGCTGGCATTCGCCTATCTCGCCTTCGTCGCCGCGCTCTCTCTCGTTGCGGGCCTCGCGGTTGGGCGTCTCGGATCGACGAGCCACTGGTCGGGTGCCATACTGGGCCTTGTGCTGGCGGGAGGCATGATGCTTCTGGTTCTCGCTGCTGCCGCGGGCCTGCCCGTGCCCGGGTTGTTGAGTGTCGGCATCGTCGTCGTGACCTTGATCATCCCAAGTGCCTGGTGCGGCGCGTGGCTTGGCAGTCGCCGCCACCGTGGGTCTGAGGATGAACAGAGGGGCGTGCCCGAGGTGTTTAACTCGAAAAGCACGCGACGGTCCTGACAGCGCCCACCGCCTTCGCGGCGGGCGCGCACAGTTACTACTCCTACGACGCTGATTCGAAGCGGGTAGACCAGCGGACCGCGGACGGATTCCGGGAGTTCGTGTATCAGGGGCCGGACATGCTGAAGCTGCAACTGGAGCGCGACGAGAGCGAGGAGACGGTGGCGCACTACACCATGGGCTCGGGGCTGGAGGCGATGCGCCGCGACAGCACGAGCAGCTTCTACCACTTCAACCATCTGGGCACGACGCTGGCGCTGACCGGCGCGGACGAGGCGGTCAGTGATACGTATCGCCACGACGCGTGGGGCGTTTTGCTGGCGAGCACCGGCAGCACCGTCAATACTTGGGATGAGTGTGTGTGGCATGAGTCCGACGGGAACACGCTCAGCGCTGGCTCATAGTAAGAGTACCGTACCGTGATTTCGAAAACGCCTGACCTGCTCGGGGCCACATCTGCTGCCCGCCGAGCCCGCCGAGGATTTCCCGGGCGAGATCTTCCGCCAAGTCAGCTACTCTGGGTCGCGATGTACTCCTGCATCTTCTTCGGACCGGCCCACCACTGCGCTGAGATGGGCCAGATAACGGCGCCGAAGCGGGGCCCCGGTAGTTCGAACAGCCATCAGGAGAGGTCAACTATGCGTCTTAGGACTCTCGCCTCGATCGCGGTGCTATGTATCGCCGCGCCGGTGCCGGCCGCGGAGCAGGGCGATGTTCTGCTGTATCTGCCACTGGACGGGAGCGTGCAGCCCCGCATCGCCGCCGAGCCCACCGAGGTGTCGGTGAGCGGCCCAGAGGAGTACGCTGAGGGGATGATCGGCCGGGCGCTGGTGGTCGGCGACGGGGCCGCCCAGCTTGAGCTGCCTGCGAAGGGCAATGTTCTGGCCGAGCGCGGCACCGTTGAGATGTGGGTCTGCCCCTTGGACTGGAGTGGAGGCGACAGCAAGTTCCACGAGTTCTTCGCGACCTCCGGGGAGGGCTGGATCCTGCTCTACAAGTACCTCTCCCCGGGCAGGCTGCTGTTTTTGATGGCTGATGACCGCGCGGCTCAGAGCTGGATGACCGCCGCGGCCAACATCCGCGACTGGGAGCCCGGGCAGTGGCACCACATCGCCGCGACCTGGCGCACCGGGGAGATCGCCGTCTACGTCGAACGTCAGCAAGCCGCCTCCGTCCCGGAAGCCCCGCTGTCGCCGGACGTGGGCGAGGTCATACAGCTCGGCGACCGACCGTGGCATATCGAGCGCGATGCCCGCACGCTCATCGACGAGGTGGTCGTCTATCGACGCGCCCTGGCGGCCGCGGAAGTCGAGGCGTCGTACCGGCGCGCGCAGCCGATCGCACCCTCGGACCGTCCGCTGGTGATGCTGGGGCCCGGCGAGGCCCCCACGATCGACGGGCAGATGGATCAGGACGAATGGAACTCGGCCTGCGCGGTGACGGGATTCGTGGACAACATTACGGGGGAGGTCGCGCGGCGCCACACGTGGGCCTACCTGGCGCGCGACGATGATGCGCTCTCCCTGGCATTCCTCAGCGAGCTGCCTGAGGGCGGCCTGGTGGACACCGTGCGCGAGGCGGATGGCCCGGTGTGGCATGACGACGCCATCGAGGTGTTCATCGATCCCAGCGCCGGTGTCGAGCGCGACGCCTACTACCACCTCATCGTCAACCCCTCCGGCGTTTGCTACACCTCGCGTGGCAAGGACAGCCCTGAGCGCTGGAGCCCTGACCTTCGCGTGGCGTCCGACGTGTCGGCCGACGTGTGGATGGTGGAGATCGCCATCCCCTGGGAGGACCTGGGCGGGCCGCCGGAGGAGGGAGAGACCTGGGGACTCAATCTCTGCCGCGATTGGCAGAAGCCGACGCAATGGACCTCCTGGGCGCACGTGCGCAACTTCCACGATTCAGGCGGATACGGCCGACTGGTGTTCGCTGAGGCGCCCTTCGTCCAGGTGGTGGAGCTCGGCCGGCTGGAGCGAGGCCAGCTCAGGCTCACGGGTCACACTCGGGGCGCCGCAGCCAGAGAGGTGGTCCGCGTTCTGCGCCGTGACCGGGAGGTCTTCGCCGAGGAGATGGCCCTGGTGCCGGAGCCGGGAGACGTAGCCCTGTTGGACGCCGAGACTGACCTCGACGAGAGCGGCGCCTACCGCCTGGAGATCGAAGTCCGGCGCCAGGCCGATGATGCCCTGTGCTACTGGATGACCGCCCCGTTCACGTACTTCCCCGCGCTGCGGCTGTCATCCCGGCCGCGCCCGGACCTGGGAGTGTGGCGCCTGACGGCCGATGTCAGCGGCTGGCGCGGCCCACGCCAGGACCTGTCCGTCCGGCTGCAGACCACCGATCCCGCTGGCGAGGTGATCTGGGAGGGCGCTGTCAGCGAGTTCGAGGGTGATCGCACGACCGCTGAGATGCCCGAGCAGGAGATCGGTGCCGGCGAGTACCGCATCCGCGGCCGGCTCATTGCGGATGGCGGAGAGGTGGCCGACGCGGAGATTACCCAGGTGAAGCCCGATGTGTCCGCCTGGTGGGGCAATGACCTCTACGAGGAGCTTGAGGTGCTTCCGCCGTGGACGCCCGTGCAGGTGGAGGGCGCCACGGTGCGGACCTGGGGGCGCTCCTACGAGTGGGACGGCCCCCTGCCCGCGAAGATCAGCAGCCACGGCGAGCAGATGCTCAGTCGCCCCATGACGCTGGTCGTCACTACGGAAGATGGCGCTGTCCAGTGGCGGAACGCCGCCGCCTGGGTCGCGCAGCACCGTGATGTGTTTGCCGTCGTCGAGGGGCGAGCGGAGGGCGGCCCGGTGGCCGCGCGCACGCGCTGCACGACGGAGTTCGACGGCATGACGCGCGTGGACCTTGAGTTGGTGCCAGACGGGACGGCGAATCTGCAGTCGGTCAGGCTCGAGATCCCCATGCGCGCCGAGAGCGCCACACTCAGACACTTCCAAGGCAGTCCCAGGAATGAGCCGGTCTCCGGGGCGATAGCCCCGGGGGGGGACAGGTCTGGTCCTCAGAGCGCTTCCGGCCCTACTACTGGCTGGGCGACGAAGAGCGCGGCCTCATGTGGTTCTGTGAGAGCGATCAGGGCTGGGTGGCGGGCCAGCGGCCGCCCATGCGCCTCGAGCGTCGCAACGATGAGGCCGTCCTCGTGATCGAGCCGATCGCAGGACCGACCACGCTCGATGAGCCCTGGGGATGGACCTTCGGGCTGCACGCGACGCCCGTGAAGCCCTTCCCTCAGCGGTGGCGCTCTCTTCGTATGCGAGGCGACGGTGGGCGGATCAGTATCCTGTGGTCCACGCCGTCGCTGCTGAAGTACTTCGGCTACGCTGAGGCGGCCGATCCGGAGGCCTTCGCAGCACGGGTTGCGGGTCTGCGCGAGGCTGCGCAGCTCGCCGTTCCCTACTCCAACCTGCGCATGCTGTCTGAGCAGAGCCCGGAGTGGCAGTACTTCGGCGCAGTGTGGGGGGTGCCCGGCCGAGCGGATCGCAGCTCCAGCGACGTCGGCGCCTTTGGCGCGCCCTTCATGGGCGTATGCCCAGCGGCTGAGGGCTGGGCCGACTTCGTGGTCTGGAAGAACAAGCAGTACGTGCAGACCTACGGCCTCGGCGGCCTCTATCACGACCACTCGGTGCCGGTGGCCTGCGACAATCCCCTGCACGCCTGCGGCTGGGAGGACGCTGAGGGCGCGCGCCACAGCCGCTTCCCCATCTTCGCCGCCCGCGATCTCTACCGCCGCATCTACGCCATGCTCAAGGACCAGCCCTACGAGACCTTCATGATGGGCCACATGTCGGGCCGCCTGATGATCCCGATGCTCTCGTTCTGCGACGCCTACCTCGACGGCGAGCACTTCCGGGGTCGCGTGGTCGATGACTACACGCAGCTTCTGTCGCTCGACGCCTTCCGGGCCGAGTTCATGGGCAAACAGTGGGGTGTGCTCCCGTATCTTCTGCCGGAGTTCCCCGAGGGGGTGAGGGACGAGCGCGCCCCCACGAGGCACCTGATGTCGCTCACGGTCCTGCACGACACGCTGGTGTGGCCCTCGTGGTGCAACCGAGAGGTAGTCTTCGGGGTCCGGGAGGCCCTGGACGAGTTCGGCTACGTGGATGCACAGTTCCTGGGCTACTGGGACAACAACGCGTGGCTGAGGCGCGGCCAGGAGGGAGTGAAGGTCAGCGCCTACACGAGGGATGGCCGGGCGTTGCTGATCGTCTCGAACCTCGCCGCCGAGCTACAGGACATTAGGCTGGAGGTGGACGCCGCGGTCCTGGGCGTTGTTGGGGCCTCAGCGATCAACGCCGAGACTGGGGATCGGCTGCCAATCGCGGACGGGACCGTCACGTTGAGCATCCCCGCGCGGGACCTAGCGCTGGTATGGCTGGAGTAGGCTGCGATCGAGGACCGAAATCCCGCTCCCAATTCCAGCGTCGGTTGCCTCGCTCAGTTCGCTCGCTACCGCCAGCAACCGGCTTCACTGGGATATCGCCCTCTACTGGGGATGGACCTGGGTCTTGAGTACCGACAATAGCCAACGCTATAAGGTCCCTGGTTGACAGAAAGCGCTTCCTGATGGCCGGTGACCGCCGTGGCCAACATCAGCGACTGGGAGCCGGGGCAGTGGTACCACATCGCCGCAATCTGGCGCCACGAGCAGACCGGCGGATGGGTGCGAGGAAGTGCGTTGCTGCGCGTGCCCCTGGGAGCATATCGCGCCGTCATCGGCCTCTTCGTGCACGGGCAGGGGCCGGAGGATTGCGGATTCTTCGACCACGTGAGCTTTCAGCGGCTGACCGCCGACTGCCCCGAGGAGAGTGCGCAGTGGACTGGACCATCCAGGGCGTCATCGAGTTGGGCTGCTGGATCGGGCACTTTCCGCACCGTTGGCCGACCGGCCACGATGCCGAGGACTGCATCGACGCGCATATCGACTGCAACATCCGCCACCTCGTGTGGGAGCTTGGGCGCAGTGTCCTGGCCTACCACAGCGACCTGCCCGGCGCGAGCTGCAAGGGCTTCCTCGACGAAGCCCTGGTTGAGGGGGCGCAGCCACGCGCGGTCGAAGCCATGTATCGCGAGCGCTGCCAGCTACGCGCTGCGCTGCAGTACGGCCGCGAGCGGGGCTGCACCGTCTACGGGCGGCTGAGCATGAACCGACATTACTCGCCCGGCAGCCCGCACCGGGGGCGCTTCGCGCAGAACCACCCGCAGCTTCTGGAGATGCATCGCGACGGCCGGCTCGACGTGACCCGGCTCAGCTTTGGTGCCCCGGAGTACCGCCGCGAGCGGGTGGAGATACTGATGGAGGCGGCGCGGATCGGCTGCGAGGGCCTCTGCCTCGACTTCTGCCGCCAGCCGCCGGCTGTCCGCTATCATCCATCGCTGGTGAACCCGTGGCGCCGGGAGACCGGCCGCGATCCGCGCGAGTTGAGGCTCTCGGCAGAGCGGGACGAGTTTCTCGCCTGGTGCGAGTTCCGCGCCCGGTCGGTCACTGCGCTGCTCGTCGAGCTGAAGGAGCAGCTCGATCAGCTCCGGGAGCGCTACGACCGCGAGATCCCCGTGCAGGTGCGCATACCAAACGACGGGATCGAGGCGAATCTGATCTGCGGCTTTGCGGTGGAGGAGTGGTGCAGTCGGGGCCTGATCGACGAGATCGCGCTTTCGGAGCTGCGCTGGATCGAGGAGTACCAGCAGTGGGATGATCAGCCCTATCTCGCCCTCGGCCGCGAGCACGACATCCCGGTCTACGCGGGCAACAACTGCCTGCCGGTGCAGAGAGGCGGGTGGAGCGGGGAGTGCAACCCGCGCGGAGTGAACCCGTGGGTGATGGCGCGGCGGGCGCTGGCCGCACATGACAACGGGGCCGCGGGCGTGTGCGTCTACCAGTCAGACCTGGGCGTGCAGTGGCCCGGCCAGATGGAGGCGCTGGCAACGTTCGCCGATCCGGAGATGCTGCGCGGCTACGTGGAGGACCCGCAGGTGCAGGAGCGCCACCCGGTGACCGACGAGAATCGCAACTTTGGCATCGACAACCACTCGTCGCTGCCCGGTCAGTTCATCAGCGTCGATGAGCTGTGACGGCCACGCTGTTCGCTGCCAAGACCTGACAGCAGAGAGGCGATCATCAGATGCATCGTGGCAGCCAAGGTGACGGCCACGGCTCTGGGGATACAGACGCTTTCATTCCCCGGGGCCGGGATAGGGCCGGCTCTCTCCTGCGCCGGGCGGATGTGCGGGAAGCCACAGGCGCGGAGACCCGTGATCCGCTGCCAATTGCGGATGATGCGCTGACGCTGAGCCTTCCCCGCGCGGGACTTGGCGCTGGTGCGGTTCCAGTAGGCTACGATAAGCGCCCCCCAATGCCGACCTCCATCCCAGCGTCGCTCACCTCTCTGCGTTCGCCCGCTATTGCCAGCAACTGGCGTGAGACCAAGGAGCAAACGCGACGCAATGCAAGCGCGACCGATGAGACATCTGAGAAGACCCGCGCCGGTTGTCGCGATACTCGTGAGTCTGGGTTTGGGACGCTGTGATGGCGAGGAGCCGGAAGACACTGCCCGCGCCTCCGACCAAACGCATGAGGACGAAGCCGCGGCCGCTCTTGGGAGCAGCCTCCAGGCGAGGGAAACGTGACCGAAGCGGAACTCGCCCGAGCTGGCGGCCAGCGTGTCATGTCTTCCGGGACGTGTCCAGCCGGCAGGTCATGACAGGGGCTGGCCGCCGGGGGCAT
>JAYENL010000226.1:0-6251 GCA_034722055.1 Armatimonadota bacterium
ATCACCGGCCGCGTCGTGGGGCCGGACGGGGAGGCGATCGCGGGAGCGCACGTCGGCTTCTTTTCTCCCTGGGCCCGTCGATGGGTGAACGCCACGTCCGGCGCCGACGGGCGCTTCGAGCTGAGCTTCTCGTGGAAGTACGACGCCGAGCGCTATTCCGTGGTGGCTGTGGCCGACGGATACGCGCCAACCTCGGCCTCAGCTCGTCCGGGGGAGCCGGTTGAGATCGAGCTGAGTGAGGGCACGGCGTCGGTGGCCAGGATCGTGCAGAGCCCCGATGGCATCCCGCTCGCGGCCGTCAAAGTCTGGGTCTCACGCACCCGCGCGCCGGACCAGCAACCGCCTTCTTCACGTGACTACTTCGGTGATTGGGAGCACGCTCCCGCGGTAACGACCGCGGACGATGGGACCTTCAGGATCGGCGGTCTGGCGCCCGGCAGCGCCGCTGAACTGAGGGCGGAGGGCGAGGGGCTGGCGGACTGGCGGAGCTCACGTTACGCGGAGTGGCCAGTGGCGGGCGGGGGCACGCCCGTGACCATCACCATGCATCCTGAGGCCGTGATCGCCGGTCGCGTCACGCGCGACGGCGAGCCGGTCGCGGGCGTCCGCGTCGGAGCGCAATCGCTTGACGCTGGGGGCATCGGATGGGCCGAGGACGTGACGGCGGATGATGGCAGCTACCGGATCGACGGCCTGGCCGCCGGCACCTGGAACGCCGCGCTGGAGGCGCCAGAGGGCTACACGGCCGTGGCTCACGAGGGCCTGGAGCTGGAGGCGGGAGACCGCGCTGCGGGGATCGACTTCGAGCTGATCGAGGGCTGTCTCGTTCGTGGCACGGTCACCTGGGCTGATACCGGCGAGCCGGTCCCGGAGGCCCGCGAAGCTGCTCGAGTCCTGGAGGACCGCCTGGAGCGTACGCGGGCCGCGGTCGTGGAGGCGTGCGCCTCACGTGGGGATGCAATCGCCCGGCTCGCTGCGGCGCAGGGGCGCCTCAAGGCCATGCTCGCCGAGCGGCGGCGCATGTGAACATGCGCCCTCCGTACGGCCCACGGTGCGGGCCGGAGAAGGCAAGCGCTCTCGCGCGTGGCCGGCTTGGTCAACCGTAGCGGCGCGGAACAACGGCAGGGGGCCTTCGGCCCATCCCCCGGCGAGGGCGCCGGGGCACAACCGCAACGGCCGAACGGCCCACGGCAACGGCAGGCACAGCCCACGCTCCGGACGGAAACGGAAAGGCGGCCCCGCCCGGTGGGTCGGGCGGGGCCGATCCCCCAGGTCGGGCAGGGATGCCCGACCTACGCGTGTACTTGCACCGTGACGTGGGCATCAGTCCTGCGGCTTTCCCGGGACGATGCGGCGCCAGAACAGCGTCAGCAGCACCACGATGGGCACCCAGATGATCGCCGTCGCGCCCACCCAGGCCAGCGTCGAGAGGCTGCGCTCCACCATCCGCGAGGCGAAGTCGCCCGGCCCGGTGCTCTGCAGAAGCTGCAGCTCCAGCACCGGCCAGTGCGTCTGCTCCGCCAGCCGGGTGAGGATCTCCTTCTCCTGCTTGAGCTCGCGGCGGAGCTGGTCGATCTGCTGCTTGAGCTGGCGCTTCTTGCGGGCGTTGGTCTCCCGCTCGTAGCGGTCCACCAGCCACTGCTCGCGGTCGGCCATCCCGCGGATCTCCGCGCCCTCCTGGTAGTACTGCTGTGTCACGTCCAGGCTCTCCCCGACCAGCCGCACCACCTCGCCGAGCTGCCGCAGGTCGGTGATGGCGCTCTCGAACTGATCGACCGGCAGGCGTATGGTCAGGTGCGCCACGTCCTGCTCGCCCTCGGAGATCTGCACCCGGTCGCTGGCCACAAAGCCCCCGTGCTTGTCCACGATCGAGCGCGCCCGGTCGTAGGCGTCCTCGACGTCGCGGACCTCCACGTCCATCTCCTTGGTGCTGACGACCTGGCGCCGGCCTGAGAAGTCGCGCCAGGGGTCCTCGACCTCAGGCGTGCGGGGCTCGTCGGTGCGCGCCGCGGGGCCGGGAAGGCTTGGGGCGACGACCTCGCCAAGCTCGCCTCCCGCGGAGACGGCGTCAACCGGCGCCTCTTCCTCCTCGACCACGGTCGCCACCCGGGGGGCGCTCCCAGCGACCGCGGTTGAATCGGCCTGCTCCTCCCGAAGCGCAGTCCTGACGCCGACCCGCCTCTTGGGCACCGGCTCCTCTCCGGCAAATGTGTTCCACCCGGCGCCTGCCTCAGGCTCACGCCCTTCGGATAGCTCCTGCGCGACCTGGTACTCGCTCGCCAGGATCATCTCGCGGGCCTCGCCCGAGCGGCCGGCATGAATCGGCGCGGCCTGCGGTGGGGGCATTTCCTCCGGCGCGTATGCCTCCGGTGCCGGTTCGTTGGCCTCAACGTACATGACCTGTCCGACATCCATGTGCTTCACGCCAGACTGGGTAGTCGTGCTCCGCGCTGCCTCACGAAGTCTGTCGTAGTAGGGGAACGCTATCGCGCCGATCAGCACCAGCACGGCCGCGGCGGCCACCACGTTGCGCAGCGGCGCGTACCAGCGCGGATGCGACGGGCTCTGCTCCCCGGCGGCCTGCTCCAGCGCATCCACGCAGCGCTGCTGCAGGTCCTCCGGCGGGTCCTCCTGCGGGATGTTCTCCAACACCTCGTCAAGGGGCGATTCGAAGCTCTCCGTCCCGTTCTGCCTCATTGTCGCCCTCCTCTTCCTGGAGACCGTGAGCGGTCTCCTCGGGCTGCAAGATCGCCCACAGTCGCTTGTTCGCCTCATGCAGACGCCAGCGGATCGTGCCCGGCTCCACGCCCTCCGCCTCGGCGATCTCCCCCGCGCTCAGGCCGGCGAAGTAGCGCATCGCCACCGTGCGCCGGTAGCTCTCAGGCAGCCTGCGCACCGCGTCGAGGACCATCTCGGTGCGCTCGCGGAGGATCGCCACCTCCTCCGCGGTGGGCTGGGGGTCGGGCAGGTCATCATCGATCTCCTCAACCGGCTCCCGGCGGCCCTGGCTGCGCAGCCAGCTCCGATTCACGTTCATGGCCACGCCGTAGAGCCAGGCCCGCGGCGAGCCCTCGCCGGAGTAGCCGTCGGCGGAGCGCCAGGCCGCCACGAAGCTCTCCTGGGTGAGGTCGGCCGCGGCCTCGCGATCGCCGATCAGGCGCAGGTGGAGGTTGAAGATGCGACCGTGCTCGTCCGCGATCAGCCGCTCCCAGGCCTCCCGGTCCTGCTGCCTGAGTCGCTCGCGCAGACTCGGCGATTCAGGCTCAGGCGGCGCCTCCGTTCCAGACAGGCCCAGCGTCATGGGCAGTCAGTCCCATCACAACCGCCAGTGGTGCGCTGAGGAGATCTCCTGACGCGCGTCACGTACATAGTGGCGCTTCGAGCGAAAAGCGTTGGAGGAATCCTGCAGCGATTCTTCTGACCGCCCGCGCAGAGGGCATGTTCCGCCGCCGGACCGGATGCCGGAGGGTGCAGCGCGGATCAGTAATGCCCCACCCGCTCGGGCCAGGGGTCCATGGTGAAGACGCTGCGGTCGAAGCACCGCAGCGTCAGGTCCCAGCACTCAGCCCGGCGGTCGGGGTCATCCCAGAGGTTCACGTGCTCGCCGGGATCGGCCTGCAGGTCGTAGAGCTCGCCCTCGCCCCGGGCGTCGCCGTGGTAGACGCACAGCTTCCGCTCCCGGTCGCGGTACATGGTCCCGTAGGCCGGCGGCCGGCGGCAGGGCATGGCGTTAGAGTACTCGCAGTAGACGGACTCCCAGTGCTCGTGCGGATCGGCCTCGCCGCGGAGGATCGGCCCCAGCGACCGCCCCTGCATGCGCCCGGGGACCTCCAGCCCGGAGGCATCGAGCACGGTGGGCGCCAGATCGATGAGCTGCACCAGCGCGTCGCTGCGCAGGCCCTCCTCGAAGCGCCCCGGCCAGGAGATGATCAGCGGCACCCGCACCGAGCAGTCATAGAAGTGCGGGCCCTTCTGCAGCATCCCGTGGTCGCCGAGCAGCTCCCCGTGATCGCTGTGGAAGATGACCATGGTGTTCTCGCGCTGGCCGGTCTCGTCCAGGTGGTCCACCAGCCGGCCCACGTGGTCGTCGATCTGCTCGATCATGGCGTAGTAGGCGGCCTTGACCTCCCGGAGCTGCCGGTCGGTGGCGTCGGCGCAGGACTTCCCCTTTCCCCCGTGCGCCCCGTGGTGGTCGGTGTGCTGGAAGCGGGGCTTGTTCTCCAGCTCCCCCGGCACGTAGTCGGGTAGGGGGAGCGTCTCGGGGTCGTAGCGCTCCAGGTACTCGGCAGGCGGGTCGAAGGCGATGTGCGGGTCGAAGGGGTTCACGGACATCAGCCACGGCCCGTCGCGCTGCTCGTCGATGAACTCCAGGGCCATGTCGGCGCACCACTTCGTCTGGTGATACTCGGCGGGGATGCCAGGGCCGGCGTACTCGCCGGCCGGGAACTGATAGAGCTCGTCCCAGGTCTTCCCCTGGGCCTCCAGCCACTGGATGTAGGCGTTCTCCGGCCAGTCCGGGTGCGGGTGGTGGCTCCAGTGGAAGACGCGGTAGCCATCGTCGGTGCGCGGCTCCACCCGCCCCTGGCAGACCGCCAGGTGCAGCTTGCCGGCCAGCTCGCAGTCGTAGCCGGCGTCGGCGAGCATCCGGGTGACCAGCAGCTCGCCCGGCGGCGGCTGGGCCTGCCCGTTCTGCCGGCCATGCACCGTCGTGGGGTACATCCCCGTCAGGAAGCCGCAGCGGCTGGGCGTGCAGACCGGGCTCTGGCTGAAGGCGTGCGTGAAGGCCACGCCCTCGCTCACCAGGCGGTCGAGGTTCGGCGTTCGGATGTGTTCGTTGCCCAGGGCGTGAACGGTGTCGAAGCGCTGCTGGTCGGTGCAGATCCACAGGATGTTGGGGCGAGCCATGACCGTGCCCCCTTGGCGTGGAGATGGCGCGCGGCGGTAGCTTCGTCAGTCCCCCTGAAGGGCCTTCCGCGGCAGGGATGGCACTACGTGCCGCCGAAGGCCTGCGGCGAGCTGGCGGGCAATCCCCGGACTAGCCCTGACTTGCGCAATTCCGCGTATGTTGACCAAAAGCGCGCTCAGGGCTGGGAGGCGTGGAAGGTGGGCGTCGTGCCCCGGTGGAGGGGCCGCCGGGCGCGCAGCGCCCGGTGAGGCCTGTGAGCGTAGCGAGAAGGCCGAAGGTTCCACCCCGGCCCGCAACGCTGTGCCCGGAGGCAGACGGCATGCAGGCGAGGGCGCCTGCATTACTCAACGTGGGGGGCCAATGGGAGTTGAGGCGACGCGCGCCGCCCCGCCACATAATACGCGAGATCCTGCCACTTAGGATTATTGATCTTTGCATGAAACCAAGGTTTTTTCGGCGAGCGGCGAATAGGCTGTTCATGAGAAAACGAGCTTGCAGTCGATATCCGAAGCGGACTCCGGAGCAATGGCTAACCCTCAAGGAAGCTGCCGCCGCACGGTTCAGTGAAGGACAGAGCCTGAAAACGATTGCTGAGGCCCTGAACGTGAGCTACGAAGCGGTGCGAGTGTGGTTCCACAAATGGCAGCAGGGAGGTGCACAGGCCGTCTGCGCCCAGAAGCCTCGGGGCCCCAAGCCCAGGCTCTCGCCCGAGCAATTGGAACAGTTGCAGGACGCGCTGCTGCTCGGCCCGGTGCACTGGGGCTACAAGACCCAGTTGTGGACCCTGGAGCGGATCGCGGATCTGATCGCCAGGGTGTTCGATGTGCGTTACCATCCCAGTCATGTCTTCAAGCTCCTGCGCGGCATGGGCTGGAGTTGCCAGCGCCCCACCCGTCGGGCCAAGGAGCGCGATGAAGCGGCCATTGAGCAGTGGCTGGATGGGGACTGGCCGCGCATAAGAAAAGCGCGCTGGACGCCGGAGCCACGGTGATCTTCGTCGATGAGACCGGTTTCTCGCTCACCCCCAGCCTGCGGCGCACCTGGGCCCCTGAGGGCCAAACGCCGGTGTTCACCGAGCACTTCAACTGGAAGCGGCTGTCGGCCATCGGCGCCGTGGCGTGGCGCCCCGGTGAGGCCACCACGCGCCTGTTTCTGTCGCCGCGGCCGGGGAGCATCAGGACCCCGGACGTGATTGAGTTCCTACGCAATCTGCGGCGTCACGTCGCCGGCCCGGTGGTGATCGTGTGGGACCGGCTGGCGGCTCACCGCAGCCGTCTGACCATGGAGCATGTGCAACAGCACGCTAGTTGGCTGACCGTCGAGTATCTGCCGGCCTACGCTCCCG
>JAYENL010000227.1:0-6232 GCA_034722055.1 Armatimonadota bacterium
GGTCGGGCCGCTGATGGAGCGGCCCGACCGCACTTCTTGTGCGGAGCCAGGAGCAGGGCGTCAGCCCAGCGTAGAACGGTCGTCGCGCCTTTGGCATTGCGTCGAGATCCTGTCAAGAGGCGGGGGAGAGGGTTATGGGGAGTCAGGGGGGCGCACGTGTGCGACCAGCCGCCGCGGCCTGCACCGCGGCGTTCGTTATGCTGGCCGCGGTCGCAAATGCACAGGAGATGCCGACCGCGGGGAGCGCCGGCGGCCTCGGCGAGATCCTGGGCCGCCCCCTGCCGGGCACCCCTGCCCGGGAGGATGCGGACGCGGCGCAGCGTCTGGAGGCCGCCCTGCGCGGCTTCCAGGGCGTGGGCGGCGCGCATGTCATCATCTCTCGATCCGCGGACTCTGATACAGATGCCCCCGTCCGCCGCGCCGCCGTACAGCTCAGTCTGACCCCGGAGCATGAGCCGTCCGCCCGGTGGGTGGACGGCCTCTCTGCGTTCATACTCGCCGCCGTCCCGCATCTCCAGGCCGGGGAGCTGACCATCGTTGACGCCGCCGGCCGCACGCTCTACTCACGCGGGTCGCCCGCCCGCTTCATGACCGCGCCGGCCCCGCCGCCTGCGGCCTCCGCGGGCCCATTCCCCTTTGCCGGCCTCTCCCCCTGGATCATCCTGGCCGCGGCACTCGTCTGCGCCGCCGGCCTCGCCTTCGTCCTGCTCCGCGGCGCGCGCGTCCGCCCCCCGGAGGAGCCGCAACGCACGCCGAGTGAGTTTGCATTCCTCACCTCGCTCCCGGACGAGCGGCTCCGGGCGGTGCTGGGGGACGAGCGGCCGGAACTGCTGGCGATGGTGCTCGCTCAGGTGGATCGTCGGGACGCCCAGCGGATGCGGGAGGTGCTGGAGCTGCCTTCCCCCATCGCGCCGGCGGCAGAGCCGGACCCGGACGTGGTTTCGGCCGTCGCGGAGGCCCTGCGCAGGAAGGTGGCGGGATGATGACGCCCAGCGGCTCGGGACGGATCCTGAAGCGGGATGACCTAGACAGCGCCGACACCCGCATCCAGGCCTTCGGCGCGGAGTCCGTCCCGCCGTCCGACGTTCAGCCTGAGCCGGAGGTCACGATCGAGCCCGCGGATGATCGTGACGGCGAGGAGGTGGATCGCGTTCGCCGCCTGGTGCAGGCCATGCTTCGCGGCTTCGCCCAGCAGCGCCGGGAGATACTGGCGGAGCTGCAGCCCTACGTGGTGCGCATCGCTGTGGAGGTAGCCCGGCGGATCGTGCGGCGGGAGTTGCGAGCCGACCCCGGCCTGATCGCTCGCACGGCACAGGCGGCGCTGGAGCAGATGGCGGGGGCCTCGGACGTCCGCGTGAGGGTGCATCCGCTCGACGCCCAGGTGCTGGAGACCACCATGCACGAGGTGGTCTCTTCGCGCGACGACGCTGCCGGTGTGACGATCGTGCCGGATGGGTCAGTGGAGCGGGGCGGCTGCGTCGTGGAGAGCGATCGGGGCATCGTGGACGCCCGCCTGCGCACGCAGTTCGAGGAGATGCAGGCCCGTCTGTTCGACTCCGTGGAGCCGCATGAGGGGGAGGGCGAGGGATAGTGGCGGCCGGGGAGCAGCCGCGATGGGTCGATGCGCTGGCGGAGGCGGCCCGCACCGTGCCGGTGATGCGCCGATGAGGGACCGTGGCCGAGATCGTCGGGCTGACGATCGAATCCCGCGGGCCCGTCTCTCGCGTGGGCGAGCTGTGCTCGGTGTCCCGAGGGCCGGACCGGCCGCCGCTACTGGCGGAGGTCTGCGGCTTTCGCGAGGACCGCGTTTTGCTGCTGCCCATCGGCCGGGCCGAGGATATCGAGCCGGGGGCGCGGGTCACGGCCCTGGACGAGCAGCTCCGGGTCCCGGTGGGTGAGGAGCTGCTGGGGCGGGTTGTGGACGCTACCGGCCGGCCGCTGGACAGCCGAGGCCCCATCCGCAGCGGGCAGATGCGCGCGACGCGCGGCGAGGCACCGCCGCCGATGAGGAGGCGGCGGGTCACCGAGCCGCTGTGGGTCGGGGTGCGGGCGGTCGATGCGCTGCTTACGTGCGGCAAGGGCCAGCGCGTGGGCATCTTCGCGGGCTCGGGCGTGGGCAAGAGCGTCCTCCTGGGGATGATGGCGCGCAACACCTCTGCGGATGTCAGCGTCATCGCTCTGGTCGGCGAGCGCGGGCGCGAGGTGCTGCAGTTCGTGGACAGCTACCTGGGCGAGGGCCTGGAGCAGTCGGTGGTCGTGGTGGCGACCTCTGACCAGCCGCCGCTGATGCGCCTGAAGGCGGGGCTGACAGCGACGACCATCGCGGAGCACTTCCGCGACCAGGGGCGGGACGTGCTACTGCTGATGGACTCCATCACCCGGCTGGCGCGGGCGCAGCGCGAGGTGGGCCTGGCCTCCGGCGAGGTGCCCACCACGCACGGCCATCCCCCCTCGCTCTTCACCTTCCTGCCAGAGCTGGTGGAGCGGGCCGGGGCCGGTGAGCGGGGCACCATCACGGGCCTTTACACCGTCCTGGTGGCCGGTGACGACATGATGGAGCCGGTGGCCGACGCCGTCCGGGCGACCCTCGACGGGCACATCGTGCTCTCCCGCGAGCTGGCCAACCGGGGCCAGTACCCCGCGGTCGCAGTCACGCAGAGCGTCTCCCGGCTGATGCGCGAGGTGGTGACGCCGGAGCACTGGGAGTATGCCGGACGCTTCCGGCGGCTGCTGGCCGCCTACGAGGACGCCCGGGATCTGATCAGCATCGGTGCCTACGAGCGGGGCTCCAACCCGCTGGTGGACGAGGCACTGGAGCTGCTCGGGCCCATGCGGGAGTTCCTGCGCCAGGCGCCCGACGAGCCGGCCAGGCCGGCGGCCTGCCTGCGCCGGCTGGAGGAGCTGATGAGCGATCGCGGACGGTAGCGGTAGCAGACAGAGTCGCCTGGAGCGACTGCTGAAGTACCGCCGCTCGCGCGAGAGCGAATGCCGGGCGGAGGTCGCCGTGCGGCGGGACGTCGTGCGACAGGCCAGGACCCGGCTGCTGGCCGCTCGCCGGGAGCTGACAGCATTCGCCGAGCGACCCGCGCCTGGACGGGCGCCGGCCGCCCAGCTTACCGATGCCCAGCATTACCTGCAGCGCCTCCGCCGGGAGGTCGCCCGGGCCGAGAGCCATCTCCAGCGCTGCCGGACGGCGCTGGAGGAGGCTCGAGAGGCGCTGACGCGCGCGGGCCAGGACCGGCTGGCGATCGAGAGGCTGCTTGAGGCGGAGAGGGCAGAGGCGCGCGAGCGGCTGGCCGCGGCCCGGCAGCAACAGCTTGACGCCCACGGCCGACGCCGAGCGCTGAGCGGAGGGGATGGCCGCGGTGCTGATGGACCCTGACACGCCGGTGGAACCGTTCCGGCCCCGACCGGTGGAGGACCTGAGCTCCGCCGAGTGGTCGCGCCTGCGCTCGCGCCTGGCGGGTGCGGTGGCCGGCTGGCGCCGGTCCACCGAGACGGGCCTTCGGCTCGATGAGATGCGGCGCGTCGCTGGCGAGCCACCGTCACCGGAGGGCGTGTGGTACGTGGCCGGGGGCGTGCCGCTGGCGCTGTGCCTGGATCGGACCCTCTCCGCGGCGCTGGTCTGCCTCAGCCTGGGCAGCCCGCCACCGGACGAGCCGCAGGACAAGCTGACAGAGACCGACCTGGCCGTGCTGGACGTCTGGGCGAGGGAGGCAGTGCCGGAGGTGGCCGGGGCGCTGGACGCTTCGGCTGGTCCCCCGACGCGGGTGACGGCAGCGGAGGCGGCGGAGCTGATGCGCGGCGAGGAGCCGCTGGCGGTGGGTGATCTTCGGTGGGCCTCCGGGCGGCCGGGAGGCGCGGTCGTGGTCGCCCGCGCGCTGGCGCGGTCCGACGCGGAGGCGGATGGCCGGGCGCTCGCCGACTATCCGGACGCGCTGCTGCGGGCGCCGGTGGCGGTGGATGCCGTGGTCGCCGGTCCGGAGCTGCCCCTGGCAGAGCTGCTGTCACTGGAGGCAGGCGACGTGGTGCTGCTGGGCCTCAAGAGCGAGGTCCAGGTGACGCTGTCAGTGGGAGGAACCGCGGCGGCGGTGGGCAGGCCCGGTGTGCAGGGGGGAAAGATGGCCGTTCGCATCACCAGGGGCCCCGACACGACGGGGACCTTCCAGCCGTTGACAGGGAGCGAGACGAGCGATGGCGGACGAACGTGACGAAGAGCGCGAGGCGGCCGGGGAGGACATTACAGGCCTGCAGAGCGGCGCCATGGCGGCGCTGAGCCAGCTTGCTCTGCCGCTGAGCGTGCGGATCGGGACCACGACGCTCGCGCTGCAGGAGCTTCTGGAGCTGAGGGCCGGCTCGGTGGTGACGCTGGATCGGGGGCTGGACGCGCCGGTGGAGGTGCTGGTGGGGGAGCGGGTGGTGGCGCGCGGGGAGCTGGTGGCGGTTGACGAGGAGATGGGCGTTCGCATCACCGAGATCCGCGGCGCCCAGGGGGGCTCGTGATGGCTGTGCGCCTCGGCGCCGCGCTGGCCGGGCTGACCATGCTGCCGGCAGTCGCGCTGGCCCAGGACGATGCGGGGGTCGCCGGTCGCAGCCCGTGGGCGCTGCTGGGACAGGCGCTGCTGAGCCTGGCCGTCGTGGTGGCGGTCATCTACCTGGTGTACTTCGGCCTCAGGAGACTCAGCGACCGCGGGCTGGGGATGGAGGCCGAGGGGCCCATGCGCGTCGTGCAGGCCCGGCACCTTGGCGGCGACCGCTGGCTCTACCTGGTGGAGATCGACGGGCGCCGCCTGGTGATCGGAGCTACCTCGGCCCAGCTCTCGCGCATCGCTGAGCTGGGGCCTATGCCCGGCGAGGGGGACGGCCGCCGTGAGCCGACGCCGTAGTGCTCAGTGGCAGAACGGGTATTATGCGGCGGCACGCCGGCGCGTCTCCTCAGGTCCCATTCGGGCCCACAGGTCAGGTAATGCAGGCGCCCTCGCCTGCATGCCGTTTCGCTGCAGACACAGCTTTCTGGGCCGGGGTGGAACCTTCGGCCTTCTCGCTACGCTCGCAGGCCTCACCGGGCGCGTGGCGCCCGGCGGCCCCTCCACCAGGGACGACGCGCATCTTCCAGGCCTCCACGCGCTGAGCGCGCTCGTCGCCACCACGCGCGGAGTTGCGCAAGTCACCACCGGTCGCGCTCTCGTCTGCGCACTTGCGGTTGCCGCGCCGGTTGTCGGCTGGGCGCAGGAGCCGACCGTGGCAGTGGACCTGGGCGCCGGCGGCGAGTCCGGCTTCATCAAGCTGGTGCTGCTGTTCGCGTCGGTGTCGCTGGCGCCGGCGCTGCTGGCGGTGCTCACCTCCTTCGCGCGGATCGTGGTCGTGCTGATGTTCCTGCGCGCCGGGCTGGGCGCCCAGGAGATCCCCCCGACGCAGGTGATTATCGGCCTGGCTATCCTGCTGGCCGTGGTGACCATGCTGCCCACGCTGCAGCCGGTCTACGACGATGCGGTGGCGCCGCTGTTGCGGGAGGAGATAGCTCTGGGCGAGGCGGCGGTGGCGGCGGAGGAGCCGATGCGCGAGTTCATGCGGGCACAGGCGCGGCCGGCGGACCTGGAGCTGATCCGCTCACTCGCAGAGCGGCCGGAGCAGGACGGACGGGATGCTTTCAGCGTGCTGGCGGCGGCCTTTGCCATCAGCGAGCTGCGTGCGGCCTTCCTCATCGGCTTCATCATCTATCTTCCCTTTGTGATCATCGACCTGGTGGTGGGCGCGACTCTCGCCTCGGTGGGAATGCTTTCGCTGCCCGCGCCGCTGCTGTCGCTCCCGTTCAAGGTGCTGCTGTTCGTGATGGTGGATGGCTGGGCGCTGCTCACCGAGACGCTGGTGCGCACAATGTCGTAGGCTGTTGCTGCGCGCGGATGTGCGCGCCGCCCGGTCGTTCGTCGTTCCGTTTGGAGGGGCCGGTCTCCGTTCCGGCCCGGCCGTTGTCGTTCGCAGTGATCGACGGGAGAGGGCGCACGCAGAGGAGGGGCCGCCTGAGCGCGCCATACAGGCGCGCGCGGAGTCGGCCCGGTGGTTGATTGCCGGACGCGGGCCGGCTTCGTCGGGCTTCACAGCCCTCCTCAGGACGGCCCCTCCGGAGCGCTTGTCGAGTTGTCTGGGGGGCCAGCCCGGTCGTTGGTCGTTCCGTTTGGAGGGGCCGGTCTCCGTTCCGGCCCGGCTGTTGTCGTTCGCAGTGATCGACGGG
>JAYENL010000228.1:0-26584 GCA_034722055.1 Armatimonadota bacterium
GGCAGTGGCGGTGCCGCTTCTCCTGGCAGGCTGTGGGGGAGGCGGCCCCGCTGGGAATCCAGCCGCACCGGGGACCGGCGCCGGCTCAGTGACCCTCAGCGTGACCTGGCCGGCGCCGCCTGAGGGGATGCAGCCGCAACTGATCCCCCAGCTCAGCCAGCGCATCGAGGTGACCATCACCGATGTCGCCGGCGAGCAGGTGCTGGTGGAGGACACCATCCAGCGACCGGACGCCGAGCCCTGGACGGTGCAGAGGACCTACGAGGGCGTCCCCACCTCTGACGACGCCCTCCTGAGCGCCCTCGCCTATCCGGGCCGGGAGCCGACGGGGGAGGAGGTGGCCCAGGCGAGGGGGGCCATGCACATCGTGATCCCCTGCGCCGGGGTGGCCTACCCGCTGGAGGGGGAGGCCGGCGATCCCATCGAGCTGGTGCTGGCCTCCACGGTCGTGGAGGTGCGCGTGCGGCCCGATCCGGCCACGGTTGCGGTGGGCATGACGCGGGAGATGACCGCCACGGCCCGCAACGCCGAAGGACAGACGGTGCTGGTGCCCGGCTTCGACTGGTCAACCAGCAACGACAACGCCACCGTCGATGCCGAGGGCGTGGTTACCGGGGCCGCCATGGGGAGCTGTGAGGTGACCGCCACGGAGACGGAGAGCGGCGTCTCCGGCTCGGCCACGGTGGACGTGATCTGCAATCCGCCGCAGATCGGGCAGACCGCTCTGGCCACCGACCCCGACCCGATGACGGCTGCGGGCGGGACGGCCACAATCGGCGCTCTGATCACCGATGATCGCGGCGTGGCCAGCGCGACGGTGATAGTAACCAAGCCCGATGAGAGCACCGAAGAGGTGCCCATGGAGCTGACGGCCGGCGACGCCACCAGCGGCACCTGGAGCGCCGTCTACGATCTCCCGGCTAACGAGACCGCCCAGGCGCAACAGTACTCCTTCAGCGTCACCGCCACCGACACGGATGACTGCTCGCCCGAGCCGGCGGACGCCGGCAGCGTGACGGTGCCGAGGCCTCCGGTCATCTCGGGGACCGTCACGGGCTTCCTGGTCAACCCCGAGCAGACCGACCCCTGGCCGCACGTGGTGGTGCGCGTCCAGGAGACCGGCCAGTGGACGCGCACGGGCGATGACGGGACCTTCAGCTTCCTGGTCCCGCCCAACGCCACCTACACCGTGACCGCCGGGAAGAAGCAGCATACTGTCTACCACCCGCCGGAGGGCAGCCACACCGTGCCGGTGGGAACCGAGGACGTGTCCGGCGTGGACTTCGTTCTCACCCCCACGCCGTTCGCCATGGGTGCCGGCCGCGCCCACGGCTTCGTGCTCGACGGCAGCGGGAACCCGGTGGAGGCCGTGACGGTGGAGGCTGATGGCTTCAGCGACACCACCGACGCCAACGGGGAGTACGCCATCGAGCTGACGCCAGAGACCTACACCTTCACCCCCAGCGGCGGAGGCTACAGCTTCGATCCCACCTCCCGCGAGGCGGACGTAGCCGCCGGCGCCCTCACGCACGTGGAGGACTTCACGGCCACAGGCGGGTCGTGAGGCGCTGACGCGTGAACCACACGCCGGCCGGGCCGCCACACTGCGGCCCGGCCGGCTGCTGTGTGCCCTGGAGGCCGGCGCTGTCACCAGTAGCAGACCAGCGCTGACGGGGAGGAATCCTGCCCCTCCGCGGGGAAGTGCTTCCCTGCCAGACGACCCACGGCAAGACGCCACGCAATGATGCACTTGACATCGCAGTAAAGTCGGTTCAGGCACCGGGGCGGTCAGCATCTCCCCTCCACCGGAAGGAGTGACCGACGATGGGGGGCACGCGCCATTCGGCAGCGCTCTTCGTCCCATTGTCCGTCCTCGCTGCATGCTGCGCAGTGACCCTGATCCTCTGTGCGCCGTGCCATGCCGAGGTCACCATCACTCGGGTCAGCGTGGCCAGTGACGGCACGCAGTCCAACGGCACCAGCGCCTACTCGCACCTCAGCGACGACGGGCGGTACGTCGCCTTCCATTCCGCGGCCGGCAACCTCGTGACCGGCGACGCGGACGTTGACGACGACTGCTTCGTGCATGACCGCGACACCGGGCAGACGGTTCGGGTCAGCGTATCAAGCTCGGGTCAGGAGTCCCACAAGAGGTCGATCTATCCCAAGCTCAGCGGCAACGGCCGCTACGTGACCTTCGAGTCCGACAGCCCCGTGCACGACCCGCCCGACGAGAACAACGCCTGGGACGTCTTCCTCCATGATCTGACGACTCACGAGACCACGCTGGTGAGCCGGAACAGCGCCGGGGTGCAGGGCAACAGCGACAGCACAAGGGGCACCCTCAGCTATGACGGCCGCTACCTGGCCTTCCAGTCCGGGGCCAGTAACCTCGTAGCGGACGACACCAACAGCCGCTACGACTGCTTCGTGCGGGACCTGACCACCGGCCAGACCACCCGCGTGAGCGTCTCCAGCAGCGGCGCCCAGGCGAACGGCGGCAGCGTGCGGCCATCCATCAGCAGCGACGGACGCTATGTCCTCTTCTGCTCCTACGCCTCCAATCTCGTCCCCGGTGACACCAACGGGGGCGCCGACATCTTCCTGCACGATCGCCAGACCGGCACCACCACGCGGGTGAGCGTCTCCACCGCCGGGGCCCAGGCCAACGGAGCCAGCTCCGAGCCCTGGCTGAGCTCAAACGGCCAGTGCGCCGTGTTCTGCTCGGAGGCCAGCAATCTGGTCTCAGGGGACACCAACGGCGACATGGACGTGTTCGCCCGTGACCTGACCACAGGCACTACCACCCGCGTCAGCGTCTCCACCGGCGGCGGGCAGGTGTCCGGTGACAGCCTGCATCCCTGCGTCAGCGGAAATGGTCGCTTCGTCGGCTTCCAGTCCGGCTCTCCTCAGCTCGACCCTCCCGACAACAACGGAGAGCACGATGTCTTCGTGCACGATCGCGACACCGGGGAGACCTGGCGCATCAGCAAGCCCGTCTCGACGACCTCGAGCTCGGTGAAGGCCCGAGAGTATCACGAGGATCCCAGCATGAACTACGAAGGGTCGGTGGTCGGCTTCACCTCAGTGGCGCCGAACCTCGTCCCCGATGACACCAATGGCATACGGGACATCTTCGTCTACGAGTGGCCGGCTGACATCCACGAGATCATCTTCGCCGAAGGGCCGAGCGGCGATCCCAACCCGGTGGCCTCCGGCGGACAGGTGCAGTGCAGCGTCACCGCCCGCTGCAACCGTGGGCACAATCTCACTTACCAGTGGACGGCCGAGGACGCCGAGGGCGATCCCGTCGGGGAGTTCGACAACGCCTCAGCAGAGAGCCCTACCTGGACGGTACCGGAGAACACTACCGACGAAGTCGCCGACTACACCCTTTCGGTCACCGTGACCTGCGCGCAGGACTCCAGCGTCAGCGACACGGCGTCCTACACGCAGCAGGTCAATCCGATCGAGCACACGGTCACCATCACTGAGGGGCCCTCCGGCGACCCCAACCCGGTGGCATCCGGCGGCGACGTGCAGTGCTCGGTGACGGCGGAGGACAGCCGCGATGGGCACACACTGACCTACGAGTGGACGGCCAGGGACGGCGACGGCAATCCCGCCGGCCAGTTCGACGACCCCTCAGCGGCCAGCCCCACCTGGACCGCCCCGGATAACCGATCCGATGCGCTGGCCGAGTACACCATATCGGTCACCGCAAGCTGCACCGGGGACTCCAGCGTCAAAGACACCGGCTCCTACGTCCACCAGGTGAAGCCGGTGGCGCATACGATCACCATCACCGAGGGACCCTCCGGCGACCCCAACCCCGTGGAATCCGGGGGGAGGGTGGGATTCATCCTCACGGCGGAGGACAGCCGGAAGGGGCACTGGCGGACCTACGAGTGGAGTGCCGTGGACGCCGACGGCGACCCGGCGGGAAGCTTCGATGACCCCACGCTGCACTATCCGATCTGGACGGCGCCGGAGAATACCTCCACCACCGTGGAGGAGTACACCATCTCGGTGACCGTTACGTGTGTGGAGGACCCGGACGTCAGCGCTACCGGCTCCCACGTCCAGAAGGTGAACCCCGTGCCCCACGAGGTGCTGATTACCGAGGGGCCCTCCGGCGATCCCAACCCCGTGGCCTCCGAGGGCCAGGTGCAGTGCAGCGTCAGCGCCGAGTGCCGTCGCGGGCACGATGTGACCTACCAGTGGGCGGCCCGGGACGGCAACGGCGACCCTGCGGGCAGCTTCGACGACGCCACCGCGCAGAACCCCACATGGACCGCACCGGCGAACAACTCAGACCAGTTGGCTGAGTACACGATCTCGGTGACCGTAGGCTGCGCGGAGGACCCCAGCATCAGCACCACCGCCTCCTACTCCCAGTTCATCAACACCGCAGCTCACGCGGTTGGCATCATCGATGGCCCATGGGGAGACGCCAATCCGGCGGCCTCGGGGGCTGACGTGCAGTGCAGCGTCACCGCAGTGGACACTTGGGGGCACACGCTGCTCTACCAGTGGACGGCGGTGGATGGGGAGGGCAATCCCGCGGGCGGCTTCGATGACGCCACCGCGGAGAATCCGACCTGGACGGCTCCCGCAAACGCCACTGACAACGTGATGGAGTACACCATCGCGGTCACGGTCACCTGCAGCCAGGATGACGCGCTGAGCGATTCCGCCTCCTACGTTCAGCAGGTGGCACCCGTGGCCCATGAGGTGACCATCACCCGGGGCCCCAGCGCCACTCCCGGCCTTGCCGCCTCGCAGGGGCCGGTGCACTGCAGCGTCACCGCCGAGGACAGCCGTGAGGGTCACACGCTCAGCTACGAGTGGACCGCCGAGGACGCCGAGGGCAATCCCGCCGGCAGCTTCGATGACGCCGCCGCGCGGCATCCAACCTGGACCGCGCCGGAGAACGCTACCTACAGCCCCATGGCCTACACCATGGCGGTCACGGTCACCTGCGACAAGGGTGAGGGCGCCAGCGACTCCTGCACCGTGCAGGTGATGCCCACGGTCATTGTCGATCTCGCCCCCGGCTGGAATCAGCCGTCATGCGGTCAGCCCGCCTACGGTCTGGCGCCGTTTGCGGAGCTGCTGGGCCCGGACGCGCGGTCGGCACACCTGTGGAATGCCGAGCAGTTCGCGTATGCGCAGGTGGACCTGGCGGGAACTGCCGCGTCGGAGCACGCGGGTGTGGGGATGTGGGTATTGAGCACCTCGGAGGCCACCCGCAGGATCGCGGTGCAGGAGCCATCGCCGCTGCAGGTGTCCGTCTCCGCTGGCTGGAATCTGCTGGCCAACCCCTTCCCCGGCTCGCTGGAGCTCTCCACCGGCCTCATTCCCGATGGCGACGGCCAGATCATCACCCCGGTCCATCACTGGAACGCCCCGCAGTTCAGCTACGAACAGATGACCGTTGTGCCCGCCGGGTGCAGCTTCTGGGCGCTGGCGACCTACTCCGGCACAGCCACCTTCGACCCCGCAGGACTGGCGCCGGCGTCGGCGGCCGCGGGGGCCGTCAGCCTCGCGGAGGCCCCGGAGGTGCCGGACGGGAGCACCTGCATCCAGCTTGCGGCTCGAGCCGGCGATACCCGCGACATGGGCACCTGGATTGGCACCACCGCTGACGACCAGGCGCTGAAGACCCCCAAGCCGCCCATGATGCCGGGCGCAGTCGGCGCATACCTGGACGTGGAGGACGGCATCGGCTACGCCCGCTCCCTGGCGCCTCAGGGCGTGGGCCACACCTGGACGCTGACGGTGAACTCGCCCGAGGAGCAAGAGGTCTCGCTGCGCATCGTGGACACCTCTCAGCTTCCCGGCCACATGGCCGTGTGGCTGAGGGACCTGGCGACCGGCCAGCGGATCGACCTCCGCCACGCGCCGAGCTACAGCTATACGGCGCGCCAGGGTCAGCGTCAGTTCGAGATCGAGGTGGGGGAGCGGGACGATCTGCTGCAGGTGATGGGCGTGTCGGCGCAGGCCGCCGGCGACGGCGCGCAGATCAGCTTCACGCTCTCGGCTGCCGGCACGGTCACGGTCGATGTCCTGAACATCGCGGGGCGGACCGTGCGGCGCATCGTGGCCGGCCGCGAGTGCGACGCCGGCGTGCAGACGGTGGCCTGGGATGGCCGCTCGCACTCGGGGACGCAGGTGCCCAGCGGCATCTACCTCATTCGCGTCACGGCCTCAGCGCCCACCGGCGAGCAGACGCAGGGACTGTGCTCCGCCCGGATCCGCTAGCGCTGACTCGCAGAACTTCGCGCCTTGTGCGACGTTATACTGGTGCGTGTGCTGCCACCATGCAGAGGCCGCCGCGAGCGGGCGAGCTGCGGCGGTGGGAAGAGACGCCCGGCGTCTCCGGTGGACGGTGCGTTCTCCAACGCGCCGCTCAGGTTCCAGCCCGGCCCTCACGTTAAGTAGTGCAGGCGCCCTCGCCTGCGCGCCGTTTCGGGCCTCGGTAGAGCTACGTCGCGGGCCGGGGTGGAACCCTCGGCCTCCTCGCCCTGCTCACAGGCCTCGCATCTTCACCATAACCAAGCCGCGGAGTGCCCTCGTCGCCAAGATACGCGCAGTCGCGCAAGTTACCACTACTCCAAGTGCTGGCCTCTGACCCGCTCTGCACGTGCAGGTCCCGGCGCAGCACTGGCGAAAGCATACTGTGCGACCGCACAGCTCACTGGCGGATCGTCCCCCACCGTCGGAGGCGCGGTGGCGCCGGTTTCAGGTGCTCGCCGTGGTGGGCACCGCTGCCGAGGACGGCGTAGACAGGCCTCGGAAGCGCACACTGCCCTCGCAAGAGAGCTGGGGGAAGGCCGGTTGGCGCTGTTGAGCACCATTTGCGTACACGCGCAGAGTCTGTGCGCGTGGATACGTTTACGGAGGGAGGTCGGAGAATGCAGTATCGGGAGTACGGAGACACGGGCAAGATGATCTCGGCGTTGGGCTTCGGGGCCATGCGCCTTCCCGATGACGATGAGTACGCAGTGCAGATCATGGAGCGCTTCCTGGACCTGGGCGGGAATCTCATCGACACCGCCGCGGGCTACGGCAATGGGCGCAGCGAGCGCATGGTGGGGCGGGCCATCGAGGGACGCCGCGACGAGGTCTACATCTCCACCAAGAACCACGCCATCGTCCAGGGCAACCGTGACAACAGCATCGACATCCCGAAAGTTTTCGAGCAACGCCTCGAGCAGTCCTTCGAGAACCTGGGCGTGGACAGGATCGACTTCTACCACATCCACGACTTCTCGTGGGAGCAGTTCACCGAGCACTTCCGCGACAAGCCGCCCCTGGAGATGTGCCAGCAGGCGCTGGCGGACGGCCGCATCGACCACCTGTGCTTCTCCTCGCACGACACGCCCGAGAACATCATCCGGCTGATTGACACCGGACTCTTCGAGGGCGTCATCGTGCAGTACAACATGCTCGACCGACCTGGAAGCGAGGGCCCCCGGGGCGGCACTGACAACGCACCCGCCATCGCCCATGCGGCCGAGCGGGGGCTGGGCGTGCTCATCATGGGGCCGCTGGCCGGCGGCAGGCTGGTGATGGGCGACCCCGCGACGCTGCGGGCGATGCTGCCAGTCGATACCCCCAGCGCGGCCGACCTGGGCCTGCGCTTCGTGCTGGCCAACCCCCATGTGACCTGCGCCATGTCGGGCATGCAAGAGATGTCGGAGGTGGAGGAGAACTGCGCCACCGCCAGCAGCGAACAGCCGCTGACCGATGAGGAGCGGGAGGCCATCGAGGAGCTGATCGCGCGCAACGAGCGCCTCAGCGAGCTCTACTGCACCGGCTGCGAGTACTGCCTCCCGTGTCCAGAGGGCGTGGCGATACCCGACATCTTCGAGGCTATGAACTACCACCGGGTGTGGGGCCTGACCGAGCACGCCAAGAACCTCTACGCGAAGCTGGGCGAGAGCAATGCGGAGGCCTGCGTTGAGTGTGGGCAGTGTGAGGAGAAGTGCCCGCAGAATCTGCCCATCATCGAGCAGCTCAAGGAGAGCCACGAGGCGCTGAGCAGGTAACCCGGCGGGGGTGCCGGCGCAGTGGTGTGGGTCGGGGTGGAAGCTGAGCGGCCTTTCCTGACTCCATAACTCCCCCGCTCACTTCGCTTGCGGCGGCACCAGGTCGGGAGGGGCGCGCCGCCAACGATCCACGCGAGAGGGACGATGCCACATGCGAACCGGGGCGAGAGGTTTCAGTCCGGGAGCACTGATGACGGCTGCGGCAGGGATGGCGACGATGGCGATGACCTGTGGCGTGACGTCGGCGCAGGACCTGTCCGCACGTGACTACCACATCGACACCACGCTGGTGGCGGAGGGCGAGCCTCAGGTCGTCATCGTCTCCAGCGACGTCCGGCCGGCCTACGCCGCCATCGCCCGCCGGGTCCAGGACCGTATCCGCGAGCTGTCCGGCGTCGAGGCGCCCATCATCGAGGCCGCCGGGACATCCACCGACGAGGTCCTGGGCGACCGCAGCGCCATCGTCCTGGGCAACCTCGCCACCAGCACCTTCGTGGAGGAGCTCTACTGGCAGTGGTACTGCATCCTGGACACGTGGTACCCCGGCCCCGGCGGATATGTGCTGCGCACACTTCACGACCCCTACGGCACCGGCCGCAACGTCATCTTTCTCGGCGGCAGCGATGATGAGGGCGTCAGCCGCGCGGCGGATGCCCTCTGCCAGGTGCTCGACGAGGGGGAGCCCCTGACCGTCGGACGGCTGATGCAGATCGAGCTGGGCGAGAACCATGCGGTGCCGCCGGAGGGCGAGGGGATGGACCCCCGCCTGCGCATCTTCTACGAGCCACTGGAGCACCGGACCGTCCACGAGTGCCCTCTCGGCTTCACCGACGCCACCCTCGCCGGCCTGCGCTACTACTACAATGGCGACGAGGAGGCCCTGGCACGCTTCCGCGACCTGGCCCTGAACACGGACCTGCTCAGCAGCACCTACCACTACTACGCCCACATGCACGCCATCATCTGGGACCTCATCGAGGAGAGCTCATTCTTCTCCGATGAGGACCGGCGCGCCATCACCGAGAAGCTGCTGGAGTACGCCCGCGGACCGGAGGGCACGGCCGGTCGCGAGACGCTGACCAATGACGCCGCGCTGCACAACGCCAGCGAGAAGCTCCTCGACCGCCACTCCGCCATGCGCGCCAACTGCATCCTCACCCACAGCCGCTACTTCAACAAGCACTGGCCGGCCGCGGAGTGGGAGGAGAACCTGGAGGCCGTGCGCGCCTACTTCGACCGCTCCATGACCAGCGCCAAGGGATGGCGTGACGAGGGGAACATGCACACCTACCTGGAGTGCCCGCTGATGGCGGCGCTGCTGCTGCGCGACCGGCGCATGGTTGAGAGCGGCGCCCTCCGGCACTACGCCGAGCTGGTGCTCATGTTCTGCAACAACAACGGGTACATGACCACCTTCGGCGGCGGCTATCCCGGTAGCGTCCTTCGGGCCTCCGCCGCCCTGCTGGATGACCCGGGCTTTCTGGCCACGCTCCCCCGCCATGCGGAGGCCGAGCGCGCCGAGGGCCGATACCGCGTCCCCTACGGCTTCATGAACGGACAGGCCTGGGACGTGGGGCTCCAGCCCCAGCCCATGGAGAGGATGGTCGGGGTCTACCACCGACCGCTGACCCGCTGGCAGTGGGAGTACTACGGGAGGGGCTTCGACTTCGAGAAGGGCATGGACAAGCTCACGATGCGCTCGGGCTTCGGCCGAGATGACCAGTATCTTCTGCTGGACGGCATCTCCGTGGGCGGCGGCAAGCCCAACCCCAACCGCAACGCCATCCTGTCGCTGGGCGAGAATGGTCAGACGCTGCTGCTCGGCGGCGCGCGGTCCATGGTCGTCTCCCGCGAAGGGCTGGGGGAGGCGGAGGGCCAGATCGTCTCCCTGGAGACCACCGCCGACCTTGCGACCTTCGGCTACAGCCACACCCGGGCCGCCGACCACCCATTCGCGGCCTGGGACCGGCACATCTTCTGGCGCAAGGGCGAGTGGTTCGCCGTCCTCGACCAGGTGACCGCCCGCGAGGCCGGCCGGCACAGCGTCGTCTGCAACTGGCGACCGCTGGGCAGCCTGGAGGTGACCGGCCACACCGCGTCCGCCGCCCGCGGGGAGGGCCAGGACCGCGCCGTCATCCACATCACCCCTGCAGAGCCGGTTCGCATCGATACCACCGGCAACGTGGTGCGCCAGACGCAGTTCCGGGGGATGAGCGCGGGTGAGCAGGCGGTGACCACGAACCTCATCTACGTTGAGGGCGAGCGCGCGCCCAACAGGTACAGCATCGCGAAGGTGAGCCCGCACGCCGCCGTCCTCAGCGGCAGGGAGCAGGCGTACTTCGGTCTCGCGCCCGACGGCGCCTTCGAGCGAGGGGGTGTCGCGATCCGCGGGGCCGCATTCTGCCTGTCACCGGACTCACTCGCCCTCGTGCAGGGGACTTCGCTTCGCTGCAGCGCCATCGCCATCAGCGCCTCCGCTCCGTGCAATATGGAGCTCCAGCCACAGCCGGGCCGGGTGACTGTAGAGACCACCGAGGATCTGACCGTCACCATCGGCGGCGAGGCCCATCACTGCGAGCCCGGGATACACAGCTTCGACGCCACGCTTGAGGGCGACGATCCCTTCACCGAGCTTCTCGCCGCCATCCGGCAGGATGCGGCCTCCCCGCGGCCGGAGCCTCCCGCCGCAGTCCCCGCGGACCTGCCCGAGCTACCGGTGGCCTGGAGCCGCAGGGTCGGCGATCCCGGCTCCTATCTCTGCTACCATGTGGGCGACGTGGACGCGAGCGGCCGCGACGAGATCCTCGTCGGCATGAAGGACGGGCGCGCCGTCTGCCTCGACGACAGCGGCGAGACGCTCTGGGAGTATGCAACGGACGGCCCTGTGCGGGCGCTCGCACACGCCACGCTGGCGGGGCAGCCGGCGGTGCTCGTCGGCTCCGAGGACGAGCACGTGCACGCCATCACCGCCGACGGTCAGACGGTGCTGTGGACGCACAAGTGCCATGTGTCCGAGGAGCGCTACCAGGCCGCGCCGTGGTGGATGATGGGCTTCCGAGCGCCGGTGCTGGAGATCCTCCCCACGGACCTCGACGGCGATGGCGCGGTTGAGGTCATCTGCGGCACCGGCGGGGGCTTCGTGGAGGCGCTCTCCGCCGACGGGGAGCGACTGTGGATGCGCGAGTTCTTCTGGGGCCTCCCGAACCACATCATCACCGCCCCTGCCCCTGACGGCTCCACGCACCTTCTCGTGAACGCCACCACCAGCGCCTGTGGCAGCCATACGTGGCGCCTGGACGCCGCCGGCGAGATCATCAGCAAGAACGCCCTCGACACCGGCCGCGGGTCCTGGGATTCCACGCTCGTGCAGGCCTGCGAGGTGGTGCAGATGGACGAGGCCGGCACGCCCATGGCCATCGTCGGGCGCGGCGGCGCATTCGACGAGCTGGCGCTGCACGACGCGGTCACGGGGGAGCGGAGGTGGAGGCACCCGCTCGCCGACAGGGCGACCACCGTTGCCGCCGTGGACCTCGATGGCGATGGCACGAGAGAGGTGCTGGCCGGCTCGGTGTCCGCATGGCTGTGCGCCTTCGACCTTGCCGGCGACCTCCAGTGGGCCACGCTGCTCCCGAACGAGGTGCTGGCGGTGACGACGGCCAGCGACGGCCTGCTGGCGCAGTGCGCCGACGGCAACATCTACCGCCTGTCGCTCGCCGGCGAGTTCACCGGCGTGCATGCGCCCGAGTCCCCGGCCGCGCCCTCCTACCGCAACCACTGGCGGTTCCAGCGCCTCGATGGCAGCGTGCTCATCGGAGACAACAGCGGCATGCTCGCGCCGCTGCAGGTCGCTGGCCAGTAGGTCGGCAGCCCAGACGGCCGTAGCCGCTCAGCGAGCCGGCGGAGGGGACGTGCGGGAGCACTGCGACTCAGAGGAGGCGCGCGCCGAGCAATCGGACATAGCCGTACACGAACTCGTGCGAGGTGAAGCGCCCGAACCCGCCGGCGGTGAGCATCTGCCTGAGGTCCAGCGTCAGGAACTCGGTCGCCAACTCGCACTCCAGGCGCCTGAAGAGCCACCGGAAGGGCCAGGGCATCTTCCCCAGATCGAACTCGTTGTAGTCCAGGATCCACAGGCTGCCGGTCGGTCGGAGGGCCTGCCGCGCATTGGCGATGATGCGGCGCTTGTCGCGGTCCTCGAAGCCGTGGAGGGTGAAGGATATGAACACCGCGTCGAACTCCTCGGCGAAGGGCAGGGGCTCTTCGATCCGCCGCTTCACGAAACGTATCTGAGGCAGACCGTCGCATCGCCGGCGGGCGCGGTGCAGCATCCGCTCGCTGATATCCACCCCAACGACGCGACCGCCCGAGCCGGTCCTCTCCCCCATTAGAGCTGCGTTACGACCCGTCCCCGAGCCCAGGTCCAGGATCTCATCTCCGGGCTTGACCTGCATTCTGGCTGCGACCTGGGCCATGAAGCGCGGATACCTGCCCAGGAAGAGCACATCCATCAGCCGATCGTAGTACGGGGCCCACTGGCCGCTAATCTCTACCTTGCTTCGGGGGGCCATTCTCTCTCCTTGATTCTGAGGAGCCTCTCGTGCAGCCGCTCTATGTCCTCCGGGCTGCGCACGCCCAGACCTCTCAGCGTCTCGAGCACCTGCTCGGCGACACGCTTCCTGTGAATCCAGGTGCACCTCTTGCACGACCACACCTGCTTCCCGGTTCTCTTACTGATCACGTACTCCCCCAGCGATTCATCTTCACAGGGATAGAACGGGCAGTAGCACCACGTGCAGTCCTCCACAATCGAGTGGCACGGGTAGTACTTGCAGCCCTCGTTGGGGCCTGCAAGCTCGTATGATTGCAGCACTGTGGCGAAGTGCCGCTCAGCGAGAGGATGCATTCTCCTGACACCCCGGTTGTGCTGCCTCTTTCCGACGTGCGAAGGTTGACGGTCAGCCAAGCTTCTCGATGGCGAGATACCTCAGCGATGGTCCTTTCCGAGCGGCCGCCGTTTATCCTCCGAGTCTCCGCCGCGGCTCTCCCCTCGTGCCGACGCCACGCTGCCGCCATGCTCGCGCTCACGTCGCCGACCGGGAACTCGATCCTGCGCCAGCCTTCGGGCAGAGCGCGCCCCCGCTCCCTGCACAAGTAACCGGGCAGGTGACAGCTCCGCGAATGCGGAACGGATGGGCAGTGCGCTGTTGGAGGAGGAGACCATGAGCTGGGGACGGATGGCGGGAGCGGCCCTACTCCTGGCGGGTACGCTGGCGGCTGCGGATATGGACGATGACGCCGAGGCCCGGGAGCTGCTGGCCCGCTTTGAGGCCATGGGGGAGACCGGCCGCTACGTCGATGACGGCTTCGACCAGGACGCCGAGCGGCAGATCCATGGGCCCGTGGGCTTCGGTCCCGGCCGGTCCGGCCGGCAGGATGACCGCGCGGCGGTCTTCCCTGCCTCCGATGAGCGCGAGGTCTACGTCTACTACGGCCCGTATGTGGCGCTGCGCGGAGGGCTCGCCTTCGACTTCACCGTGATCGCCGACCCGGGGCGGGAGCGGCCCTGGACGGTGCTGCAGGTGGGGACGGCCGGCAACATGGCGATGCTGTGCGCGGTCACCCCCGACGGCGTGCTCCATGCCACGATCACGACCCGCCGCGGCCGCATCCCGCTGTTCACCGATCCCCTGAGCTTCGGCGAGTGGCACTCGGCCCGCCTGCTCTACGGCCCCGAGGGCTCGGTGCTGGTCGTGGATGGCGCCATCCAGGACTTCGCCATCGATCCCAGCGTGCCCTGGAACTACGACAGCAGCAACGCCATGTACCTGGGCGACCGGCCCTACTGGAGCGCCCGCCGCAGGGAGGGCTACTTCGCCGAGCATGACCACCTTGTGGGATCGATCGACAATCTCAGCGTCGTGAGACTCGAGCCGGGAGGCGAAGAGCAGTGAAGCGCGTGACGCTGGCAGGGCTTGCGGTGGCCGTCTGTCTCGCGCCCGCGTGGTCGCAGGAAGCGAGATCGAAGGTGTGGCCCATCGTGGACGAGGGCGTGGCCCACATGATCGAGGGCCTCCCGAACGCCGAGTGCCTCGGCTACCCGATGCCCGAGGACGCCGAGGAGCCGCCCGAGGGCATTCACGCCGTCGTGGAGCTGCCGACCTACCTGGAGCTGATCTCGAACACCTTCCGCTACTCCAGGCCGATGGACAGGCCGGCGGTGGAGGAGATGACCCGCGACGGGCGGCCCTACAGGCGCTACACCTTCCCGCCAGTGCAGGGCGTCTCCGGGGGCTGGGCCAAGTTCTGGGCCCACTGGGTTCCGCGGCCGACCGACGCGGATCGCCAGGACCCCGGCGTCTTCGCGTGGCACTTCGTCACCCCCGACGGCCCGGAGCCGGAGCAGTCGCGGCCCATCGAGCTGCTGCCGGAGCTGCCGGACGTCCGACCGCCGGAGCGCATCACCTCCACCATGTACACCTGCCCGGCGCTGAACATGGAGCCGCCAGCTCTGCCGCTGGGCCTGGAGCTGGTGCAGCGGACGGGCATCAACCTGCTCGGCGCGTGGGAGAGCACGCCCGAGGCGCTGGCGGAGGCGGGCTGCGGGGACATGGGGATCCGCCTGCAGCTCAATCACGGGGGCATCTCGGGATGGCCCGACATGGCGCCGTCGGGCCCCGAGGAGTACACCCGTGACAGGCACGGCGAGATCGTGGAGAGGCAGGACCCGCAGTACGTGCTCGACCGCGATGGCGAGCCGTGGGCTCGATCTCGGCGGGTGGCGGCGTCGCTTGCGGCCAGGGGCTACGTGCTGGCCGAGGACATCGAATGGCAGCCGGTCTTCGACACCGGCTTCAGCGAGGCCGGCATCCGTGCCTTCGCCGAGATGTTTGACCTCAACGCCGGGGAGCTGACGCCGCAGATCATCTGGGAGCGGCACCGCACACGGTGGGGCGACTTCCGCGCCGACCAGTACCTGCGCCTGGCCGCCTATCTGACGGAGGCGGCCCACGAGGCCAACCCTGACTGCCTGGTCACCTGGCTGCCCGGAGCGCCGTACACGACCACAGACGGCGAGCTGATGTCCGATATGATCGAGCTGGGCGAGGATGATCTGGGCCGCATGGTCTACTGCATCTTCCCCTTCCCCACCGGACGCATGCACGAGGGGTTCGACATCCTTCAGCCCATGTGGTACAGCCATGGCATCGGTCAGGTGAGGATGGCCTTCGAGCGCTGCCGGGCCATCGTGCCCCGCATCACCGTCCCGCTGATGCCGCTGTTCCTGGGCCAGGGCCGGGAGTTCTACTATCCTGGCGGCGACCCCGGGGAGGTGCTGCGGGCCATGATCTGGGCCGCGCTGCTGGGCGGTGCCGAGGGCTACGGCTTCTGGCAGAACGAGTTCAGCTCACTGCAGCTCACCTGGCTGGCGCGGGCCAACCGGGAGGTGGCCGAGGTCGAGGATGTCCTCATGGACGGCGGCCCCGACCCGGCCGGCGTCGAGATCGAGCCCATGCCCAAGCGCCGGTTCACCCTCGTCAGCGGCGAGCAGCGCCGGGTGTTTCCCGTCCCCGACTTCTACCAGGTGGCGCTGAACCGGGCCTTCGCGCACGGCGACCGGCGGCTGATCGGGATCATCAACCTCGATCAGGGACTGGAGGTCTACTACCGGCTGCGCGTGGCCGGGCTGCCGGCAGGCGATTACGCCTGCGTCAACGTCAGCGAGGAGGCGCTGGTGGTGCCGGAGGCGGACGCGCTGAGCTTCACCGCCGAGCAGCTCGCGGCGGGTCTGACCATGGTGACGCCGGCGCAGTACGGCGTCACGCTCCTGGACATCCGGCCGGCCGAGGAGGCGGACGTGGCGGAGCTGGGCCGCCAGGTGATCGCGGACATCGAGGCCGCGTATGCGGACTGCCGTGAGCCGGACACCGAGGGCGCGCTGCTGGCACAGCGCGGCGGCCTCACCATCCGGTACGACGTGGCGCCGGGAGCCGCCGACCCGCTGATCCTGCTCGAGAGCGCCGACCAGCAGGTGTGGCTCAACCCCCACTCGGGCGGCGTCATCCGCAACTGGCTGGTGCGGGAGGGCGCGCGGCGGCCTGTGAGGATGACCCAGCCCCAGGCCGGCGCGGCCATGGACCTGTTCTGGAGCCCGCCTGACGCCCAGTGGTCCGGCGACGAGCGCGCAGCCTATGAGGTCCTCTACACCAAGATCCACGGCGGTAAGGCCTACGTGCGACTCCGGCAGGTCAAGTCGAATCCGGCCCTCAGCGGCCTGGTGCTCACCAAGACCATCGCGATCCCCGAGCGGGGGACCGACGTGGAGGTGGCGGTGGACATCGAGAACCAGGGACCGGCGCCGGAGGTCGGCTTCTGCTACTGGGCGCATCACATGTTCCAGGTGGGGCGGGAGGAGCCTGCCGCCGTGGAGGAGCAGCGGCCGGAGATCTACATGCAGACGGGGGAGGGCGTGGCCCGCGCCCCCACCGATGAGTCGGCCGTCTGGACGAGGCCGGATGAGCCCACCACGCCGGGCAATGAGAACTGGGAGAGGAAGGCCCGCAACGGGGTGACCACCGGCGACTGGATCGCGCAGTACAGCCCCGCCACGGGCGAGGCAGTCCTGTGCCAGGTGGAGCACCCGTCACCAGCGCAGTTCTATAGCTGGCGGCAGCCGGACACGGGGATGGAGCTGTCCTGCGAGTGGATGTACCCGCACGTCGTCCTGCCGGCCGGTGAGAGCTGGGAGACCCGCTACCTGCTGCGGTACGTGCCCGAGGTGGAGCCGGAGCAGCTTCCCAAGCGGCTCCTCCCCAGCGTCCCGTAGGCTGCATTATCCGCGCAGGTCGGCGTGCGCCTGACGTAAACGGCGTGCAGGCGAGGGCGCCTGCAGTACTTGACGTGCGGGCCCGGGTGGAACCTGAGCGGCGCCGCAACCAGGCGCGCGAAGTCGGACCGCGCGTTGAACGGCCGGCGGGTCTGAAGACGCCGCCGCTCCGGACAACACGGGGCCGGCTTCGGGGTGGTTGCTCGCGCAACCGCTCCTCAGGACGGCCCCTTGGGGGCGGCGACAGGCGCATCGGCGTCATACTGACTGGCACGGGTACCTCTCCGGTGCCGTGCCATGAGAACGCACGTGAGCCTGCAATGGAGGGGCCGCCTGAGCGCGCCGCAACCAGGCGCGCGAAGTCGGCCCGCATGCTGCCGAAGGGGATTCGCCGTCCCGCGGCGCAGAAGCACAACGGTCCCCGCTGGCTCGGGGCACTTCGCGGATGGAACAGGGAGTGAAAGAGATGTCCAGGGCCACTCAATTGGTGAACATGATTGCGGTCTGCGTGCTGATGACCGGCGCGGCCACATCAGCCCAAGAGATCGGGCGCATCGACCAGATCAAGCCCATGCACCTGCAGACTCAGCTCGTCCTGGAGGGCAGGCCAAAGTGCGCTATCGCGGTGCCTGACGGCCAGCCCTACCAGCGCCTGGCGGAGCAGATCGCGGCCGCTGTCAACCGCCAGTGCGGCGCGGAGCCTGCCATCGTCCCGGCGGCGGGCATTCACGAGATGACGCTGCTGTCCAGGAACGTCATCGCGCTCGGCATCTTCTGCTTCAATGAGCTCACGGAGCGCCTCTACCGGACCGAGTACGTCCTGTGCGACTACTCCTGGCCGGAGGGCGAGGACAGCTACGTGATCCGCACCGTGCACAACCCGTGGCTGGCGGGCACGAACGTCATCTTCATCGGCTCGGCCCACCCGGCCGGGCTGGAGAGGGCCGTGGGGCGCTTCACGGAGATCGTCGCGGAGCATCCGGACGGCGTGCTGGGGCCCATCATCGAGGTCAGCGGCGACGATCTGCCTGAGAGCCTCGACGCCCAGGCCGTGGCCGCCGAGGAGCAGCGCATCCAGCAGGAGACCTCGTCGCGGACCATGGGCGGGCTGGCGGCGGGGCATGCCGACAGCTACTTCCGCAGCGGCAAGCCGGAGTACGCCCGCCTCTTCCTCGCCGCCATGCGCAAGCTCGATGAGCTGCACGCGGCGGAGGGCGCAGCCGATGACGTCCGCACCTGCCGCTACATCTTCCACCAGTTCGACCGCATCGAGGAGGGCCCGGCATTCACCGATAAGGAGCGCGAGGAGCTGACCAATCTCTTCTACCGCTTCGCCCATCGCCTCCGCTACGCCAACACTGACGTGCAGCCCTCCGAGATGCCGCACGGCAACAACTGGAACGCCACCGGCGCGGCCTTTGCGGGCATGTACTTCTCCCGCTACTACCCCAACCTCGAGATCGGCCAGCGGCTGCTGGAGAACCTCGACACCTACTACGAGCCGAATATGACCAACTGGAAGGTCAACGAGGACTGCCCCGGTTACGGCGACATCACGCTCACCGGCAACTACAAGTGGGCGCTGCACCGCCCGGATGAGCGCTACATCGACCAGGACCACCTGCGGCGCATGGCCGACTACGACATGCTGATCACCGATAACACCGGCCGCGTGTCGGGCTTCGGCGACGCCAGCGGCCTCGGCGGCAAGTACCTGGTCAACGCTCTGCCCCTCGCCGCCTGGCTGTATCAGGATGGTCGCTACCTCTGGTGGTGGGATCATCATGGCGGGCAGAGGACGCGCTTCTGGGTGCCTCCGGAGGTCCTGGAGCGCCAGCGCCCCGATGACCTGCTCGGCGTGAGCGTCGCCCCCCTCGCCGAGTGGATCTACGAGCGCGACGGCTACGAGGACGTAAGGCGGTTCCCGCGCGAGGACTGCTTCGACAAGGCCTCCTTCCGCGCCGGCTTCCGCGAGAGCCGGGAGTACCTCTGCCTCAGCGGCTTCGGCTACGGCTTCCACTCCCACCCGGATGCCAACGCCATCGTGCGCTTCCAGGACGAGGGCGAGATCTTCCTCTACGATGACGGCTACATGATTCCATCGCTCAGCGAGCACAACAGCATCATCGTGCTCAAGGACGGTTGGGCGGGGCGGGTTCCCGAGCTGGCCGAGGTGACGGCGAACGCCAACTTCGCCACCGTGGGCATCTTCGAGTCCCGGCTGAGCGGCTACAACGGCGTGCGCTGGGACCGCTGCGTCATCTGGCCCAGGGGGCGCTACTTCCTGGTGATCGACGAGCTGCAGGCAGAGGAGCCCGGCAGCTACGACTTCCAGTGCATCTACCGCACCCTCGGTGATGGCAGCCTCCGCGGCCGCCACTGGACGGCCCGCAAGGGCGAGGCGCAGATGACGCTCATCGCCGCCTCGGACGCCTCTCTGTCGCAGAAGCAGTCCGCCGGCACCTCACTCAACGCCAAGCCCTTCGCCATGAATGAGGCCCGGCGGCTGATCGAGGCCGCCGGCAGGCCGATGCAGCCCGATGACAGGTGTCACTTCGCCAACCTCTTCTACGCCACGCCGGCGGCGCCCGACGCCCGGATGGTGGACATGGTGCAGATCGGCGACTCGGGGCAGTACATCATCGACGATGGCGGAGAGATGGCGCTGGCCGGCGTGGGGCACTCGGCGGCGGTCGGCGGCCTGATCATCGACGCCGACGCCTTCTACTACGATAGCGAGACCCTTGCGGCGGCCGGTGCGGAGACCGTTCGCATCGAGGGGCCTCTGCTGGAGGCCGACGCGCCGGTGGACCTGCGTATCGATCTGCAGAGCGGCGAGGCCGCAGTCGTCGCCCACGAGCCGACCACGGTGACCTTCCAGGCCCGCCTGGGCGAGGAGCGGGAGTCGCTGGGCGCGGGGCGTCACGACCTGCTGCTGCACGGTATCGACCGCCGCGTCCGGGTGCGCATCGCCACCGATCTGCAGACGCACTTTGAGGAGCTGGCGACAGCGGCGGAGGCCGAGGAACGCCCCGAGCCGGGCATGGCGGAGGGGATCGAGAGACTCTGGGAGTACTCCGACTTCGACGTCTACCGCGACTTCACGGACGTGACCGGCGCCACGGTGACGGTCAACGCGCGGCACTTCACGCCGGATGAGGCGGGGTATCCGGTGGGGGAGCCGCCCGACCTCCTGGAGCCGGGCGGGAACGTCATGTTCCCCGACGGCGAGACGCTCATCCTGGACCTGGACCTGCTGGAGCCGCGGGAGCTGACACAGATCGTGGTGCACTCGCGGCAGCTTCGGACCTTCAACGGCGGGTGCGGCGTCAGCCGACTCACGGCATGGGTCGGCAATGATCAGGAGCTCAGCGATGCGGACCTCGCGGGCACCATGGAGATCGCCGAGCCGCTGCAGAATGCGAAGATGACCTACGCCATCGAGCCCGAGCAGCCCGTCACAGGGCGCTACGTGCGCATCGAGGCTATTCCGTGGAGCGACCAGCACAACGTCTACCTGGATTCGATTCAGCTCAACGGCAAGGGCCGGCAGGAGGATATCATCGAGAGCGGGTTCCACATGAACGCGCTGGAGGTCGCGGACATCGACGGCGATGGACGGCACGAGGCCTTCGCGGGCGGTAGCGACCGGGCAGTGCACGCCATCGGGCCGGACGGGAGCGGGCTCTGGAAGTACCGCGTCGGCGACGTCATCAACGACCTCACGGTGGCCGGCGCCGACGATGGCGGAACGCAGATCGTCGCGGGCTGCGATGACAAGACGCTCTACTCCGTGACCGAGGCCGGGGCCGAGAGCTGGACGCTGCTGCCGCCGCCCAGGACCTACGCCCGCCCCGGCTACCGCGGCGTGGAGCCCTTCCAGGGGCGACTGACCGTGGTCTTCGACAGCGACCTGGACCTCGATGGCGATGACGAGATCATCGTCGGCTCGGCGAACTGGCGGACTTACGTCTACGACCATGGCGGGGACCTGCTGTGGGATGAGGTGCTGTGGGCGCACACCCCCACCTGCGGTACCGCCCATGATCTGGACGGCGATGGCAGGCAGGAGCTCATCATGGGCAACAGCTACACAGCGACCACCATCTACTCGGCCGGCGGCGAGATCCTCGGCAACGGCGCCGGCTCCGGGCACGCCGGCCCCACCGACGTGGCCGCCGCGGACCTGGACGGCAACGGCGCCGGCGAGATGGTCACCGGCGACCGCGCGGGCATGATCTGGTTCCAGGAGTGGAAGGGCCGGGACCTGCCCGACTACAACGCGGGCAGCGACATCACCTCCGTGGAGATCGCCGACCTCACCGGCGACGGGCGGCTGGAGGCCGTGGTGGCGTCCAAGAACTTCCTGCTCTACCTCTTCGACGCCGACGGTCAGCCGCTGTGGCAGACGAACCTCCGGGATGTCGCCCGCGACATCCAGGTCGCCGACGTGACCGGCGACGAGCGTCCGGAGATTGTCTGCGCCTGCGAGGATGGCACCGTGAAGGCCATCGACGCCGAGGGTGAGGTGGTGGCCTGGTACCAGGCCGGCGCCTGGGTGCGCCAGGTTCGGGTCTGCGAGCTGGATGGCGATGCGGCGACCGCCGAGATCGTCGCCACCTGTGACGACGGGCGCATCTACGGCCTGCGGGTCACGCGCTGAGCGAGGTGGGCGCAGGGCCGGCGGCGAACCGCCGGCCAGTCCCGAGGCTCCACGACGCGGCACGCTGGGACCGGCCACCGATGGATGAGCGAGCAGTGCAGGCCCGTCGGGGCGAACCCAGGACCCACGCGGCGCTGCCCACCGCCCGCGCGGTGGTCATTGCCGTGGTGCTGGCCGTCCTCATGGGCCTGGTCGTCCAGCAGGTGGCGCTGGTCTACAACGCCGGGGAGATCGAGAGCAGCGTCCCGCCGGTGCCGGCGGTGATGTGCCTGCTGGCGCTCTCGGCGCTCAATCCCCTGCTGCGCCGCCTCCGCCCGGGCTGGCAGCTCTCCAGGGCTGAGCTGCTGACCGTCTACGCGGTGCTCGTCCTCACCGTGGTGATGTCCGGGCGCTTCTTCACCCGCAACCTCATGGCGTTCATCACCGTCCCGCGCTACTACCAGAACCTCGAGGAGGTCGGCGAGCACCTCCCTGGGCCCTACGTCCCGCAGGATGAGAGTGCGGTGACCGCCTTCTTCGAGTCCTCCAGGGCCGGGGCCGTTCCCTGGACGGTCTGGGCCCGCCCGCTCGGCACCTGGACGGCCTTCCTGGTGGTGATCCTGGCCGGCATCTTCTGCCTGCTGGAGCTCTTCCGCCGCCGGTGGGCGGAGCAGGAGCATCTGCGCTTCCCGCTGCTGTACCTGCCCCTGGAGCTGTCGGTAGGCAGCGCCGAGGCCCGCCGGACCTTCCTGGGCAACAGGCTCATGTGGCTGGGCTTCGCCATCGGCTTCTGGTACGCCCTCCCCGTCGTTGTCAGCCCCATCTGGCCGAACTTCCCGAACTGGAAGGTCACCTTCCGCCCCTTCCAGGCACTCACCGGCGTGCCGTGGAACGAGCTGCGCCGCATCTACATGCGCCCCCACCCGCACCTGATCGGCTTCGGCTACCTGATGAGCACCGACAACCTCTTCACCATCTGGGCCAGCTACCTCGCCCAGATGCTGGCGTGGGTTGTCTTCGTCCAGTACGGCTTCCGGCGGCCGGGATGGCACACCGGTCTGGAGCTGCAGCAGGCCATGGGCGGGGTCATCGCGCTGGCCCTGTGGCTGCTGTGGTCCAATCGCCGGGCCTTCTCGAGGGTGGCGCGCTCCTCCGAGCCGCATCTGCGCCTGCGGCTGGCCGGTGCCATCGCCGGGCTGCTGGCATCCATCTGGTTCGTGCGCATCGCGGGCGTACCGTGGTGGATGGCAGCCACCTTCACCTCCATGCTCTTCTCCGAGGCCCTCGTGTACGCCCGCATCCGGGCCGAGACCGGCCTTCCCAGCTACTGGGCGGTGCCCTTCACCTTCGAGGAGCGCGACTTCATCCTCGACCTCGCAGGCACCCGGCACTTCAGCTCCGAGCCTGGCCTCAGCACCCTGACCGGCTTCTCCATCTTCGGCTGGATGACCAAGGGCATGTTCCAGCCCACAGGCGCCTACCACGTGGAGAACCTGGAGCTGGCCAAGGAGAGCGGCATCTCCCGGTGGTCGATGCTGTGGGTCAGCCTCGGCTCCGTGCTCCTGGGCCTGATGATCGCCTACGCCACGTGCCTGGACACCTTCTACGACATCGGCGCCCTCTCCGCGGCCGGGGCGGAGGGTGACGGGTACTACGAGGTCCGCTGGGCGCGAGGCAACTACGCGAAGATGCTGGCGGCGGTACACTCCAACGAGGGCTTCCAGGTCCTGCCCAACCTGTTCCGCTTCGGTGGCGGGGGGCTGGTCCTGCTTCTCGCCTGGCTGCGGGCGCGGTATGTCAACTTCCCCTTCACCCCCTGGGGATACGTGGTGGCCAGCACCTACGGCGGCACCTTCTGGACCTCCTTCCTCATCACCTGGACGGCGCAGAAGCTGGTCCTGCGCTACGGCGGCGCCCAGGCCCATCGGCGGGCCATCCCCTGCTTCCTGGGCATCTCCTTCGGCTACATGACGGCGACCATCGCCGCCCTGGTGGTGGCCTTCTCGGTCGGCAAGCCCTTCAGCTTCCGCGCCGGCAAGCGCCTCTACTTCGACATTTAGCGCTAACTTGCTCAACTCCGCCTACGGTGACGAGGGGGGCGCTCGACCGCTCGGTTGTGTTGAACATGCGCGCCGTGCTCGGTGGAGGGGCCGCGGCGCGCGCAGCGCTCGGTGAGGCCGCTGAGCGCAGCGAACCGGCCGAAGGTTCCACCCCGGCCCAGGAAGGAAACAACAGATTGGGGCGCGGGCGCCCCCGCCCGCGTCCGGGCCGAAGGCCCGGCCAGTGGGCCGGGGTGGAACCTGAGCGGCGCGTTCGAGAACGCGCCGCTCACGCGCCACTGAAGGTGCGCTGCGACGGGCCGACCAATCTACCAGCGCTCCAGCGCGGCCGCGCGGACAGGAGGCTGATCCGAATCGTGTTGCGACCAGGGGGAATCAAGCTGACCCCGCCGACCGCCGCCATGCTGCTGTCCGGTCTGCTGCTCAGTGCGCCAGGGGCTGCACAGCCGCCGGCAGACCTGCACCCGGGGCCCCCTGCCCTGGATGCCGTCAACTACCCCGACGAGGTCGTCATCTACGTCAGCGACCTGGACCTGCTGCGTGCCGGGGCTGATGGGCTCACCGCCGAGATCGCGCTGCGACACGATGGTGGCGAGGACCGCCATGCCGTCGATCTCTCGGCTCCGTCTCAGCCGCCCGCCATCGTGATGCGCAAGCGGCCCGGACGGCGCTACCGTGACGCGCAGGTTCGTATCCTCGCCGGCGGCGAGGAGCTGCTGTCGGGGAGGATTGAGCTGCAGGCCCCGACCGAGCCTCACACACGCGTGCCGCTCAGCGGGCGGCACTCCGCCATCGAGCCCGGACAGGCGCCTTCGGGGCCGACCGAGATCGACCTTCCCGACGTCGCCAGCCTGCGGGAGCTGCCTCTGGAGACCGCGCAGCGGCGGCTGCGGGTCGAGGATATCACCGCGCAGATCCGGTCCGAGATCAACTACCCGCTGATCTCGGCGCACAACAACTGCGCCATCTCGCTGCAGACGCGGCACCCTGATGAGCCTCAGCGGCGGAGCCTGTATGTCCCCACCAAGTCGCAGCTCTTCAACCCGGACACCGGCGAGCCGTCGAGCGTGGCGCACTACCTCGTGGAGGTGCCAGTCAACGAACGATGGCTGGCCGGTGATGGCGACGAGACGGTGAACCTGCCGCCGGATGCGATCGAGGTGCACACCTCTGAGATGACCTGGCCTCCCGACCCGGCCTCCGGACAGCCGATTCTCGGCAGCGGCAGCGGCGGCCTGGGGCAGCTTGTGGGCACCGTCGATGTCGATGACCAGGGCCGTATCTACTACGCGCACGTCCCCTCCGGTGTGGTGCGCTTCGATCCCCGGACCAGCCGCTTCGAGACACCGCCCATCGACGTGGATGAGCACATCGCCCGGTTCTTGCCCTCCCTTGACGATCTGCCCGACGAGCACAAGCAGGGCGAGCTGTCCCTGCGTTGGGAGGGCTACAAGATCATCGCCATACGGAGCGGGCGCCTGTTCTACGCACCCATCATCACCGCCGTGTATCAGGGCCAGGACCGCACCAGCTTCGTGTTCGCGGGCCTGCTGTCCATGCCCGTGGAGGGGTGGGACGATGCGGCGGCCTTCACCGACGGCATCTGCTTTCACGCGGGCTCGTGGCCGGGCTGCGAGCGCGTCCTCTTCGAGGGCTGGACCGACCCGGCCGATCGCACCCGCAAGCTCGGCCGGCTGTGGCCGCGGGAGGATGGGCTGTACATCACCGCCTACCGACGGGAGTGGGGAGGGCCGTGGAAGCTGGAGGTCGATGACGAGGGCAGGACGGTGTGGTTCGGCCGGGTCGAGAGCGTGCCGCGCGCGGACCCGCAGGGCCTGCCGACTGAGGCCAGCGGCCTCGCCGACTGGTGGAGCTACGGCACGATCCGCGTCAGCCGCTCGAACCTGGACAGGATCCTCCACAGGGATACCGGCGAGCAGCTCCAGGGCGAGATTGCGGTCAACTACGACCCCGTTGCGCGGATGCGGCAGCAGCCGGAGCGATACGCGACGCTGCTGGAGGCGATGAGCGGCCCCTCGCTGGCCCCCGCCTACATGGCGGTCGCCATCCCCGGCGAGCCGAACACGGTTCTCGGCGTGGCCGAATACGGATACTACCTGGCGACCTTCGACCTCAGCTCCGCCGACGATGGGGTGGTCACGAAGCGCTATCTCAAGCGCGACGTCGGAACTGAGGCGCTTGAGCTACCGCTGGCGGTGGGCCTCGGACCCTACGGGCACGTGTCGTGGCGTAGCGGCGACAGCCGCTTCCTGTACATCGGCGGATACACGGGCCTGACTCGCCTCGTCCATGGCGCGCCGGACCTGCCGCCAGATCGCTGTCGCATGGAGAACCTGTCCCGGGGCCTGGAGACGCGCAGACTCGACGAGGCGGGCGAGGGCGGGATCAAGCGCTACCGATATCTGCGGCACGGCCTGGACGGTCGCATCTTCCTGACCGGCACGCACACGGCCCAGCGCGGGGGCACCGCATACTCCGGCGGCCTGATGTCCTTCCGTCCGGAGAATCCCACCACGCTGGAGAAGCTCAGCTTCATGAGCCGCTGCTACTGGACGATGAACCTGCGCAGTCGCATCGTCCACCGGCCCGACGGGGCGCCGGCGCAGGAGCTGTTCCTGGGCGGCAGCGGGCTCGACGAGGGCTACGCCTTCACCCTCGAGCCCGCGCTGGTGCCGGAGAATCGCGATCCGAAGCTGTTCGTCTACGAGTGCGCCTCGGCGGAGGCCCCGCGCAGCATCCTCGGCCTGAGCCTGCCCCCTGTGGAGGCCGGCGGCCCCTATCACGACCATGCCCTCGATCGCACCCGGCGCTACCTGGTGATCCTGCAGGGCGCCAACCTGCTGTGCTTCGACGTGCGGGCCAGGCGGTTCATCGACGGGGCGCGACTCAGCGGCGATGCGCCGGTCGAGGTCGCCGAGTTCCGGCGCCCCGACCACAGGCTGGTGCGGTCGCCCGATGACCAATTGTGGCTCTACGCCGCCAC
>JAYENL010000229.1:0-22835 GCA_034722055.1 Armatimonadota bacterium
TACGCCCCCGCCCGGTTGTTGTCGGGCTGGAAGCCCGACCTACGCGACAGGTGGCAGGCGCAGCGACGCCGCCGGCCGTCTCTGCCGTTGTCTGATGTTCTCTGCCTGTATCTGCCCTTCGCGGCCGTAAGCTCGTAGCCTGTCGCTCGTAGCTTGTAGCTGCCGTTACCAGCAGTACGCCGTCGTTGCCGTAGGTCGTTTGCTTGCAGCTTGCGGCTTGCGGCTTGTAGCTGCATCGCTGAGCGCCGCTCAGCGATGCCTATGCAACGTCTCGACCATGGCGTCGAAGTTCTCGAAGGGCGTGGGCGCCACCACGGTGTTCGAGACGCCGACCATGATTCGGCCCCGGCGCCTCGCCACCTCCAGTGCCGACAGGCACTCCTCGCGGACCTCGTCGGGCGTGCCCAGGTGCAGGGTCTCGCAGGCGATGCCGCCCATCAGCCGCAGGTGCGGGAAGCGATCGCGCAGCCTCTCCAGGTCCATCCCCGCCCGGCGGTCGATCTCGTGGTAGCCGTCCACGCCGCAGTTGCCGAACAGCTCGTCGGCGACCGGCCACAGATCGCCGTCGCTGGCGAACATGTGCAGCACCCCGGCCCGGTGGCAGCCGCGGGAGACCTCGCGCACCGCCGGCGTCATGCACTCCCGGAAGCTCTGCGGGCTGTAGAGGGGGCCGTTCTTGCCGGCGAAGTCGCCGCCGCCGAAGATGACCCACAGGCCCATCTCGCCCATCACGGCGGCGTTCCTGGTGGCCCGCTTCGCCTGCGCCATGGTATAGCGCCGCACCACCTCCGGCCGCAGCAGCATGGCCTCCAGCCAGGCGCGCTCGCGGGGGACGGCCACCATGATGCCCGCGCCGAAGATCTCCCGCTCGTCGCCGAAGTACTCCAGGGCGTACTGCTGGGCCGGGAAGTCGTCAGCGGTGGGCTGATACTCCTCCGCACTGCGCTCGGCGGACTCTACGGCCCGCTCCAGGTCCTCCATGGTCGGCTCCGGCACGGGCGAGCCGTCCACGCGCTGGAACAGCTCGGTGTCGGGATCGTAGCGCATCACCCACCAACGCTCGTCCTCATCCCCGTAGAGGAAGGTGCGCTCGTCGATGATGCGGGTGGGTCTGACCGGGTAGCGGCCGTGTCCCACAAAGACGAGGTCGAAGTCCAGGACCTCGTTGACCTCCATGACATCGTGGTGCGTGCGCTCGATGAACTCGGCGTGGGCGTCCTCACCGCGCCACAGCGCCAGGGACTCCCGCCAGCGCTGGATGCCGAAGCCCACGTAGGCCTCGCGGCCGAGCACGTGGGAGGCGATGCGCCCGTGCATCCCGGCGCAGTAGATGGGGACTCGATCCGTCTCTTCGCCGCTGAACGCGGCGCGCACGCGCTCTCTGGGGGTCATAGGCATGGGGACGGCCGGCAGGGGCCCCTGACCCACCGCTGGCGAAAGCTCCGGGCGTCGGCTGGCAAATGCCCTTCACACAGCCGCTCTCTCGCGCAGCTCATCCGCATGCGCGGTGATCAGAGGGATGTGCAGGCCGGAGACCAGCTTCTCAAGGCGCTCGATGAGTGCATCCACTCCGCCCATCTCCTGGAAGCCAAGCACGGTGAGGCCGACGATCTCGTCATTCTCGAGCGAATACTGAAGCACGATGTCATCGTCGAGGTGATCGCCGTACGCAGGCTGTGGCTCGCCGAAGCTGAGATAGAGGATGTCGGCGCCCTCGTCGTAGTCCCAATTCAAAGCCTCATCGGACCGATCCACACGATTTCGCCTCCGCGGATACGACGCGCGGGCCAGGCGCTGAGCAATCTGCCCTCCGCCCCCCTTCCTGGGATCAGAACGACAGCCTGCAGCCACCGGCTCGGGAACTCAGCGACCTCCGACCAATCCCTGAAGAAGTATACCCGCTGCGGGTGCCGGATGTCACGGGTGATAATCTGCGGTTGCTCGACTGTCGCCACCACGAGCTCCAGGAAAGGAGCGACCGCTGGGTGGCGCTGGACGACGTGCCCCTGCCATGTCTCCTCCGTGACGAGCACGGGCACCTGGAGGTGCCCGGCGACAATGCGGATGGGCCAGTCGGTCGTGTCTCGAATTCGCGGTGCCCCCTATGGTGCTTGCCGGTTCAGAACGCCCGAGACCAGGATCACGCCGGCCACGATCAGCACCGCACCCGCTATCTTGTGGGGCGTGAGCGGCTCGCGATAGACGATGATGGTCGCGACCGCCGCCACCAGCGGGTAGGTGGAGGTGATGGGCACCACTCGCGAGGCGTCGGCGCCCGCCATGGCATAGTAGTAGGCCACCTGGCCGATGAGGCTGCCGAGCAGGGCGCTCATGATCACCGCGCCCACGAGCATCCACCAGGGGACGGTGTTGTCCCAGACCTGCCGCAGCTCGCCCACCGCCCCTGTGCCGATCGCGTAGGCGGTGATGATGATCAGTCCCACAAAGGTGCGCATGAGCACGATGGCCCACGGGGACAGCTCCTGGGAGAGGAACTTGTCGAAGACGGGGCTCAGCCCCCAGGCCAGCACGCAGATCAGCGCGTATGTGAACGCGAGCTTGGACATGGCATGAGCTCCTTGTGTGCTGCTCTCGCAGGCAGTTCGGGAGGACGTGTAGCCTCCGCCGGCGTCTCAGTGCGCCTCCAGGAAGCGTCCCGCCGTCCAGTACTCCTGGAATACCGTCAGGATGGGGTCCAACCGCTCGGCTGCAACTGTCCCGTTTTCGTCCAGGAGCTCCCGGTCTGCTCTGACCGCGACTATGCGTCCCGCAAACCACTGATGACTCCCCAAGTCGAGTGAGTCCTCGACGACGCATTCGATGTTGAGAGGGCACTCCCGGATCGACGGGACCGCCACCTGCAGGCTCGGCTCCGCATGAAGGCCGCTGAGGGCGAACTTGTCGGTATCGCGCCCGGAGCGGCTGCCGCAGATCCGCACCGCCTCCAGCAGCGCGACATCGGGGACGTTGACCACGAACTCGCCGCACTGCACCAGCAGCCCGTGGGAGTGGCGGCTGTGCCCTATGGCCACGCCCAGCATCGGGGGATCGATGCAGGCGATGCTCACGGCCGACGCCGTCATGACGTTGGCCGCCTCACCAGTGCCACAGGTGATCAGGAACGTGCCGCTGGGCGCGAAGTACCGCGTGGCGGCGGGAACACTTACCTTCTCTGAGCTATCGCTGGCCATGGTCCCTTCCCAGGCTGGGCCGGTAGCCCAGCATCTCCTGAGCCTTGGAGACATCGAGCCAGACGCCGGGCGTTTCCGGCGGCCAGGAGATGGCGTTGAAGACCTCGCACTCCACGGCCTCGGTGTCCAGGGCCAGGCGGACGAGCTGCACCGCGTCGCAGTCGAGCAGCGCCCTTCTCCTGGGACACTCGCCCAGGTCGTCGAACCCCTCGCGGGTCGTGAAGTTACCAATGCGCAGGCCGATGGTCCGGATGCCGTGGACATCGTGCAGGAAGCGGGCGTGGTACTCCGTCCAGATCTTGGCGACGCCGTAGAGGTTCGGGGCGCGCAGATCGGTGCTCTCATCGATTGTCGGTGGGCTGCTCCGCTCCCAATAGGCCGGATGGCCGGCCTCGGGCCGCGCCAACTCATGGAACTCAGTCACGGCGCTGGAGCTGGCGTAGACGTAGCGGGAGAGGCCCTGCTCGATGGCGACCTCCATGAGCACCGTCGTGGCCCGGATCATGTTCCGCAGGATGTCGTCGCTGTCGCGCCAGGAGGCCGCGAGGTGCACGATGGCATCGATGGGCAGAAGGGAGGCGAACAGGCGGCCAACCTCCTCGCGGCTGGCCAGGTTCGCCTGGTGATAGCGCTCGCCGCAGATGTCGCCGAGCCGCGCCTGTGCCTCCTCGCCCGGGATGATGTCCGTCAGGTAGAGGCCGGGCTCGTCGCTGAGGCCTTGGACGACGGCGCGGCCGATCCGGCCCGCCGCGCCGGTCAGCAGAATCGTGCGCTCCGCCATGGCTGCGAACACCCCTCGGTGGGGCTCAGAGTCGGTGCGCAATCTCACGCACGGCCGGCCACGTGTCGGCGTAGACCTCTCGCAGAGGCGCGTACTGCTCCTGAGCGTCGGGGCGCGGCTCGAAGACCTGGCCCTCGGCCACCAGCGCCTGGGTCGCCTCGGTGACGTCCGCCCACACGCCCAGCGCGACGCCGCCGAGGATCGCGCCGGCCTGGCAGCCGGACTCGCTAACATTCAGCCGCACCACCGGCCTGCCGGTGATGTCGGCCTTGAGCTGCAGCCAGACGTCGCTGCGGGAGCCGCCGCCGGTGGCTCGCAGGCGATCGATGGCGACACCGGCCTCGTCCAGCGCCTGCACGTTGAGGTCCAGCTCGTAGCAGGTTCCCTCGATGAGGGCCTTGACCAGCCGCTTCCGGTCGGTGTCCAGCGTCAGGCCGATGATGGCGCCCTTGGCCTGCGGGTCCAGGTAGGGCGTTCCCGAGCCCGCGAAGTAGGGGACCCACAGCAGGCCGCTGGGGGCCTGTGGCAGGTCGTCGAGGATGATGTCATAGACGTCCACGCCGCGCTCCTGGGCCTCACGCCGCGCAGCGTCGCCGAACAGGTCCCGCCACCAGCGGAGGATCGAGCCGGCGGAGTAGTTGTAGGCGATGGTGGCGTACATGCCTGGCACCACGTGCGGGTAGCAGCCGTAGTTGTGGGTGCGCATCTCCTCGGTCAGCACGGGCTCATCGAAGGCCACCGTGATGCACTCCACCGTGCCCATGCCGTCCACGCACATGCCCTCGCGGACGACGCCCGCGCCGAGGGCGTTCATCGGCTGATCGTGGCCGCCGGCCACCACCAGGCAGCCCGGCTCCAGCCCCACCTCGGCCGCGGCGTCGGCCGACAGCTCGCCGACCACCTCGCCCGGGGCGATGGGCTGGGCCAGCATCTCCTCAGGGATGCGCGCCATCTCCAGCATCACGGCGGACCACTCGTGCCTGCGCACGTCGAAGGCCATGGTGCGCCCGGCCAGCGAGTGGTCGATGCGCGGCGTCAGCCCGAGCTTGAGGTGGATGGTCTCCGGCCAGAGCAGGTACTTCCAGGTCCGCTGGTGCACGTGGGGCATCTCGTCGCGCATCCACATGAGCTTGTTGAGCGTGAAGCTGGGATGCAGGGGCATCCCGGTGATCTCGAAGACCTCCTGGGCGCCGAGTGTCCCGTGCCAGCTCTGCGCCTGGGTGGTGGCGCGGGTGTCGGGCGAGACGATGGTGTTGTGGAGGAACTGTCCATCCTCGGAGATCGGGGTGAAGGCCTCGCCCAGCGCCGAGATGGTCAGCGACCGCACGCCGCCGGCCTCGCTTCCTGCCTCGGCGATTACGGTGCGCGTGGCCTCCCAGACGTCATCGGGGCGCAGCTCGATCCAGCCCGGCTTGGGGTAGACCTCCGGGTACTCCCGGTAGGCGCTGCCCACGATCTCGCCCTCGGGCGTGAAGACGACCGCCTTCACGCCCGTGCTGCCGACGTCCAGTCCCATCAGGTGCATGATCGGGCCCTCCCGCGATCTGGCGGTGACGCGACCGGATGTGCGCTTTCGTCCCGTGGCCCGGACGCTCAAGCTGCAAGCTACAAGCCCCAAGCCCCAAGCTCACGGCAACGGCAGCCGGTGTTGCTCCGTGGCCCGGACACTCCTGTCCGGGCGTCGTGTACCGTTGTCGGGCTGGAAGCCCGACCTACGCGAAGGATGGAGTCAACGCCAGAGCCGGGCGGGCAGGGAAGCCCGCCCCTCCTGATGGCCGGCAAACGTTGCCGTCCGTGGGACGGACACTCAAGCTGCAAGCTACAAGCCCCAAGCCACAAGCTCACGGCAACGGCAGCCGGTGTTGCTCCGTGGCCCGGACACTCCTGTCCGGGCGTCGTTGCGCTGCGAACGGCACACGGGCAGGAGCGCCCGTGGCACGGACAGGTGCGGCGATGGGCGCCGTTGCTTGGTGCTTGCAGCTTGCGGCTGCCGTTACAGCCCCAGCCGGTCCTCCCACATGTCGCAGATCGTCCGTGTCTTCCGGGCGGCGATGCCCGTGTACTGCGACGGGTCGAGGATGATCTGGCGCTGGCGGTCGGTGAGCTGCTCCCAGTACTCCGCCAGCTCCTCGCTCTCCTGCAGCAGCTCGCCGAAGGGCCGGCCCGTCTCCTGCGCCTGGAGCGTGAGCCGGCGGACCACCTCGTGCGCGTCCGGGTGCCCGTGGGCGGCGAGCAGGATGTAGGCCGGCTCCGCGCCGATCATGCCCTCGGTCATCGCCAGGTTCTCACGCATTCTCTCCCGGTCGGTGACCAGGCGCCCCATGAACTTCGTCAGGCGCGTGGCGCCGTCGAGCAGGCCGACGATGATCTCGGGCAGGAAGCGCTGCGAGGCGGAGTTGGACAGGTCCCGCTGGTGCTCGGAGATCTGATCGGCGTAGACGGTGATCATGCGCGGCATGAACTGCTTCCACATGGACTTGACGTGCTCGAAGTTCCACGGATTGCGCTTGTGCGGCATAGTCGAGGAGCCCACCTGCTGGGCCTCGAACTGCTCGGCCACCTCGTCGATCTCGGTCCGCTGCAAGTTGCGCATGTCGTCGGCGAGGTTCGCCAGCACCCCGAAGCACGAGACCAGGGCGTGCATGAAGTCCGTTACGAACTCCGCCTCCACGATCTGCGTCGAGATCGGCGACGGCTCCAGGCCCAGCTCCGCCAGCACCTGGCGCTCGAACTGCTCCGGGTCGTCGATCATCAGCGCCGAGGCGTTGTAGGCCCCCACGGCTCCGGAGATCTTGCCGCGGAGGTCGTCGGCGGCGTCGCGGATGGCCTCGATGCGGCCGCCCAGCCGGCTGACGTACTCCGCGATGGCGAAGCCGAAGGTGATCGGCTCCCCATGCTGGCCGTGGGTGCGGCCGATCTGCAGCGTCTCTGCCTCTCGCCGTGCCAGCTCGATGAGGACGCGCTCCAGCTCCTCGAGCGCCGGGATGACGCCCTCGTGGGCGGCGTTCTTGAAGCGCCAGGCGGTCGCGGTGTCGATGACGTCGAAGCTGGTGAGCGTGAAGTGGATGTAGGGCTTGGCCTGGTCGCTGACGTGCCGCTTCATGCAGTTGACCAGCGCCCGGATGTTGTGGTGGATGCGGGCCTCCTCCTCGGCCACCTCCTCAGGGGTGACGGCCTCGGCGGCCTGAGCCACCTCGTCGGCGATCTCCTCCGAGCAGATGCCCATGCGCGCCAGCACCCGCACCACCGCCGCCTCCACCATGGCCTCCGAGCGCACCCGCGCCCGCTCGGTGACGTAGTCGTCCACCAGCGCGCGGAGCCTGTCATTGGGGACGTAGTAGCGGAAGTCCAGCGGCGAAACGCAGTCGAAGCGATCCATCATCGGCCTCCCATCCGCCGCACTCAGCGCAGCGCCACCAGCCGCGCGCCCGCCGGCCAGCTCAGCGCCCCATCGTACGCCACGGCCTGGGTCTGCTCCCGGTCGATGAAGGCCGTGGCGCTCAGGTCGGGCTCGGGGAGCCTGAGCGTCGCCCCCGGCGTATCGCACCAGAAGTAGTAGCGATCGCCATCGCGCGCCAGCTCCCAGGAGCCGTTGAGCAGTCCCACGCGCAGGAACTGACGGCCGTTCATGCTCACCGCGGTCTCGCCCGCGCCCGCCTCACCCATCGTGGTGACCGGCGCCTCGCCGGCCACCTCCAGTGAGAATATGGCGCGCTCACGCTCGCCCACGTGCAGCGACTTCTCCTCGCCGGTGTTGAGCGCGATCGTGACCATCTTCAGCACCCAGCGCTCCGACTCCTCCGGGCCGCGGCCGTCGAGACTCAGCCAGCAGACCGCGCCGATGGGCGTGTCGGTGCGTACCGACATTCGCCCGGTGGCCAGCGAGGCGTTCTCCAGGGCGCCGGCGATGGCCTGGAAGGTGGGCGTGTTGACCGCCAGCAGCTCGGCCTCTTCGTTGCGGACGATCTGCCGGGTGTCGGAGACGAAGCGCGAGGTCTCCACGTAGTCGTGGGAGATGCGCTCATCGTAGAGCTGTCCCAGCGCATCCAGCGCCGCCCGCAGCTTGTCCTGCGGCTCCAGCGCGTGGTAGACCCAGGTGGCGCGGCGCATGTCGCGGACGCCGAAGGTCGCCAGGCCCCGCCCGCCGACGCCGATGGGCCTCAGGTGCTGCGCGGCCTCCACGGCCTGGAGGCTGAAGCCCGGATGCGTGGCGCGAACGCTGCGGGCTCCGGGGTCGAAGAGGGTGCCACCCCACTCGAAGGCCACGCGGGCGGCGCCAGCCGTGGGAAGGTCATAGCCGCTCTTCTCGGCCAGCGTGGCCTGGTGGCGGCGGTTGAGGAGGTCCTCGGCGCGCTGCTCGGCGCTGATGACCGCGCGCGTCCCGAGGTAGGCGGCGCCGCTGCTGAGCCCCGAGGCCACGATGAGGTCGGTCTCGTCCTCGAAGACGTCATCGAAGAAGCGCCCGCGCACGCCCGCCACGTGCGCGGCTCGAGATAGCTCCGCCAGCGTGCGCTCGCCGTTGCGGAAGAAGCTGTCAACCCGCGAGTAGCCGACCTCGAGCTGCCGTTTCGCCTCCCCGATCTCCCGTCGCAGGAAGGCCTGCGCGCCCAGCGCCGCCAGCCCCCATCGCGTGGGGTCGCGGCTGACGTCAAAGAAGCTCAGCCGCCGCGCCTGGGACCGAACGTCATAGGTGAACAAGATCATGGCGTCAACGTCCTGCAGCGCGGCGTAGGCGATGGCCTCCACCATCCCGGCCGCTCGGAACTTGTTCGGCCAGCAGACTCCCCACTCCCGCACGACGAGCGGTCGGTCGCTGAAGGCGCTGCGCGTTACCTTCGGCGCGAAGCTCTCCGTGGGGTCGCCCAGCGGCGTGTGATTGATGAAGTACATGGGCAGGCGCCACTGATTGTCCGTGAGCCGGGGGTGATCGTAGTAGTAGCTCGTGCCGATGAAGTTCAGGCTCTCGTGGACTGAGCGGAGGTCCGGTATGCACTCGAAGTCCGTGACGGCGGTGATGGGCACCCGCAGACCCCGGTCGCGCAGGAAGTCGCGCATCTGCGTGAAGTACTCCCGGTGCACCGAGGCGAGGAACAGCGAGAGGTCGTTGACGCGCCCCGCGCTGTGCGTGCCCGTGCCGATGCTGGTCGCAAGCTGTCCGGGCTTGGCCGCTGCCCCGTGGAGTGTGACGGTCCCCTCCTCCACCGACTCACCCTCCAGCAGCGCGCAGCGGCCCTGCCAGTCGGTCCACGCCAGCCGCAGCCCCTCGGTGTCCTCGTAGCGGGTGCGCAGCCAGAAGTTCCAGCGTCGCTGCAGCTCCTCGCGGTACGGAGAGACCAGCATTTGTCTCCGCCGCTGGGCCAGGAAGAGGCCGTTCTCGTCGCACAGCTCCACCATGCAGACCGTGGGGTCATTCGCGTAGGACAGCTCGGTCTCGGGGTTGACGTGATCCACCAGCAGCGCCCGCGCGTAGTCCATCTGCAGCTCGATGAGGCGCTCGTTGAAGACCGCGTAGGGCTTCGCGCCGCGGCCGAGCTGACTCGCGGCCGGCACGCCCTCGCGCTCGTGGAAGGTCCGGAAGTCCAGCAGGTCGAGGTAGACGTAGATGCCCCGCCTGCCGCACTCGGCGATCCAGTGGTCGATGGCGGCGAGCTTCTGAGGATCGATGGGATCCTCGGTGCCGGCGCGCTCGGGGGGCAGCAGTCCCGTCACTCCGTCGATGTGGTGGAGGCGAACCAGGTTGAAGCCGGCGCGGGCGATGGCCTCGACTGCCGCGTCGATGCGCTCCGGGGGTTGGAACACGGACTCCTTCGCCACGTTGATGCCCCAGAAGCGGCCGCGGGTACCGTCCTCGAAGTAGAAGTTGCCGTCGCGGCCTGTGAAGAGGAAGCCCCGCGTTCCGCACGGGCCGTCGAGCAGATGGCGGAAGTCCACCAGGGAGCTGTCGGGCAGCCCCTGGGCATTCGGGTCGAGCACCGGCAGGCGCCCGCCGAGCAGGTCCGGGCGGTCGGCCTGCTGCCCGCGTGCCACCGGGCACGCACAGATAACCCCGGCGATGAGCGCTATCGCCAGGGGGAAGTGGATTGCGCGACCTCGCGGGATGATGGCAGCCATCTCGACCCGCAATGATAGCCGGAAACGCTGCGAGAGACAACTGCGCTGTGGGGTCGGGGCACGAATCCGCAGCGTCGGCAGCACCCGCGGGCGATTGCCGGTTGCACTCACCCGGCCAACGCTGAGATGGTGCTGCAGTGGGCGCTGCGAGCCTGGAGGCGCTCCAGGAGGTGGGGGAGCGCCACCTCGGTCTCGTCATAGCCGTTATGCAGGAGGACGATACCTCCGTCTGCGAGCGTGCGGTCCATGGAGGCGGCGATCTCCGGGCCGCTGACACCGGAGTAGTCGCCGATGTTCTCGTTCCAGAAGACGGTGGTGAAGCCGGTGGCCGCCGCAGCGCGCCGGACGGTGCCGTCGTAGTGCCCACCGGGCGGGCGGAAGAGCGTCACCATCTCGCCGCAGGCCTGCCGGACGGCCGCCCGGCTGCGCACCAGCTCCTGCTCCACGCCCAGCCGGTCCAGCGTGCACAGGTTGCAGTGCGTGTGCGAGTGGCTGCCCAGCTCGTGGCCGCGCTCGGCGATCTCCCGCACCAGCCCCGGATACATCGCGGCCTGCTTGCCGACCACAAAGAACGTGGCGCGGTAGCCGTAGCGGTCCAGCATGTCGAGGATCTTGGGCGTCATCACCGGGTGGGGGCCGTCGTCGAAGGTCAGAGCCACCGGCCCGGGCTCAGCCAGCAGGTGGATCTCGCGTGCGCCCGCGAGCACACCCAGCCCCAGGTCCCGGTAGCCTAACAGCAGGTCCGCGCGGATGCCCGGCAGGAGCGGATCGTGGCCGAAGACGTACTCGTATGACGCGATGGCCTCGGCGTGACGGCCCGCGGCCTGCAGCGCCCGGCCCAGGAGCTGCTCGTTTGTCAGCGGCGTGGCCCGCAGCGACAGCAGCGCAGCCAGCTCCTCCCGAGCCGTCCTCCGCGCCGCCCGCTCCTCCGGTGCCAGCGTCATGGAGCCGTTGGCCACCCGCACCGGGATGGCCGCCGACGCCACCACCTGACCCTCCTCGGAGTAGGCGTCCACCCGCAGCTCCCGGACCCCATCGGGCGCCTGGCGGGTGTCGATGTGCGCCCGGAAGGGCTGCACGTTGCTGATGGCCATGAAGCGGTCGTCGAGCAGCACCGCGATGTGGCTGATGGCCAGCGTGCCATCGGTGTCAACCGCCACCTCGATGCGCTCGGACACAATGCTGCCCGCTGACGGGCGCGAGATGACCAGCGGACCCTCCGTGGGCGGCTGGGTGAGCGGACGGCCCTCCGCGGTGCCGGTCTCGTCGGCGCCCTCGGCGGCCGCGAGCATGTGCTCCGGTGCCTCGGCGAGCCGCTGGCGATCCTCCAGGCCGTGATCCGCCCAGTACTTCGCGCCCGGGGACATCAGCGCCGACGGCACCGCCAGCACTCCTGATACCGGCTCATGGCGCACCGCCGGCGGGCGGCCCAGGGCCTGCACGGCCTCCTCCGCTCTGCCCAGGCCCAGCAGCGCCGCGCCGAGCACATGGCTGGCAAGCGGATCGCCGGGGGCCTCCGCAACGGCTGGCCGAGCCTCCGTCAGCGCGCTCTCGTACAGCCCCAGTCGGCAGGCCAGCCAGGCCGCGCTGGCGCGAAGCTGGGCGCGGCGCGACTGCGCCAGCCCCAGCGCGCGCCGGTAGGCGATCATGGCCTCGTAGGCGTCTCCGTTGAGGAAGAGGCAGGCGCCCGCCCCGGCGTGGGCCGCGGGCATCCCCGGGTCCAGCACTCGGGCGCGCTCGAGGACCCCGGCGGCCTCGTCCTCGCGCCCGAGCTGCAGAAGCGCCGCCGCCGTCCCCACCAGCGCCTCGGGGCAGGAGGAATCCGCCGCCGATGCGCGCTCGAAGTGCGTCCCGGCATCCTCCCAGTGCCCGCGGTAGAGGGCCTCACATCCGGCCAGCAGGTCCTGGCCGACCGAGGCGTGCGCGAGCGCAGCCGCCGTGATGGCGGCGAAGGCGGCCGCGATAAGCGCCCCGCGCATTCGTCTCACAGCAGCGTGACCTCGCCTCCGCGCACGACGTGGCTGTGGCCCTCGGCGTCGCGTATCTCCATGGAGCCGTCGCGACGCCATCCGGTGGCCTCACCCCGAAGGCGCACTCCGTCCACGAGCAGCTCCACGCGCCTGCCCCGCAGGCAGTCATACGGTGTAATTCGCTGCATCATCGCGCGACCCTCGCCCCTCTTCAACGCGTCATAGCTCTCGTCGAGCCTCTGCAGGATCTCGTCCCGCAGCGCATCACGGTCGAGGGGGCGTGCGAGCTCATGCGAGAGAAAGGTGGCGCGCTGCTGAAGCTCCCGGGGGAGGTCTTCCGGCGAGCCGTTGACGTTAACACCGATGCCCACCGCCATGAGCCCCGCGCGCGAGCCCTCTCCGAGGACCCCTGCGAGCTTACGCCCGCCGACAAGGACGTCGTTCGGCCACTTGAGCTGCGGCGCCCCGCCCAGGGTCTCGATTGCCTCCGCCACGGCCAGTGCCGCTGCCGCGGTGAGTCGGCCGGGGTGCTCATCCGGCGGCTCCACCAGGACCGTCATCAGCAGGCAGCGGCCGGGCAGATCGAGCCATCGTCGCCCAAGGCGCCCTCGGCCCCGGATCTGCGTCTGCGCCGTGACGACCGTCCCCGCCTCGGCCCCGGCCTCCGCCAGCCGCAGCGCCTCCAGGTTGGTGGAATCGAGCGCCTCGTATTGCACGAGTCTAACGCCAAGCACTCGGGTGCCCAGCGCCGGGCGCAGATCGGTGCCGTCCTCGGGCACGGTGGCCTCCAGGGAAGGGTTCGCATGCGGTATGACCTGGTGAGGTTAACGAAGGGCGGAGGGGCGGTGTTCCAGTGTCACTGCTCGAGGAGGGCGAAGTCCTCCGTGATCCAGAAGTCGCCACGGTCGTTGACGGCGATGCCCACGCCGATGGAGTCCACGCGCTCCCAGAGGATGTTCTGGGAGTGTCCGGCGCTGGCCATCAGACGATCGTGGCTGTCGATCAGGTTCTCGGGGATGAAGGACCACAGGGTCCCGCGCATGCGTGAGACGTTCTCGGCTATGGCCTTCGGCCGGCAGTTGAAGGCATTGCGGTAGCGGCGCTGCAGGGAGGAGTTCCTGCGGATGGGAGAGGCGTGGCTGAAGTAGCCCAGCTCGCACATCTCCTCACTGTGCTGGCGCGCCATCTCCGTGAGGGTGAGGTCGGGCCGGAGCATCCTCAGACGCCGCGCGGCCCGCTCCTCGTTGGCCAGGTAGATCAGCAGCGCCTCGCCCTCGGCGATCTGGCGGGTGAGGTCGTCCGGCTCGCTTTCGGGCTCCATCAGCCCCAGAAGCTGGTGCTGGGTATAGTGGTGCCTGGCGCGCTCCTCGTCCCCCTGCCGCTGATACAGGAGGCCAAGCTCGGCATGCGGCGGCGGCCACGCCGGGGCCAGCTCCACGGCCTGCTGGACCTTGGAGAGGGCCCCGCGCTCGTCGCCGTTGCTGAGCAGCACCCGGGCGTCCGCCAGCATCTGCCTGGCCTTCGGGGGACAGGAGGTCGTCGCGCCGCGGGCGTGCGCAAGCGACGCCGCCAGCAGCGCCGCCATCACGACCGCGATCCGGCGAGCTCGCCTCACTGTCATACCTCCGACGTCCTGCCTAGCCGGCGACCGCCTGCGCTCCCATCCTCTCAGCCGCCACCAGGGCCGCGCCGGTGGCGACAACCGTCTGCGGGTCGTCGGGCACCACCAGGCCCACGTCGAGGAAGGAGGCCAGCGCCTCGGCGATGGCCGCATTCATCCCCACGCCCCCGATGAGCATCACGCGAGGCCGCACCCTCACCTGCAGGACGAGCTGAGCGTTGCGCTCCGCAACGGCCCGGCAGAGCCCCGCGGCCACCGCCTCGGGCGCGACGCCGCGGGCCAGCAGGCCCACGACCTCGGACTCGGCGAAGACCGTGCAGGTGCGCGTGATCGGTGCGGGGCGCTCCGCCGCCAGCGCCATGCGTTCCAGGCCCTCAAGGTCGGTGTCCAGGGCACCCGCCATGACCTCCAGAAAACGCCCCGTGCCCGCCGCACACCGGTCATTGAGCGCGAAGTCCAGCGGATAGCCGTCCTCGTCCACGGAGACTGCCTTGCTGTCCTGGCCCCCGATGTCGAGCACGGTGCGGACCTCAGGATCGATCAGATGCGCGCCCCGCGCCCCGCAACTGATCTCCGTCACGCTGGCCTCTACCAGGGAGATCCCATCACGCCCGTACCCGGTGGAGACGATTGCCTTCACGCCTTCGAGGTCAGTATCGGCGGCGGCCAGCGCCTGCTGGAGCGCCCGCGCTCCGGATTCTGCGGGGCGGGACCCGCTGGGCAGACATGCTGTGGCGAGTATCTGCCATGATTCGGCATCCAGTACGGCCGCTTTTGCCGCCAGCGAGCCGATATCCACTCCTGCAGTGAGCATCCCCACGTTTCCACCCTTCAACTGAGCTTAAGCAGAGAATAGCGCCATAATTGTAGCAAAAAGAGCGGGTAGCAGTCAATAGCTTGAGCAAAAAATAAGGTGAGATGCCCCTCGTTGTGCCCTCAGCGGCCCTGTGTTATAATCGGCGGGAGCCTCATGAGCGATCTCGATCCCCGTGTGGTCCTGCTCTCCCTGGGCGTCGTCGCCGCGTGCGCCGCGCTCGTGTGGTGCTGGATGCGCCTGCGAGGGCGCCCTCCGACACATGTCTCCATTCTCCTCGGCCTGCGCGTCCTCCTGCTGAGCCTGCTGCTGGCCGTGGTGGCCGATCCTGCGATCCGCCGCCAGGTGGCCGTCTCACGACCGCCGCTGCTGCTGGTGGCCGTGGACGCCTCGCGCAGCATGACGGAGCTGCCCCCGGACGGCGCCAGCCGCTACGAGCGCGCGCTGCGGGCGCTGGAGGGGGAGCTGGCCGCGGCCCTGGAGTCTGCCCGCGCAGAGCGCTACCTGCTTGGCGGCGATGCCCAGGCTGCGGCGGAGCTGCCGGAAGAGCCCCGAGGCCGGGATGAGACCGACCTGCAGGCGGCGCTCAGCGCCATGCTTCGCACCCCCCGCGCCCGTCGTCCGGCAGCCTGCCTGCTGATCTCTGATGGAGCGGACGCCACGTGGCGCCCGCCGGCACGGGTGGCGGCGGCCCTGGGCGCCTACGGCGTGCCGGTGTTCTGCATCGGCGTGGGCAGCTCCCAGCCGGTGCCCGATGTCAGCCTCCCGGGCCTGGTGGCGCCGCGCGTGGTCACTGAGGGCGATCGCTTCGAGGTGCGGGTGCTGGCACGCGCTGCGGGGCTGGCGGGCGAGCCGGTGCTGGTGCGCCTCCGCTCCGGCGAGGCGGTCGTGGCGGAGAAGGAGCTGGCGGCGGGCGAGGTCGAGCGGCCGGCGAGGTTCGAGCTCACCGCCGGCCGGCCCGGGTACCAGCGGTACGTGGTGGAGGCAGCATCCGCCGCCAGTGAGGTGACGGCGGCCAACAACCGGCGCAGCGTGGTGGTGCGCGTCGAGCCCCGCCAGGCGAGGCTGCTTGTGATCGAGGGACATCCGCGGCGGGAGTACGCCTTCCTGCGCCGGCTGCTCACGCGGGTGGAGGACCTGGAGGCGGTGATCCTGCTGCGCAAGCAGCGCCCCGCCGAGTTCTGGCTTGACGCCGAACGTCCGCGCCGGGCAGGTGGCCTCTCGGCCGCCGGCGAGCTGAACCGGTTCCGCGCCGTGGTGGTCTCCAACATCGAGGCCGCGGCGCTGGGCGGCGGCTTCGTCTCGCGGCTCGAGGACTACGTCGCTGAGGGTGGTGCGCTGGCCATGCTGGGCGGCGAGGACTCCTTCGGCGCGGGCGGATGGGATGGCACCGCCCTGGCGCCCGCAGTTCCGGTCAGGATGGAAGGCTCGATGCTCGGCGATCCCGTTGCCGTGCGCCTCGCCGGCGAGGGCGAGATGGCGCGGGCGCTGCGCCAGACGGGAATCGAGCGCTGGGAGCGCCTCCCGCTGCTGGACGGCATGAACGCCGCCGCCGGCGCGCGGCCGGGCGCTGAGGTGGCGCTTGAGGGCCTCTCCGCCGGCACCGTGCTGGGACCGGTGCTGGTCACCGGTCGCCATGGCGCGGGGCGGACGCTGGCCCTGACCGTGGCCGACACCTGGCGCTGGCGGCAGTCGCCCGGTGCCGGCGACCACAGCCGGGCGGCGTGGGAGGCGCTGTGGACGAGCATCATTGGCTGGCTGATGGCGCCCCGCGCCGACAGACAGGTGCTGCTGGAGCTGGGCCGCGACAGCTTCGAGAGCGGCGACCTCATCCGGGCGGAGGCGCACGTGCGCGACCGCGACTTCCGGCCCATCACCGATGCGCGGGTGGAGTTGACGGTCTCCGGCCCGGCCCGCGAGCAGACACTGCTCGCCGAGCCGGCGGACGTCGAGGGCATCTACGGCGCCACGTTCCGGGCCGCCGACCCGGGCGACTACGCCCTTGCCGCCGAGGCCTACCGGGGTGAGGAGATGCTGGGGGAGGACCGGCGGCGGTTCGAGGTCATCGCGCCCATCGGCGAGCTGACGCACGCCGCGCGTCCCGAGGTCCTGGAGGCCATCGCCGGGGAGACGGGCGGGCGCTACCTGCCGATGGACCGCGCCGGCGAGATGGCCGACCTGCTGCCGCTGCAGCCCACAACCGAGCGCCGCTCGGTGACGCTCAGGCCCACGCGCACGTGGTGGTACTTCGTGCTGGTGATAGCCGTCGGCGGGCTCGACTGGCTGCTGCGCCGACGCTGGGGTATCGGGTAGGGAACATCCAGCCGCTCCGCCCGTCGAAGGACACGACCAGACCACCCTGACGCGAGGCCATAGATATGCGCCGCTCAGTGCCGTGGCTCGTGATAACGTGCGCGCTGTGTCTGATAGCCGCCGTCGCCCTCGCGGCGCTGCCCGCCGACGCCGAGGAGCTGATCGGGCGGCTCAAGTACGGGGGCGGCGGTGACTGGTACGCCAACCCCTCGTCGCTGCCCAACCTGCTGGAGTTCGCGCGGGAGCACACCAGCCTGGACCTGCCCAGGCGCGCCGTGGAGGTGGAGCCGGGCGCTCCCGAGCTGCACTCCTTCGCCCTTGTGCACGCCACCGGCCACGGGCGCATTCGCTTCACCGATGCCCAGCGCCGGAACCTGCGGGAGTACCTGCTCGGCGGCGGCTTCCTGCACGTGGATGACAACTACGGCCTCGACGAGAGCTTCCGCGAGGAGGTCCGCGCGCTCTTCCCCGGCCGAGAGCTGGTGGAGCTGCCCTTCTCGCACCCCATCTACCACTGCCTCTTCGAGTTCCCGAGGGGCCTGCCGAAGATCCACGAGCATCACGGCGGGCCGCCGCACGGCTACGGGATCATCCACGAGGGCCGGGTGGTGCTGTTCTACTCCTACAACACCGACCTGGGGGACGGCTGGGAGAGCCCCGAGGTGCACAACGACCCCGAGGAGGTCCGCCGCCAGGCTCTGCGCATGGGGACGAACCTGCTGGTCTATGCCCTCAGCCGCTAGCCACTGTCAGCCAGAGCTTGCGCCCAGACTCTCCCCTGCGGCTTGACCCTCTCCGAGGGGCAGCGCTATAATCCGTGCGGCGGGAGAAACACCGCCCTTGATCTCGTGTCCAAAGAACAGCCCGTCCTCGGACCCATTCCGCGCAGGATCGATCACGGTGCGGGCCTCTGCCGGCACCACGGGAGAATCGCCGACATGACAAACCGCTCGCGCGTCGTCGCGCTGCTTCTCACGCTGTTGCTGCTGGCGGTGCTGGCCGGCTGTGGCGGCGACAGCTCCGCCACGGTATTCCAGAACGTATCCGAGCGCACATCCTGGAGCTCCACGGGTCTGATCGCCTTTGCCTCCTTCGGCGGCAACGGTCAGCTCTATGTCTATCGCATGAACGACAGGGGCGGCAACCTGGTGCTGCTCACGCCCTCGGACAATGACGAGGACCTTACCGATGAGGGCGGGCGGCAGCCGGCCTTCAGCCCCTCGGGGGAGCGGCTCGCCATCTCCACGCGCCGCGGCGAGACGCCCGCGATCCATCTCATCGCCGCCGATCGCGGCGATCGCGACGGCATCACAAAGGTCACCGGCGACACGGGCGACGGCGCCGATACCCAGCCCAGCTTCACGCCCGACGGAAACCAGATCGTCTTCACCACCACGCGCGGCGACGGGAACGCCGACATCCACATCGTGGGCACCGATGGCTCGGGCAACACGCCCGTCGTCGCCACCGCCGCCGAGGAGCACTGGGCGGTGGTCTCTCCCGACGGCACCAAGATCGCCTACCAGTCTGACGCCAACGGGAATACGGACATCTGGGTGAAGGACCTGGGCACGCCGGCGGACGATCCCGGGACCTGCCTGACTGCGGCGTCGCCCTTCCGCGATGAGGCGCCATCCTGGTCGCCGGACGGCTCCCAGATCGCCTTTCACTCCAACCGCAATGGCGACTTCGACATCTTCATGATGAACGCGGATGGCTCCGGGCAGGTGGCCGTGACCGCCGACCCGCGCTCGGACGGCTATCCGGTCTTCAGTCCGGATGGTGAGCGCCTGGTCATCACCCGCGACCGCGAGGTGTGGACCGTCCCGGCCCAGCCGTGGTCGGAGTGGGCCGGACAGGCGGAGCAGTTGGCGGATCAGCTCACCCGCCGCTACTGAGCGCCATCGAGTTTGAGACCATGTGGGGCCGGGCTCGCACGAGCCGGCCCCCGCGCGCGTACCGCCCGTCGCGCTCCCTACGCGGCGCAGCCAGGCTCGCGGGTGGGGGAGGTGCCCGTCAGACCGTGCGGAACTGGCCGGGCGCGTTCCAGTCGCAGGTCACGGAGGGTCTGAGTTGTAAGCATCGGTGGAACGCGCGGGCGGGGGCGCTCGCGCCCCAATGCATGTGTGGGTTGCGGGCGCCCCCGCCCGCAATCGACAACCTCAGGACGTAACCGTCAGGGAGCTGGTCCGGATGGCCCGGTATCCGCAGCAGCCGGTGCGAATTACCTCGCCGTGGGATGGCGATGTCCTCAACCGCCACGACGGGCGTGAGACTGATGAGGGGCTTGCGATCGACGTTGAGGGCATCGCGCCCGAGGGGGAGGAGGTGCTCGTCAACGGCGTGGCGGCCGATCGGGACGGAGAGCGCTTCGCCGCCCAGGTTCTGCTTACAGCGCCGGAGAACGCCGTGACCGCCAGCGCCCGGTCCGGCTCCGACAGCATCACGCTGCTGTATGACCGGCACTCCTACAAGCGCTTCCGCTTCTCGGTCGATGACAACGTGCTCTTCCTGCGGGACCTCGCCAGCGAGCCGCCGGCGTCGCTGTTCGACCACTGGTATTTGGCCTTCTGGCGAGACATGCACGAGCGCTTCGGCGCCAAGATCCACATCAACATCTACTACCAGTGCCCCGGCTTCATCCTCCCGGAGATGCACGACATGTGGCGCGAGGAGTGGGCCGCCAACGCCCACTGGCTGCACCTGAGCTTCCACGCCCTGCAGGACCAGCCGGCGAATATCTACCGCAACGCGCCGGGCCGGCGCGTGGCTCGCGACTGGGAGCTGGTGCAGGACGAGATCGCCCGCTTCGCCACCACCGCGGTGACCGGCGACACCACCACGGTGCACTGGGCGGAGGCCACCCGCGAGGCGGTCGAGGAGCTGTACGCGCGCGGCATCCGCAACCTCATCGCCCTCCCCGGCTTCACTCCCGAAGGGGAGCCGAAGACCTCCTACCACCTCGACCGCGCACAGACGCAGCACCTGCTGGAGCGCGACGCCTGGCGCGATCCTGACACCGGGATGACCTTCGTGGCCTGCGACGAGGTCGTCAACAGCTACTCGCTGGACGAGGTCCCTCGGATCCTCGATGAGCAGGAACAGAGCCCGCACACCTGCGAGCTCATTGAGCTCCTCATCCACGAGCAGTACTTCCGCGAGGAGCTGGCTATCCACCAGCCGGACATCAGGGACAAGGTGATCGCCGCGCTGGAGTGGGTCACCGACCGCGACTACCAGCCCTGCTTCTGGTGTGAGGGCTTCCTGGGCAACAGGCGCGGATGGCCTGGAAGCCGACCTGTGAACGGCACACAGTAGGTGAGACGGGGGAACCGGATATGGGCTACACGCCGCCGGATCCTGAGAACGTGCTGAAGAAAATGGATCCTACGCTGACGCGGTACCTGGGATCAGGACACAAGACGGAGTGGCAGCGCCGAACTGAACTTACCGATGAAGAACTGGTCTACTACCTTTGGACCCCGAAGTTGGTGCGGTCGAGGATACGCTGGGAGGTCGTCGAAGGCCCTTCCAGCAAGAGTGCCCGCCTTCGATTCAACGTACCCGTGCACTGCAAAGACGGGGCTGGCGACCTGACACGGTTGATCGGCATTGTCGCGACCCGTGGGTACTCAGTATCGCTGGTTTACCCAGCGAAGCCCAAAGGAATACGCCTCCTCGGGCTGGACAGCAAGCCAACCAAAGACGCGCAAGCAGGCGCTGTTCCTGGTCCGCACATTCAGTTGTGGTCCCAGCGAGACGCCGCATGTGCACAAGGACACACAAGGGTTGCGCATTGCGATGACGAATATCTATCTGATCCCGTGGCGGGTGCGAACCACGCACTTCAGTATGTGGTCAAGAGCGCAAACATCGAGACCAGGTATCCCGTGCAGTTCCGACTGGAGGAGCTATGGGAGGGATAGCGATGCGATCTGACCGGAATGCGCTGCGCTGCGCCGCCGATGCACTTAGGGGATTCGGCTCGCTGTTCGTACCTCGGGTGGAACACGAATGGGTGGCTCTTGAGACGCCCTTCGTGGGGGCAGACTATACGCCCATCGAGCTGCTGGTGGAATGGCAACCCGAAGCCTCGTCATACACTGTGACCGACGCGGGATACATAGCCGATTACTTCTACCTGTACGACCACGCCCTGGAAGACGACGAGAACCTCTCCGAGCGGGTCGCGAGACTTGCCGAGCGCCTGGGCGCCGAGGTGGTCGGAGAGACCATCGTCGCCTCTGCACCTCTCGGAAAGCTATGCGACGCGGCGAGGAGCGTCCTACAAGCCGCCCTGTCTGTGCCTGAAGTCTGGGATCAACCGGAAAGGCGGGTGCGACGGCCCTCGTTCAGGGAGAGCGTTGGTCGCGAGATCGAGAGAATGAGCCTACCGTTCTCTGACGACATCCGAGTCCGCGGCGCCATCGAAACGCATGCCTTTGACTTCGGGCATCGGATCCATGGGAACATAGTGGGAGTTCAGACCCTGTCGGCGACCCGCAGGACGCGGGCGCTGGAAAAGAAGAAGATGCTGGCCTGGGACATCTCAGATGTCGCGAACGCTGGAACGACTCCCGAGTTCGCTCTGGTGGTTGACGATAGCTCGCCCCGGCGCAGAGATGCTGTCGGCGGCGGGGTGTTGGCTCCATTGCGGGTGCTATTCACAGAGATCATCTACTGGCGGGAGTTGACGGGTGCAGATTTTGAGCCGCTTCGTGAGTTTGCAGTCAGATACGGTTGCGAGACTTAGCGGTTTGATGAGACTGAGGAGGCGGTCGATGGCGGGGCGGCCGAATAGGTGCGCCCGTGTCCGAGGGCAGCCGACGGCTGCGGCGTGGCCTACAGCGCGCTGACCTCCAGCCCGTCGCCATCGAGGATCACGTTCACGGAGGCCGTGAACCGTGCGGGATCGCGGACGAAGGTCAGGTACTCGGCCAGCCTCTCCGCGGAGTTGACGGAGTTGTGCGCCAGCACGACGGCCCCGGGCGTGAGCCTGTCGAGCGCCGCCTCCAGGATCTCCAGGTAGATCCCCTTGCCCCGTCCGCGGTCACCGTCGGCGTCGAGGTAGAGCAGATCGATGGCGTGCGGGTACTGGGCGGCAAACTCCACCGCATCGGCAGCCACCGCACGCGCGGTACCGGTGCGGTCGATCTCCCGGGCATTGCGCTCGGCCCGCTGGGCCTCATCAGGCTTGATCTCCACGCCGACCAGGTCCTCCGCCTCATAGACCGCGCCCGGCCCCGCTCCCGCCCCTGCGTTGCAGATGAAGGTGAAGCCGCAGAAGACCCCGGCGGCGATCATCCGCGCCGGCCGCCGGATGGCGTTGATGGCCCAGATGAGCCGCTCCATTCTGGGCGTGATGGCCGTCCACGGCACCTCGAAGTGCTGGCGCACGGCGGCTCGATGGGCCAGGAAGCGCTCGGTGTCGTACTCCGCGTGCGGAAGCGCCCCGGCCGCCACCAGCTCCTGCAGCGCCTCATCCACCACCGCGATCTCGTCCGCAAGCGGCTCCAACTCCGCGAACGGCTCGCCGTAGGTCATCGTGTAGCTGTCCCAGTCCCCGGCGCGGAACTCGCCGCTCACGTCATACCTCCACTCGGTAGTGGCATTCCGTGGGAATAGACGGGCGAGGGCGCCCGCGCCCCAAGTTCAGGGGTACATACGAATGTTGCGTCCAGCGCAGGTGCCCGCGCACGCAGGCGGACGGGCCGCGCCGCACGCGGCGGCTTCTCTTGCTGAGTACCTTCTGGGGTGCGGGCGCCCTCGCCCGCACAGTGCCCTCGCCATCCAGCAACGCGACTGCTCACTGGGCCAGAGCCGCAGCCTTCTCGTCAAGCTCGTCCAGGGTGAATCGGACACTGAGGATGAAGGGCTCCTCGCCCTCGATCCAGTGGCCGTAGGTGGTGGCCACGATGGTCCCATCGGGCAGCATCTCCAGCGCCGGGTAGGCGCAGTCCGCGCCCTTCGTGTTGTCCGCCAGCCGCACGCGGTACTGCCCCTCGCGTAGGTTCACGATGTCATCCCAGGTCCC
>JAYENL010000229.1:22935-26242 GCA_034722055.1 Armatimonadota bacterium
TGGCCACGATGGTCCCATCGGGCAGCATCTCCAGCGCCGGGTAGGCGCAGTCCGCGCCCTTCGTGTTGTCCGCCAGCCGCACGCGGTACTGCCCCTCGCGTAGGTTCACGATGTCATCCCAGGTCCCGACCCAGCCCACCCAGTCGCCCTTCGTGGGGCTCTCGTGCGTGGTGTCGCGGAAGGAGATGAACAGCCGCCCGTCGGGGGCGTGGACGGCCTGGTGCCGGTCACCGGTCAGCGCCCCGGGCACCTCCACCGGTTCGCTCCACGTCTGGCCCTCGTCCGTGCTGAAGGACACGAAGGAGTTGAACTGCCGGCTGTTCTCGCGCAGGAGCATGGCGATGGTCTCGCCGTCGGGCGAGCGGACCAGCCCCGGCTCGCACAGATTCGCCTCCGAGTGGGTCACCAGCGGCTCCGGCTCGCCCCACGTGAGGCCGCCGTCCTCGCTGAGGACCCGATACACGATGGCGGGGTACTGCCGCTCGCCGGCATTGTCGATGAACCGGCCGTCATCGTGGAAGACCGCCATGTAGCGCCCATCCTTCAGGCGCATGCAGTCGGCCATCGCCACCACGCCGCCGTAGTCGCCGATGGGCTCCAGGGGCGTCCAGGTCGCACCATCGTCCTCGGACACCGCCATGCGGATCGGGTAGAGCCCCGAGAACATGATCAGTCGCCTCACGCCCTCCGGGTCCACCACCCGATAGATGGTGGGCACCTCCTTGGAGGTCGCCCAGTTCTCGGGGGTGGGCAGGCGCTCGCTCCAGGTGAGGCCGGCGTCCGTGGAGCGCTTCATGACGATGGCCCCGCCGCCATGGCCCTTGGGGTAGACGCAGATCATGGTCCGGTTGTCCTCGAGCAGCACCGTGGTGGGGTGCCCGAGGTACTGCCCCGGCTCCCGATCCACCCCCACCTGTCGGTGCTCCTCACCATCGAGGTCGATCAGCGGAATGGAGTACCCGCGCGGCTGCTCTGCCATGGTCATCACGGCTCCCGTGCTCAGCATTAACCCGACGGCGAGGGTGAGTCGCCTATGTGCTCTGTGCATGGCATTCCTCACGCCGGCGCCACGTCAGCCTGACTGTGGTAGAACCACTCGATGGTCACGCTCCGCAGCTTCAGGTGGATCAGCCGGGGCTCCGCGAAGCGCTGGCGGACCCAGTAGGTCAGCAGTGCGCGGCCCTGGTGGAAGGTCACGCTGGTGTAGGCGAAGCCGCAGTGGGGCGCATCCTCCAGCACCCGCCGGTGGCGCCACGTCCTGCCCTCGTCACCGGAGACCGCCGAGACCAGCGGGGTGCGGATGCCGCCGTGGTCGGTGCCGGGCGCGAAGGTGTCGTTCCAGATCAGCAGCAGGTCGTTCGTGGCGGGGATGCGCGCGATGGTGGACGGCGCCTCCGGCGCGCGCACGCCCATTGGCTCCCCGGGCGTCCACGTGGCGCCCTCATCGAAGGACAAAGAGCGGTAGATCTGCCCGAGCTGGGTGCGGATGATCATCAGCCGCGTTCCGTCGCGCAGCCGCACCACGCCCGGCTCCATGGCGCCCCTCTTCGGCAGCGGGATGCTGGCTTCGCTGCGCATCCAGCTCCGCCCGCGGTCGTCGGAGACGAAGGCGCTGGCGACACCGGAGGAGCCCTCGGTCCAGACCTCGTCCCGCCAGCAGATGGGCGCCATCAGCAGGCCTGAGGGAAGCTGCAGAAGCCGCGCGTTCATGATGATGTGGTAGCCGCGCCCGTCGGTGATGCGCACCGGGTCCGACCACGTGGTGGCCTCATCGCGCGAGAGGCGCCCGTAGAACTGCAGGTCGCTGGTGGAGTTCTTGACCCCGTAGACGAAGAGGATCTCGCCGCTGTCGAGGCGCAGCAGGCTGACCGACATCACGTTCTCGTCGCCGACGTTCTCCTGCAGCGTGTAACGCTCGCCCCAGGTCCTCCCGCCGTCGCCGGAGACCTTTGCAGAGATGCGGGCGGGGGCATTGTCGGCCGGGCCGCCGTAGAAGTCCGACCAGGCCAGCAGCAGCCGGCCATCCGCCAGCACCACGATGTCCCCCTCGGTGTTGCGCGGGTTCTGCTCGGTGGCCTCTGCCACGATCAGCCCGAAGTCCTCGGGCACTGCTATCACCCCATCGCAGGCCTGTGCAGAGCGCCGCGCACCCAGCGGACGGCCCCGGCCGGCTACGCGGCTCGTGACCGCTTCGGGCCCTGACGCCCCGGGACCTTCCGCTCATCCAGGCGCGGCCCCGCCCGGAGCACCTGTCGCACCGCGCCCAACATCGTGATGGCGGTCATGATCCGCGCCGATGACGCTCCCTGCTCCTGCATGGCATTCAGGTGCTGCTGCATTCGTTCCTCGAGACCCGCGAGCATCCGCAGCGAGTCGTGGAACTCGGCCACACACTGCCGAAACTGCTCGTGCGCGACATCCGGCGCCGTCTGTACCGTGTCAGACACGCTCATCACCTCTCGCAACAGGCTGAAGGGGCCCCACGCATCTGACACTATCGTCACGTACTGAGATATCTTTACATGCCGCTGCGCCGCGACCCCTGCCAGGACGGCGCGCGACATCAGATCGTGATCTCCTCGAACTCCGCTGTCGCAGGGCTCGCCGGCGCCACCCACATCTTCCGGAGCTGCGGGCACATGATGGCCGCGGCGCAGGTGGTCGGCTTGTCGGGGTCATCCGCTGGCGGCCGGCAGACGGGGTGCTCGCCCTCATCCAGCCGCAGGCCCGCCATCAGGTGCTCCAGCGTCAGCTCGCCGACCCGCTCCCGCAGATACCCGTCCAGCAGCGCCTCCCGCGCCAGGGAGTTGTCGCTCGGCTCCTCGACCGCAAGCTCGCCAACCTCCCCGTCGTGGTAGTGGTTGGCATGCACCAGCAGCCCGTCGGGCACGGGCAGCGCCGTGTGGCGCATGGCGGTGGTCTCGATGCCCGTGGCCGAGCCAGAGACCGAGGCCACGTAGTAGTAGTGCCCCGACACCCGCTTCGCCCGGGCGATGGCCGCCCGCGCGGCAGCGTAGTCCGGCGAGCGCAAGGCCTCGTGGATCGCGGCCAGGTACATCACGCCCGGGCGGGCGTCCCGCGGCACCAGGTTGGTGTTCCCGACGGCAGTCTGGCGCTCGCTGAGGCCGATCAGCGACAGGCAGCCGGAGGTGGTGAGGGTCACCCAGGCGGGGCCGCCCTCGGGCTCGCGGCGGAACACGCGCATGTGCTCCTCCGCGAAGGCGTTCATGTCCCAGGTCTGCCCCACGTAGGTGAGGCCATCGGCCGTCGCCGCGCCGGTGGCGATGAACGAGGTGCAGCCCTCGCC
>JAYENL010000230.1:0-6156 GCA_034722055.1 Armatimonadota bacterium
CGGGGAGGCGGGCGCCCCCGCCCGCCCGCGGGCCCAAGGCCCGCTCCGAGGTCGCCGAGGCAATATGTGCGGGCGGGGGCGCCCGCACCCCAACATGTGTACCCGCACCCCAACATGTGTAGTACTGCGCGGACCGCGTGCGGAGGGGCCGCCTGAGCGCAGCGAAACCGGCCCGCGCAGCACGACAAACGGCGCACGGACAGGAGTGTCCGTGCCACGGAACAGATGACGACAACGACAGCCCACCGAGACGCCGCGCCTGCCTCTCCCCCAGCCAGGCACCTCGCTCAGTCCACGGCCGACCTGGTCTCGGCAACCAGCATCCAGAAGGCTGCCGACTGGATGACGCCCGAGGGCGGCAGCATCCTGATGTCCGTCTCAGGAGGGTAGAAGCCGATCAGCGCGTCGCCCCACGGCCAGCACCCGCAGATGTTGATGTCCGCGCCCATGGCCGACGCAGCCCGCTCAGGGGTGCCGGACACCACCGTCACGATCCTCGCGCCCGCCTCGTGGGTCCTCTCCACCCAGGGGCCGAAGGGCTCGTAGTAGCCCACGTAGAGCACCAGGTCCCCGGGGCTGAGGACCTCCGGGAGCTCCTCAGGCGTGGCACTCTCGAGCACCGTGAAGGGCAGGACGTGCTCGGGCACCTGCGCAGGCACCGATGGGGGCATGTGCCCGACCAGCTCGCAGTAGACGGTGCCATCCGCGGCCATGACCTCGGCCGCGAGCCGTCCGGCCCGCGTGAACTTCCAGGCCTGCGAGGCGCGCAGTCGCCGCATGCTGTTGGCCAGCTTCGCCAGGTACTTGCGCGCGGCCAGGCCCGCCGGCAGCGCACCGGCCATCTGCGGATCCCAGCGGAGGCCCTTGCGCGCATTGTTGCGCTCCCGTCCGCCGGGGACGAGCACGCTCTTGAAGATCGGCGGAATGCGCCCGGACGATCGCATCATCGCCGTGACCAGCTCCCCGGTGAACGCCCACAGGCTCTGCGCCAGGGCGGGGGAGGTCACCGGCAGCTCTCCGCCACGCGGCGGGTCGGCGTGAGCTGCGATGAAGAGGTAGCCATCGCCCAGCGCCTGGCGCGAGCTCTCCGAGAGCAGCTCCAGAAGCTCCGCAGAGGGCGTCACCGCCTCCGCCCTGCGCGGGGCGAAGAGCACGCACAGCGCCCCTCGCTGGGCGGCCGCCGCCAGCAGCGCCGCGGTGTCGGGATCATCGCCTACGAGGGACCCGACCAGCACCACGTCACCTGCGGTCACGTCGTCGGGTTCCGCGAGGCGACGGGCGATCATCAGCCCTCCCGCCCGGTTGAAGCCCTCCAGCACGAAGCCCTCCTCGCCCGCGAGCCACAGGGTCGGGCCCGGCCCGTCGGGATCGCGCACCAGAAGCTCCGCCGCGATCTCGGCGTCGCGCACATACTCGTCGAGGCCGCGCACCGCCGCCGCGTTGGCCGCCAGCAGCCGGTCGAGGTACTGCTGCGCGGGAGTGGGGTCAGCCATCAGAGACCGCGCGCCACCGAGGATCAGGACGAGCAGCGCGATGGGGATGAGACGCCTGGTTGGGGTCATCGGGAATCACCAGAGCCTGGCGTGGCGCGTTGCACAGCGGACCCCGCTCGCGCCTCTTCGCCGTGGCGCGGGGATGTCCTGCGCGCCTCCGGGCCACATGCCATGGTCTCAGAGGTGACCCGGGGACGGCGTCGAAGCGTGACTCGCACGCCATTGCCCGAGCGGGAGGCGACCGAAGATGGGCTGGCCGATGACGCTTATGCTCGCGACGCTGCTCGTCTGCGCCCCGGCGCTGCACGCCGAGGGTCCGGAGGTGGTCCTGGTCGCGGAGGCCGAGGACCTGCCCACGGTCAGCGGCACGGCACTCGCTGAGGACCCCCACGCCAGCGGCGGCAATGCCCTGATGCTCGCCGCCCGCAACGCCACGCTGGGCATGTGGATCGCGCTGCCCGCCGGGGAGTACACGCTGCTGATCTCAGCCACCGCGGCTGACCCCGACCACGATGCCATCTACGTCAGCGCGCCGGGAGTGGAGCAGCGGCTGGCGGTGGGGAGCTTCGGCGAGCTGGTCACGCTGGCGGCGCCCTTCATCGTGACCGGGGAGGGCCCGAGCATCATCGCCATTCGGCCCGATCCGGAGGAGCTGGGGGTATCCGTGGATCAGGTGGCTATCGTGCGCGGCAGCGGGGAGCCGGGGGTGGCGCCGGCGGAGCTGCAGGAGGCGGGGGAGCGCCCCGAGATGTCGGCGCTTCCCGGCGCGGAGGGCGAATCGGCTGCTCCCGCCCAGCCGCAGGCCCCGACCGAGTTCGCGCTGCCGGAGCTGCCGGCCGGGCCGCACACGCGGCAGCTGGATACACTCTTCGTGGCGAGCTTCGACGAGTCCGCGGACGCCGACTGGGCTCGCGGCAGGATGGGATGCGCCAACCTCAGCGGCGCGCCGCTCGCTGAGGGTCGCTGGGGCCAGGCCCTCGACTGCACTGCCGAGCAGGTGCGGGTGTTCTACAACGCGGAGCGCAACCTCATGCCCCGGTCGGGGACGGTCGAGTGCCGGGTGCGCTCCGGCGAGAGGAACATCTGGGCCGACGGGATGGAGCACTACCTGCTGCACCTGCGCGTCCGGCGCCCCCTGCCCGGAGAGCCCCGGACGCCCGTGACGCTGGAGGTCGTCAAGCGCGAGGACGACGCGCTGCACCTGTCAGCGGCGGGGAGCCCGCTGCCCATTGACCTCACAGTGCCCACCGCGGACCTCGATCCGGCCGCATGGCATCACGTGGCGTTCTCGTGGGAGTGCAGAGACCGTGACACCCTCACGTTGTGGCTGACGGTGGACGGCCGCGGCGAGACCATTACCGTCCCGTCGCAGGCCAGGATGATGCCCTTCACCGTCATGCAGGTGGGCAACGCCCCGTGGCTGGGGCACTACGCACACGAGGGCGAGCACGCGGAGCTGGGCGGGTACATCGACGACCTGCACATCTCCGACGAGGCGCCGCCGATGCGGGCGGGCCGCCCCGATGGCCTCAGCGAGATCGACCTGGAGCTGTCGCTGGCGGCCGAGGACGCGCTGGCGCGATGGCTGGAGGTCTGGGCCGACCTGCAGACTGGAGGAGCGTGGGGACCGTGGGTCACGCCAGTCATCGACGCGAAGAGCCGCGTCTACTTCGACTGGACCGGCCAGCCCGATGACCGGAGGCTGGTGAGGAACAAGTACGGGTCCTCCATCGTCTCGGTGGCCTATGATTACGCCGCCGCCTTCGAGCACACCGGCGACGAGCGCTGGCGGCAGATCGCGTGGAACGCGGTGGACTTCTTCCTGCGGGGACAGGACCTCCGCGGCTTCTGGTACGAGTACTACATCGTGGACGAGTCCGGTCGTGTGGCGGGCATGAGCACTGAGCGGGCGCGGGTGCAGGACGGCCATCAGAGCCAGCCGTTCCTCTTCCTGCTCAACTGGCACCGCATCACCGGTGACCGCAGGGCCTTCGAGGCGGCACGCAAGTGCGCCGACTTCCTCCTGTCGATCGAGAACCCCAACGGGAGCTGGCCCGGCACCTACAATGTGACCACGGAGACGGGCCGCACGACCGGCCCGCGTGGCGTGGACTACGGCTGCGAGTACAATGACTATGCCACTACCGACCCCATGCGCATGATGATCACTATGTATCACCTCACAGGCGACGCCAAGTACATCCGCGGCCGGGAGGGCAGCGAGGGCATCCTGGGCATCGGCCAGTGGATGTTCGACACCCAGATCGGGGAGGGCGAGGTCCGGGGCTGGTGCCAGCAGTACGATCAGGACGACAACCCGGTGTGGTCGCGGGACTTCGAGGCCCCGGTCATATCGCCGCGCGTGGTCAACCGCTTCATCCACCCGCAGACGGTGACCCTCTACCTGATGACCGGCGACGAGCGCTACATGCGCCTGCTGCAGGAGACCTACGACTGGTATCGCTCCGTCGAGGTGCCCGGCGAGGAGGGCGGCTGGTACTACCAGTATCTGCCCGATGGCACGCCGGTGTACAGCACCGGCTTCGAGACGATTGAGATCGACCCGGAGACCGGAGGCCTGCGCTACCTGCGCCCGCCGGATTTCATCCCTAGCGCGCTCGCCGGGAAGTGCGGTCTTCGGCTGGCTCTCTAGGCCAGGATCTCCTTGCGATGCCGGCGGGCGTCCCCGCAAAGGCAAGGACCCCACTGGCCTCGGCTTGGTGGCTGCAAGTCGTACTTGTCGTATGCCTCGGCGTACGCCTCCAAAACCCGGCGGTAGTAGTCAAGCTGTGGCAACTCACCCATCATGGCCATCGCGGGGTTGGTGTGGCTCAGGACGGGCAACAGGGGGACGATGCCACGGCTGGCAATGTAGTCTACGCCTGCCAGCAAGCTCTCCAGCGGCTCCACGCCCACCACGAAGGTGCTGCACGCCCTTCCCCGTCCGTAGCTTTCCACCACGTACTCGAGGGCCCCGAGCTGGGTCTCGTGGCTGGTGAAGGGCGCCTTGCCCGGGCACACGCGCTGGAACAGCTCCTGGTCATAGACTTCGAGATCAATGGCTACCCGGTCTGCGCCAGCCTCAAACACTGCATCAAGCGCCGTGTGGTCCGAGGGAGCGGACGTGTAGACCAGTATTTCCCCTGGGATATTCTCTAGGCCAGCCACTTCGTCAATGGCGACCAGCGTCTGCACGCATAGCGGACACTCGGCTCGGGCATCCTTCTTCGTACCCCCGGTTATTATCACATCCGATCCAAACTGCTCTACGTTGAAGACAAAATCAACCACCTCACCCACCTCGTGCGGCGTCGGGCTAGCAGGTTCGGGCTTCCCCTCGGCGGCCAGACGCTGGCTCTCGCGTCCCGGGTAGCAGAACTGGCAGGCGAAGCCCGCTTGGGCGTGATCGCAGGGCCATAAGTACGGGAAAGTCAGCAGGTCCGGCGCTGGCAAAACGCTGAACTGTGCAAAGGGTCTCCCCTGGCTTGTGCGTTGCTCATAGAATTCCGTGTGGGGCGGGAAGTCTATCTCTGTGAGGAATCTCCCTTCGTGCGCGATGTACGCGCGGCCGGTCTCCGCGATTCCCATCGTGAACGGGGACGTGGCATTCGGGTAGATCAGCACCACCACACCGTCGCTGAGCAAGAAACACTCGCACGCCGTGGGGTCAGTAACGTTCGCCCGATGAGTGGCACCGAATCGCTCGTAGATCTGCTGGGCGGGAATGTTGATGCCGCTGGTGATGAGTAAGAACTTGAGATCCAGCGAATCTATCTCCTCGCCATTGAGACTGTACCTCTGAAGCATGTGTCCTCGCCCTCCTTTGCTTGTCTACTCTCGCGCTTGGCGGAACGGATACTCCAGCAGTTGCGCCTCAACCAGCCCAGGGGGCGCGCTCCGCCCGCCGGCCAGTCCTAGCGCGCGGGTTCGTATATCGACCAGTAGGCCTCAAACTCGGTAAAGGTGTACGTCTTCGCATGGCCATCTACAAACGCGAAATTGGAGGCCCAAATCCCCCCAAGGGTCTGGCCCTGGGCCTGAGTCTGCCAGAACTCTACACACGTGTGGGGGTTGCGGCTGTGCCAGACCGGAACCGTGTCCAGGAGCATGACGACCCGCGCCGGATCATGCACCACGGACGCCAGAGTAGTCCCGGCAAGGTTCATGGGCCCTAGCAGCGGCGGCACCGACATGAAGAAGTAGCTATTGCCCCCCAGTGTGTTCACGGTGAAGTCGTGCTCTATCTTCGCGCCGGTCGGGCACAGCCATATCTGCTCATTCTTCACGTATGGTGTCACCGTATCCTTGAACGGGACGCTGAAGTAAGGCGGCATCGTCCACCCGCACGGGTAGCCGTAGTCCTCCAGAATCGGGACACCCGGAGGGAATATGCAGCAAGCCGGAAAGGTGTCGTCGTAGTCCTGGCAGTACATAAGGGTAGCGAGGGCTAGCTGTTTCAGGTTGGACACGCAGGAGGCCCGCCGGGCCTGCTCGCGCGCCCTTGTGAATACCGGGAACAGGATCGCTGCCAGGATCGCGATAATCTGACTGCTGAAAAAGTGGGGTTGACCGCGGCAGGATTAGAGGTTTTCGAAGCGGAGGTGCAGAACAGGTATGTAGAGAGTTAGGGTATGTTGTTGGACAAAGGTGATTCACGATGCAG
>JAYENL010000231.1:0-6136 GCA_034722055.1 Armatimonadota bacterium
CGACATGCCGGCTCCGGGGGAGCCGACGGCCGTGGGGCTTTGGGTGCGGGGCAACTCCTGCTGGGGCCGCATCTTCTGGGAGCTGCAGGACGCCGAGGGCGAGAGCTTCTACAGCATCGGCGCCCCCTGTGGTGGCTGGAGCATCGGCGACTGGCAGTGCGACACCTTCATCAACTTCGACGGGTGGAACTACCTGTCCGTGGAGCTGCCCTTCGAGTATGAGAGCGGCTTCTACGCGCCGCCCGCGCACAACTGGACCCACACCGGCGGCGACGGGAGGGTCGATTACCCGATCCGCTTCACCAGACTCGTGGTGGAGATGCGCGACCGGGTGCTTCACCTGACCCAGCCCATCGAGGTTCCCGACCGCACCATCCGCCTTCGCGACCTGTCAGTCAGCTATCAGCCCCACACGTCCGCGCCGCCAATCATGTAGAGCCGCGTCATCGGTGTCGCAGCCGTTGCCGTTGTCTGCTGTCTTTGCCGTTGTCGTAGCTCGCAGCTTGCAGCTTGCAGCTTGTAGCTGATAGCTGATAGCTGATAGCTGGCGACCGGAGGGAGCCCGCCAATGACCCACCGGGAGCGCATCGAGACAGCCTGGGCCTTCCGCGAGCCGGATCGCGTGCCCATCGAGATGCGCATCGGCGAGCAGGCGCGGAAGCATCCCCGTGCCCAGCGCCTGGTGCGGCTCGTGGAGGAGCATGCTGACAACTTCTTCGGCGCGCCGGCCTACGACTGGGGCTTCTTCGGCCATCCGGCCCGGCGCTCCGAGCGCCTGCTGGAGGACACCGGCGAGGCCGAGCGCATCGAGTGGACCATGCACACGCCGGCGGGCGACTTCACCGCTGTGATCCGCCGCCCGCGCTTCACCACCGGGATCGAGGACTACCACTGGGAGAGGCGCTACATCGCCCAGCCCGGCGACCTGGAGCGCCTGCTCAGCGTCCCCCTGGAGCTGCGGGCGCCGGACGTGGAGGGCTTCCGGCGCACTCTCGAGCGCGTCGGCGAGGACGGCGTGGTGTACTGCGCGCTGCTGCATCCTCTGGGAGTGCTGGTCCGTCACGCGGAGATGGAGGAGATGTACGCCTGGCTGCGCACGGAGGCGGAGCTGGTTCACCGCTTCCTGGAGGTTACCAACAGCTACGTGGTGGAGGCCGTGGAGCTGATGGCCGCGGCCGGCATCCGGACCACCTTCATGAGCTGGGCCCATGAGATGCTCATCGACCCCTGGCTGGGCCGAGAGCACTTCGAGGAGTTCGTGTTCCCCTACGACAGGCGCGTCTACGCCGCCGTCCATGCCGGCGGCTCTCGCTTCCGCGCCCACTGCCATGGCAACTGCATGCACTACCTGGAGCGCTTCCACGAGATGGGCATTGACTCCATCGAGCCCCTGGAGCCGCCGCCCTACGGCGACGTGGATCTGGCGGAGGCCAAGCGCCTGGTGGGCGATCACATGCTGCTGTCGGGGAACATCGCCTCCCAGGCCTTCGTCTTCCGGGAGCCCGAGCAGGTGGAGCAGGAGGTGCGAGAGGCCATCGAGGCCGCGGCGGCTGGCGGGGGCTTCACACTCCGCACCACCGGCGGCACAGGCGGGACCGGTGCGGTGCGCAACGAGGAGCAGCTCGACCGCTCCGTCATCAACCTGGAGGCCTACATGCACGCGGCGCTGAAGTATGGGAAGTACTGAGGGCGAGCAAGCGGGCTCGTTGTCGGGCGCTGCCCTCCGCCGCTGATGTCGTTCACACTCGTAGGAGATGGAGGCACAGACCATGCGAAATGCGGTATCTGCCGCCGCACTGGCGGCACTCATCGTGACGATAGGCTGTCCGGCCATGGGGCAGGTGAATCAGGAGATGATCGATCGCGTCGCCGAGGGAGAGGTCACGGAGGCCAAGGCCTCCTGGTGGGGCTTCGACCCCGAGGACTCCACCGAGGCCCTGCAGGCGGCCATTGACTCCGGCGTCGAGAAGCTCATCGTCGAGGACATGGGCCAGCCCTGGATTGTCACGCCCATTCAGCTCGCCAGCAACCAGGAGATCGTGTTCGAGGAGGGCTGCGAGATTCTCGCCAAGCGGGGCGAGTTCAAGGGCGGGGGCGACACACTATTCACCGCACGCGGCACAGACAACGTTACGCTCCGGGGCTACGGCGCGACCTGGCGCATGTGGCAGGAGGACTACGACAACCCCGAGCTTTACGAGAAGGCCGAGTGGCGGCACTGTCTGTCGCTGCGCGGGGCGAGCAACATCAGCGTCTACGGGCTGTTGCTGACCGAGAGTGGCGGGGACGGCATCTACCTCGGCAGAGGCGAGGGCGGCGCCACCAACCTGAACGTCCACATCAAGGACGTGGTGTGCGATAACAACTACCGCCAGGGCATCTCGGTGATCACCGCCGAGAACCTGCTGATCGAGGACACCATCATGCGCAACACCTCCGGCACGCCCCCGCAGGCTGGGATCGATTTCGAGCCCAACCGCCCGGATGAGCGGCTCGTCAACGTCGTGATGCGCAACTGCCTCACCGAGAACAACAACGGCTCGGGATACACACTCTACCTTCGTTCGCTGAACGCTGACTCTGAGCCGGTCTCCATCCGCTTCGAGAACTGCCGCGCCGCGAGCGACCACGGCTATGCCGCCTCGGTCACCACCGACAGCACCATCGACAGCGCGGTCGGCGGAACCATCGAGTTCGTGGGCTGCGAGCTGGAGGGCAGCAATGGCGCCGGCATCGGCGTCGCCAAGCCCGCCGAGCAGGGCCTGGTGCGCTTCATCGACTGCACCGTGCGCGACGTGGCAGCCGAGCAGCCCACGGTCGCGCCCATCATCTTCCGCAGCGGCCGGGGCGCCGCAGACGCCGTGGGCGGGGTGCACTTCGAGAACGTGGTCGTCCAGGACCCGCTGGATCGCAACCCCATGGGCTACGTGGACCAGGGCGGGGGCATCCCGCTGAAGATGGTCACCGGAACGCTCGTGCTGGTGGACGAGGAGGGCCAGCGCACGGAGGTGGAGCTGACCGAGGAGCTGCTGGCCGAGTGGATGCCCGTCGCCGCGCTCAAGGACATCCCGCGGCTGAGCCTGGAGGGGATGAGCTTTGAGCCGCTGGTGCCCGACTCAGCCGCGGCGGTGGCCGAGCCTGTGCGCTGGCCGTGGCTCCGCCGCCAGGGGCACTTCGCCCTCTACGCGCAGGAGGGGGAAGAGGTCAGCTTCCTGGCGAAGTTCGCTCAGGTCGGCAACTACGCCGGGGACGAGATGCCGGTGACCGTCACGGGGCCGTCGGGTGCCGAGGTCCACAGCGCCGCGGTGCCCTTTCAGTCTGAGGCGACCGTGCGCTTCACGGCGCCCCAGACGGGCCTCTACCGGATCGACGCCGACGCCGGCCAGAACCGACTGCAGCTCAGCGGGGCCTCCCATCCCATGGCGATCGTCGGTGAAGAGGCACCGATCCGGTTGATTCACTCCGCGGGCGACTTCAGGTTCTACGTCCCGCCCGGCGTGACGGAGTTCGGCGTGCGCATCTCCGGCGAGGGCACGGGCGAGGCCATCCGGGCGGCGCTCATCAATCCCCTGGGCGAGACCGTCGAGGAGGTGGACAACCAGTTCCAGACCCACCAGTTCGAGGTGGAGCTCCCGGACCCATCCGAAGGCCAGGTCTGGACGCTACGGCTGGCGAAGCCCTCGGCGATGACGTGGGAGGATCACTACGTGGACCTGCGCGGCGTGCCGCCGCTGCTCACGCCCGCCGGCACGGCGCTCATCGTCCCGGCACAGGGGTGACGGGTGCGGCCGCAGACTGCGGGGTGAGGGCCTGCCGGTGCGAACGCCTCCGGCTTGAGGCCGTGCCTGAGGGGGGCTAGTGCTGAGTGGCACAAGGTCGGGTACCTTCCCGCGTCATGACAAGACGCCCGCGCCCACCATGGAGGGGCCGCCGCGAGCGAAGCGAGCGGTGAGCGGGGCGTTCTGTGAACGCACCGCTCAGGTTCCACCCCGGCCCGCAAACGACGCGCGGGCGAGGGCGCCCGCGCCCCAATCTGTCGTTTCCTTCCTGGGCCGGGGTGGAACCTTCGGCCCGCTCGCTGCGCTCACAGGCCTCACCGGGCGCTGCGCGCCCGGCGGCCCCTCCACCACGAATGCCGCTGATCTCCAACGCAACCAAACGCTGAGTGCGCTCGTCGTCTACATACGCCCAGTTGCGGAAGGCACCACTAGCCGTGGTCTCGATACGCGGGGGCGCGGAGGACAGAGCCGGCCGGTCGCGGAACACTCCTCGTCGGCCTCACAGAGAGTCCCAGGAGGCGAGCCGGTGTGAACCTGATCGTCATCGTCTGCGATACGCTGCGCCGCGACTACGTCGGCTGCTACGGCAACGAGTGGGTGCACACGCCGGCGCTGGACGCCCTCAGTGCCGCGGGTGTCACCTTCGACTGCTGCTACGTGGGTTCATTCCCCACCGTGCCGATGCGCCATGACCTCATGTGCAGCAACTACGTCTTCCACACCACCGGATGGGCGCCCATCGCGCCAGGCAACACAACGCTGCAGGCCAGGCTGCGATCGGAGGGCTACATCACGGCCTTCATCACCGATCACGCCCAGCTCTTCGCGCCGGGCATGAACTACCACCAGGCCTTCCACGGCATCCAGTGGCTGCGCGGGCACATCGCGGACCGCTGGATCACCCGGCCCACGGCCTTCGACGTCCCCTGCGAGCTGCGGAAGCTGCGCCAGCCTGAGAACTGGGTCGAGCCGTGGTCGCGCAACTACTGCGTCCGGGAGACCGAGCGCGACTGGCCGTCGCCGAAGACGTTCTCGGCGGCCACCGAGTGGCTGGAGCAGAACCGCGGCCACGAGCGCTTCTACCTGCTGGTGGACACCTTCGACGTGCACGAGCCGTGGCTGCCGCCGCGGCATTACATCGACATGTACGACCCCGGCTACGAGGGCGACGAGGTCATCTACCCCCGCTACGACCACGCCGGCTATCTGACTGAGGACGAGCTGCGGCACGTCCGGGCGCTCTACGCGGGCTCCATCACCATGATGGATCGCTGGATCGGCCGGCTGATCGAGAAGGTGCAGGACCTGGGGCTGTGGGAGGAGACCGCCATCGCCTTCATCTCCGACCACGGCTGGTATCACGGCGAGCATGACTACATCGGCAAGCACACCGTGCTCGACCGCGCCAGGGGCTGGCACTTCCACGACGAGGTGGCGCGCATTCCGCTGATCATCCGGGCGCCGAACCTGCCCGAGGGGGTCACCAGCCGCGCGCTGCTGCAGCCGGTGGACGTGGCGCCGACACTCATGGAGATCATCGGGCTGCAGCCGCCGGCGGACGTCCACGGTCGGTCGGCGACAGCGGCTCTGAGCGGCTCCGGAGGGGCCCGGGAGATCGCCGTCACCTCGTCGAAGCTCCCGACCGACCCGGAGGTGCGGGTCTACAACGCCGTGAATGACGGCGAGTGGACGCTGCAGCACGCCGGCGGCGCCGCCCGGCCGGAGCTGTATCACACCGCCGAGGACCCCGCACAGCAGAACGACGTTTCTGCCGACCACATGTCCGAGGCCGAGCGGCTGCATCAATCCTACATCGCCTACCTGGAGGAGCTCGGCGTGCCGGAGGAGCAACTGGAGCTGAGGAGGCCGTTGGGGCCGTGATCTGGCCGCGCAGCAGGGGTGGGACGCCTTCCATCCGCGGTCATTGATATCCGCTGGCCTGCTTGCGCCGCGGTATGATGCTCCTCGCCGGGAGGTTGCACGAATGACCCACAGGCTCGCTACCGTGATCGCAGTGTTGGCCTGCACATCGCTCGCCCACGCCCAGGGCGCCCCTCGCGTGCTGGTGCTCGGCGGAGGGTACACCCAGCAGGCCGTGGAGGCGCTGGGCGTCGAGCACGAAACCGCATCGTGGGCCGCGCTGTCGCGTGGCGACGTCAACCCCTTCGGCTACCACGTGCTGATCGCCGCGATGGACAGCGGCCGCAGCGGCACGCTCTCGGCGAACCGAAAGAGGATGCGCGCCTTCGTCCAGTCCGGCGGCGTCTTCCTCGGGATGCGCAACAACCACGTCGATACCTGGCTTCCCTCAGGCCTGAGCATCGACCGCGCGTATCATCTGGGCGAGATCCTCGCGC
>JAYENL010000232.1:0-6128 GCA_034722055.1 Armatimonadota bacterium
GTTGGACATTGCCAGCGCCGCACGAGGGCTCACCGACATGTGTGTGGGCGATGCGGAGCTGGACGAGGCGCTCCTGCCGACCGAGATCGAGTCCCTGCTCGTGCTGCCGGCGGGGACGAGGAGCGACCAGGGACCCGAGCTGGTCGCCACCGGTGTCATGGAGGAGGCCATCGATCAACTAAAGCAACGAGCCGCGTACGTGCTGTTCGACTGCACCCCGCTCAGTGGCTTCGGCACAGCCATATCTCTGGCACCACTCGTCGATGTGGTCTTCCTCGTCTCGCTGGCCAGGAGCCAGGTCATGGACGTGCGCCGCTGTCTGGACGAGTTGGAGCAGGTGGGAGCGAACCTCGGGGGCGTCATCGTCAATGACGTGCTTCCCAGTGACTCCGTCGTGTACCGGGCATATCACCGCTACTACCAGTAGTGGCCTCGATGTTGGCGCGGACCGCCGGGCCTGGTCCGCCGGCAGACCGTCCCTCGCCAGACCCACTGTCCCTCCCGATTGGTGTGACATGCTTCAAGGCTTCGAGCTCTCTTTGCAGGGCACTTCGCGACGCGTCGCTTCACCCCCGCTCACAGGAGTTGTGAGGACACTGTGAGCCAAAAACCGTTGACCTGACTTCCCGTCAGTGCTATCGTCCACTTGCACGTCAGCCGCAACGTCTTGAGTGCTGTGCGTCATGTGCAACACGCGGGAGCGACTGAAGGCCGCGCTTGACATCTGACCTCCACGAAGCCACCACGTCGAAGCAGTCGCAGCACTACCTCGCAGCAGCGATCGGTCGAGGACTGATCTACCGACGTCGAGTGTACTACCGCCGGGGCGTCGTACTGGCGCCGCCTTCGGATGGCTGGAGCAGGGAGGGAGCGGGGACGAGGCAAGACAATGGGCCAGCGAGGTGCCGCTCACTGGCCCCAGGCAAGCATTAATCCCGGATAGGGCACGCTTGCCATGTGTAGTGTACCACACCTGACTGGCGAAGGCAAGAGCTATCAGCCACCAGGACTGCCTTGGCCCCCGCCCCTTCCCGGCAGATCGCCGCATATGTCAGGGGACATTTGCACAGGTCTGAGCGGCTGCACCTAGTGACATGAGCCGTCTGCCGCCAGGCCGTAACCGCCGGCACGGGATAGGGCAGGAATGTTGGCTATCAGTACGCGTCTCCTCATGGGGCTGTGGCCCGCACCGTCGTCCCCGGATAGTGGCGCTATGCACGTGCCGTCACCTGCCTTCCCCAGGGCACTCGGGTGCACAGCCTGCTGCTTCGCCCCAAGGACGTACGGCCTGCCGGCGCGATTCCCGCTGCTGCCACGGCTTCGTACCTCCGTCCGTGGTTCCCGAAGCTGCGCGACGGAGGTTCGGCCCGCTCTGTCTTCCAGCCATGGTGGGCGCTGGTCGCAGCGCCGCAGCGCCGCGTGGCGCCCGACGGGCACTCACATCTTCTGTTCGGATTCATCCTATCTGCTCAAGGGTATGTGATGCGAGGTGACTGGTATGGTCGTTCAGAAGTGGGTGGGAGCGCGGGTAGGACTGATGGGCAACCCCTCTGACGGCTTCGGCGGGAAGACCATCGCCTGCCTCATCAGGAACTTCGGCGCGGAGGTCATCCTCCGGGAGAGTCGCACGCTGGAGATCGTGCGACACCCCCTCTTCGACCCACTGACATTCAGCAGTCTGGGCCACCTGAACGAGACCGCGGCACATGATGGCTACTACGGTGGGATCCGCCTGCTCTACGCCACGTGCAACCGGTTCCACGACTTCTGCCGGGAGCGCGGGATCTCGCTGGATGATCGTAACTTCACGCTTCAGTATGACACCAACATCCCTCGCCAGGTAGGGCTCGGGGGCTCCAGCGCCATCATCAGCGCCACGCTCAAAGCTCTGATGGAGTTCTACCAACTCACCGATCAGGACATCCCCAAGGCCGAGCAGCCCAGCCTGATCCTCTCGGTTGAGACGGATGAGCTGGGCATCGTTGCCGGGCTCCAGGACCGTGTCATCCAGACCTACGGCGGCATGGTCTACATGGACTTCAGCCCCGAGCGCATGCAGGCGGACGGACACGGCCAGTACTGCGACATGGACATCTCTGACCTCCCACCGCTCTACCTGGCCTACACCTCGATCCCCTCGGAGTCGGGGAAGATGCACAACATCGTTCGCCACCGATTCCAGCAAGGGGATCAAGAGGTGATCGACGCCGTGCAGGCGTGGGCGGCCTACACCGACCAGGCCCGGGATGCCCTGCGAACGCGCGACCACCGCAAGCTGGCTGCTCTCATGAACCTGAACTTCGATATGCGCCGGCGGCTGTATGGCGATGACTGCCTCGGACCCATCAACCTCGAGATAGTGCGGACAGCCAGAAGCGTTGGCCTGCCCGCCAAGTTCGCAGGGTCTGGGGGCGCAGTTGTCGGCTCCTATGAGGACGACGCGCAGTTCCGAAGGGCGAAGCAGAGATTCGAGGAGCTCGGCTACAGCTTCACCAGGATCGTTCCGGCCTGCTACGAGGAGCTGGCTGAGGCTGAGCCCCTGGCGTTCAATCATGTGGCAGCGGCCCGGGGATAGGCTGACGAGGGAGCCACCGGGCGCCTCGCGAGTGCGGAGGTGATGAGGGCGTGAGCGGGACGGCGACCGCGGAGAGCACACGGGCGAGCCAGGCGGCGGAGAGCCGCGCGCGGCAGGCAGCCGCTGGTGAGGAGCTGTACTTCGTCCCGAGCTCTCGCACCTATGTAAGAGTGAAGCGTGTCGCCGATGTGGCGCTGTCACTGATCGCGCTGGTAGTGACGCTTCCGCTGTGGCTCTTCATCGCGGTGCTGGTAAAGCTCAATAGCCCTGGTCCCGTGTTGTTCCGCCAGAAGAGACCCGGCCGGTTCGAGGTGCCCTTTGAGATACTGAAGTTCCGCACCATGGTCAACGACGCCGAGGAACGACTGCACGAGGTCGTCGATGTCAACGACACCGAGGACCCTCTCATCCGAGTCGAGGACGATCCCAGGGTCACCGGCGTCGGACACCTTCTCCGGGTCACCAGCCTCGACGAGCTTCCCCAGCTCATCAACGTATTGAGGGGAGAGATGAGCATAGTGGGGCCGCGGCCGATCTCCAGGCCGATCCACGACCCGCGCAACAGGCTGCGTCTGCAGGTGACGCCCGGCATCACCGGCCTGTGGCAGGTGTCCGGGCGCAAGAACACCGACACCGACTATATGCTGCGCAAGGACATGGAGTACCTGCAGCGACGCTCGCTGAGCTTTGACCTTGCTATCCTGCTCAAGACCATGGCCGCGGTCATCAGAGCCGATGGCGCCAGATAGGGAGCCGGCAATGGACGCGCCGCGCACGGACAATCCAGTGTTCACGCGAGACCGGGCAAAGGTCATCGTGCTCGCCCTGCTGCTGGCGGCGCTCGGCCTGGGCTACTACGAGCGCAGGGAGATCCCTGCAGATGACATTCCGCTCGGCGACCTCCCCTCCCAGATCGACTCCTGGGAGACGGTCAGCGAGGAGATCAGCCTCACGCCCGACGGCTCCTGCAAGCTGTTGGAGCGCACCTACCGGAATGCCGACGGGCTTGAGGCCCACGTTCGCGTCCAGGCCACATACACCCGCCTCGGCAGCTTGCGCGACTGGTCTCTCGCCGCCATGGCCGAGGGCTGGCATGCCGCGGCGGAGACCATCTGGCACAGTGACGATGGCATGATGGAGGCCAGGATTGAGCGGCTGGTCAATGAGCCCAACTCGCAGATCGCGCTGACCTGGTATACGTCGGCCCGCTCGCAGGCCGCGTCGCTGAGAAGGGCCGAGATGCTCGGGGCGCGCGACCGCCTGCTTGGCAACACGAAACCGTGGGCCAGTCTCTACGTGGTGGCCCCCGGCAGTCATGAAGAGATGGGCCGGGAGGCAGTTGAGGACCTCGCGTCCGCGCTGGGTCCAAGCCTTCGGCAGATTATGGCTCAGTCGCACCCGAGGTGAGTCTGGCTCTGTCGAGAGAATGGCGTGCCTTGAGGTAACCGCTGGCTGGATGAGGCGCCACGAGAGCGCCACCGGAGGGAGAAAGAAGGGACAGACGCATCGGCGATAACCAGATGGACGATGGGAGAGCGATGATGGCTGCTACACACACCTCCACAGCCAACGAGACGACGGCCCGGTCGCGGCGCGGGCGGAGCCGTGCTGAAGGGCGTCCGCGCGACCTCACCGAGCGGATGAACCTTCACGCCCGGTCCATCGCCCTTGGCGTCCTCATAGCACTCGTCGGTGTAGGAGCCTTCGGTCGCTTCTACACCGCGCGCTTCAACGGGCTGGTATCGACGGAGGCCATGGAGGTCGCGGACATCGCCCAGCAGCTTCGCTTCAACCGCGGCTTCTCAACCAAGGTTGTGCGCCCGCTGGCCCTCTCATACGCCACTCCCGATGCGGAGGGCACCGTGCCGGACACCCGGCACCAGCCGCTGTACCCGTTCCTCGTCTCTCTCCTCTTCCGCATCAGAGGCGGTGGCGACGCCTCCATGGCTATGTTCAACGGACTCATGTTCCTCCTGACCGGCGGGGTTCTCTACGCCCTGAGCAACCGGCTGTGGGACCGCAGTATCGCACTCCTTACGGTGGTGCTGTACTTCGTTAGCGTCGAGGCGCTCGGGGCCGCCCTGACCGCAGCCGGTGGCTCCCTGACTGGCCTACTGCTGCTCACCACGCTCTGGGCCGCCGTCCGTTACCGCCAGCAGTCGGAGCCAACGACGGGGCAAGGAGAGCCGGCCGGTGTGAGGGCAAGTTTGCTGGGCCCGCTTGCTGTAGGGGCGCTCTTCGGACTGACGTACCTGTCGGGGCTCGCGACCTGTCTGCTGGTCATCCCAATTGTCTTCCTGAGCACGACGCGCAGCGAAAGGCGCGTTGCTGGCGTTGCCCTGCTCGTAGCTGCGATCGCCGTCACGCTCCCCTGGACCGTCCGCAACGTCATGGTGACCGGCACGCCGCTGCCAGCCGTGTCAAGCTACGCAATGCTCTCGTACACGGACAGCTATGCTGAGGACTCCATCTTCAGACAGCTTCCGCAAGAGGTCCCATCGGTGACCTCATTCATAGTCGAGCATCCTGGCGAGATGATCAAGAAGCTGGCCTGGGGGCTGACTCGATGTTATCGGGCCGTACCGAACGTGGTCAGTCCCTATCTCTTCCCCTTCTTCGTGCTGGGGGGGCTGATGTTCGCGGGTGGGGGTCTGCGCCGTGAGCTGTGGCGAGTCGTCGTCGCCATGGCCGCGCTTCAGGTGCTTGTGGTGGCACTCCTTGATCACGGGAACACCGGGTCCCTGCGGATACTGACGCCCGTGGTGACCTGTCTCGCAGTCGGCGCGGGCGTTGACCAGATCCGCCGCATCGTCTCAGCACGATTCTCTCAATGGTTACTGGGCGCCGCCATCCTGGCGCTTCTGCTGTTCGCGTCCGTGGGGTCAATGGTCCTCGGAGGTCGAGCAGACGTGGACACCTCCAGGCCCAGCCTGGAAGTCCTCCGTGAGCATCTCGCTGCCGATGCCGTCATCGCCTCTGATACTGCTGCGCAGGTCGCATGGTACTCAGACAAGCCAACGGTTCTCCTGCCCGAGACGCCGGGCGGGCTTGAGAGCCTGCAGCAGCAAGGCCTCACCATCGACTATATCTACCTCAGCGATGATATCCTGGGGCCCACCTTCAGACCCGCCTTTCGTGACTGGCGGCAGCTTGTGGGCAGCGAGGAGCTGGAGGATCTCGGTGAAGTCCTGCCTCTGCCCGGGCGCGAGTTGCTCATCGAGCAGCGCAACAAGCGGATAGCGCAGCCGATGTGACGCCGACATCGGTGTGGATACTTGAGGAGACGGGTGAGAATCGAGAGGCGTTGGTGGGTCTGGTCGGAGTACCGCTGATCAGCCTGCCGCCACCTAGTGAAACGAGAGGAGGTGAGGTCCATGAGATTGCGTACGTCCTTCGCCTGCGTCCTGATCCTAATGGGTCTGGTGATCGCCGCGACAGCCGCACAAGCCGCGTATGAGCAGGTCGACCAGTACTATTGGCCCCCAGGGGACGATTACGTTCTGCTGGTCGAGGAAGATGCGACATATGAGCCAAACGTGGACGGCTGGTACTA
>JAYENL010000233.1:0-6053 GCA_034722055.1 Armatimonadota bacterium
GGGAGGAAGCACGCCGGCCTGAGGGAAGCACACAGTTGGGTGAGCAGACTATGGCCACGGTCCTCGCGGTACTGACAAGCGGGCGTCGGAGCGGCTTCACATCCCAGCTTCTGGCGGACGCTGCCGCTGGCGCCGGATCCATCGACGGGGTGGACGTGGACACGCTTCACACGCACGACTTCAGCTTCGGCCCGTGCACAAGCTGCTTCGCCTGCGTGCGCGAGCCTCAGAGCGCGTGCGTCCTGGAGGACGACATGGGCCGGAGGGGCAGCGGGGAGCTCTACCGGCCCATCGCCGATGCCAACGCGCTGCTGATCGGCGATCCGGTGCACAACTGGAGTCCGTCAGCCTCCGCCCGTCTTTTGATCGAGAGGTGCTACCCCTTCCTGTGGAACGGCGCGCTGAAGGGGATGCCCTCAGCGGCGATCTCCTGTGCCAGCAACCAGGGGATGCACCGCCTGGCGCGCAGGGAGCTGTGTAAGTGGCTCTTCGGGCTGCGCACTCGCTACGTGGGCGGGATTGCGGCGCACGTGGCCCGCTTCGACCAGGCCAGGCAGCAGGCCCGAGAGCTGGGCGCCGCACTCGGTCGGGCGGCTGTGGCCGACGAGCGGGAGGGGCGGCGCGCCTGGGATGACCCGGAGTGCTTCGGGTACTACGTGCAACACGCCCCCTGGGATCCCCTGGACTGCTACCTCGAGAACCTGACCGACGGCACACTCGACCCCGACGCATCGGTCATGGTCAAGGCCCTTGATACACAGGCCTTTGACAACGCCCGCGCCCGGGAGCTGCTGGAGCAGGCCCAGGAGGGGCTCGCGCGCACCCTTCAGCTCTACCAGACCGGCGACCGTGTCAGCGCGGCCCGAGCGCTGGCGGACGCCAGCGCCTACTGGACGCACGCCACCTGGCTGGAGTTCCTGCAGGAGGAGGTCATCGGGACCCGGCAGCCCGAGACCTACAGGGCGCTCCCGCAAAGCGGCGACGGCGCGGAGCAGTAGCGCCCTACCGTCCCCCGCGCACCTGGAAGACCGCCTCGGCCGTCTTACCAGAGAGGGCGCTGCGGGCGATGATGCGCCACTGTCCCGCCGCGGCCCCGGTGGGCGTGGCAGGAGGGCAACTGCCGGGGTATTGCAGGAATCTGTGCTGGCTAAAGAAGGGTTTGGCCAGTAGCACGAGAATTGCGTATTGCGTCACGAATCGTCACGGGAGTAACATGATGCGGGGCTCTGTACCTGTGGCGATGGTTAGATCGGCCCGAGGGGAGAGACGGCGATGAAGGCTTACACTGATGGCCTCATGTCGCGAGGGATCGGCGCAGTCATCATCGTGGCGGTGACGGCAACTGTGCTGGTGGGGGGCGCATTCGCACCCGCCGTGGCCCGGACAACCGAGCGCGTGAGCGTGGCCAATGACGGCAGCCAGGGGAGCAACTATAGCGCTCTACCTTCCATCAGCGCCGACGGGCGCTACGTAGCGTTTGAGGCGCTGGCCAGCAACCTGGTGCCCGGGGACACGAACAATTACAGAGACGTCTTCGTGCACGACCGGCACACGGGTCAGACCACCCGGGTGAGCGTGGCCAGCGATGGCTGGCAGGCGAACCACAGGGCCTGCTGCCCCTCCATCAGCGCGGACGGGCGCTACGTAGCGTTTGAGGCGCTGTCCAGCAACCTCGTGCCGGGGGACACAAACGGATGGTGGGACGTGTTCGTCCATGACCAGCAGACGGGCCAGACCACCCGCGTGAGCGTGGCCAGCGACGGCATTCAAGCGGATGGTCTCAGTTTCGCTCCCTCGATCAGCGCGGACGGGCGCTACGTCGCGTTTTACTCAGACGCTGTCAACCTGGTACCCGTGGACACGAACGGATGGTGGGACGTGTTCGTCCATGACCAGCAGACGGGCCAGACCACCCGCGTGAGCGTGGCCAGCGACGGCACGCAGGGGAACGACCGGAGCCGCGGTCCTTCCATCAGCGCGGACGGGCGCTACGTGGCGTTTAACTCGTATGCCAGCAACCTGGTGCCGGGGGACACAAACGGCCAGCGGGATATCTTCGTGCACGACCCGCAGACGGGCCAGACCACCCGCGTCAGCGTGGCCAGCGACCGCACGCAGGCGAACGGGGGGAGCTACCGGCCCTCCATCAGCGCGGACGGGCACTACCTGGCCTTTGAGTCTTGGGCCAGCAACCTGGTGCCGGCAGACACGAACCGAACGGGAGATGTCTTCGTGCACGACCGGCATGACGTCACCATCACTTCCGGACCGTCCGCCACTCCGAGTCCGGTCGCACCCGAAGGCGACGTGCAGTGCTCCGTCACCGCGGAGTGCAGTCTCGGGCACCATCTGGTCTACGAGTGGACAGCCGAGGATGCCGAGGGCAACCCCGCGGGCAGCTTCGACGACGCGACCCTCCGGGAGCCCATCTGGACCGCGCCCGAGAACGCGACCGACAGCGTGGCCCAGTACACGATTTCGGCGACGGTCACCTGCAGCGAGGATGAGAACGTCACCGCCACGGCCTCCTTCACGCAGAAGGTCTCTCCTGTCGCACACACAATCACGATCACCGAAGACCCCTCTGGTACTCCCAACCCTGTGGTCTCTGGCGGCGATGTGCAGTGCTCGGTCACGGCCGAGGACAGCCGGGGCCATGGGCTCCTGTATCAGTGGACAGCCGAGGATGCCGAGGGCAACCCCGCGGGCAGCTTCGACGACGCGACCCTCCGGGAGCCCATCTGGACCGCGCCCGAGAATGCGACCGACAGCGTGGCCCAGTACACGATTTCGGCGACGGTCACCTGCAGCGAGGATGAGAACGTCACCGCCACGGCCTCCTTCACGCAGCAGGTGCTTCCGACACTGACGGTCGCCCTCCAGCCGGGCTGGAACATGATCTCGATCGGTCAGCCTGCTGATCAGCAGGCGACCTTCCGCGATCTCCTCGGTCCCGAGGTGCTGGCGCTTTACGGCTGGAATGCAGCGCAATTCCAGTATGACCAGATCGACATGGACACAGAGGTCGCAGCGGACTACTCCGGCTATGGATTCTGGGCGCTGACCGTGCAGGACATGACCTGCAATATCCCCGTGCGTACCCCCTCCAATGTGACGGTGGACGTGGGCACAGGCTGGAATCTGCTGGGGAATCCCTACGAGTTCGACTTGAACCTCGACGGGGGACTGGTGCCCGATGGCGGGGACATCATCCTGCCGGGCTACTGGTGGAACGGAACCGCGTACGAGCAACAGGCAGTCTGGGGTCTGGGCCGCGGGTACTGGGTGCTGGCGAACTACGAGGGCAGCGCAACCTTCCACATGGCGCCACCACTCCCGCCCGCTGGGGCAGAGTCCATCTCGCTCGCTCAGGCGCGCGATGACGTGGACGCAGACGCCTGCATCCAGCTTGCTGCCCAGGTCGGCGACAGGCGCGACGTGAGCACCTGGATCGGCACCACCGCCGATGGCGACGCGCTGAGGACACCCAAGCCGCCGATGATGCCCGGCGGTGTCGGCACCTATCTCGATGTCGAGGATGGCATCGGGTATGCGCGTTCGCTGGTGCCGCAGGGCGAGGACCACACCTGGACGCTGACGGTCGACTCGCCCCAGGAGGAGGTCTCGCTGCGCATCGTGGACACTTCTGAGCTTCCCGGGGACATGGCCGTGTGGCTGACAGACCAGGCGACCGGCACGCGCGTCGACCTGCGCCATGCACCGGGCTACACCTACACGGCCCGCGAGGAGCAGCGCACGTTCGAGATCGAGCTGGCCGAGCGCGACGACCTGCTGCAGGTGATGGGCGTGTCAGCGCAGGCCGCCGGCGAGGGCGCCCAGATCAGCTTCACGCTCTCGGCCGCCGGGCAAGTGACAGTCGATGTCCTGAACATCGCCGGCCGGACGGTCAAGCGCCTCGTGGCGGACCGCGAGTGCGACGCTGGCCTGCAGACGGTGAGCTGGGATGGCCGTTCCGACTCAGGGACACAGGTGCCAAGCGGGATCTATCTCATCCGCGTCACGGCCACCGCCCCCACGGGGGAGCAGGCGCAGGGGCTGGCGACGATGGCTGTCCGGTAGGGGATCACAGTTCCTCGTGAATCATGGCGACGATGAAGGGAATGATACGGTAACGGAGAATGAAGACCCCAGTCTCAATCAGGTACCGGCGCCAGAGTGGAGCCGGGGCCATCGACGGACTGCAGGTGCATAGGAGGCTGATGCGTATGATGCGGCCCAGCATGTATGTGTGCTGCGCCCTCCTGCTGGTGACGGCAGGATGCGCGGTGGCGCAGTCGGGCACGCCCAACTGGGCATCCGCGCATCCATGGCATGGCGAGAGCATCGAGGCGGCGGGCCAGGTGCGGGTGTGGGAGGGCGATGGCAACGAGACGGTCAGCGTGGGAGTGCGCGGCGCCATGGGCGAGAACGCCGACGCGCGCGTGCAGTACTTCGTCATGGACACCGAGGGCGACGACCCCATTAACGCCTCCCTTCGGCGCTCGAAGCTTGGGGTGCTGGCCTTCACCTTCACGTGGCCGGTGACGGAGGGGGACTACATGGTCTCCGTGCAGCCCGGGTTTGAGTTTATCACCGCCGGGATGCGAGGCACCAGCGCGGTGACCGGCCAGAGCGCGGTGTCCGACGACGTCGTGACCACCTTGGCGGTGCCTGTGGAGCTGGCGTGGAGTGACAGCACCAGGCTCATTGTGGGGCCCAAGGCTGCCTGCTACGGCAGCACGGCCCGGACCACCTTCGGGACGTCGATCGACAGCTTCGGCACCATCGTCGCGCTCGGCGGCGGCGTCGTCCACGACTTCGGCACCTGGGAGCTGTTCGGGGACGCGGCCGCGGTTGTGGAGGGGAATAACACCATCAACGAGACGACCAACCTGGTGGATGACGACTTCGTGTGGTCCGCGGGGGCGCGATGGCAGACCGGCGGGCCCGAGGACTGGGTGGTGGACCTGTTCGCCACCAATGCAGCGGGGCCCACTGCGGCCACGTCGTTGCTTGCTGCTCCGGACCAATCCGTGGGCGTGGGGCTTCGGGTCGGCAGGGCGTTTTAGCCCGCGCACAGCACAGCGAAAGGAGACGATGAGGCCATGCAACATGTTCTGAGAGCGAGCGTCGGCGGGGTCGTTGTCGTGTGTCTTGTCGCTGGCATGCTGATGATGGGCTGCCAAGGCGCGTATGCCCCCACCGTCCCGTCCCCCAACGAGGGCGGGGAGCCGACCGCCGTCTCCCTGTCGCCCTCGGAGGCGCAAGTGGTGCTCAGCGGCGAGACAGTGCAGTTCACGGCCACCCTCAGCCTGCCCGGCGACCGCACTGAGGACGCCACCGAGGAGTCTGAGTGGTCGTGGACCGGCCCCGCAGCGGTGGGAAGCATCAACTCGGAGGGGCTGTTCACCGCCGGCGAGGAGTGCGGCGAGGGGACCATCGTTGTCCGCTATGCCATCGAGGATGGCGAGGATGGCGGGGTGCTCGAGGACACGGTGGCGGTGCGCGTTAGGGTCATCACCGGGCTGGAGGTCACTCCCGCCGGGGCCATGGAGCTGTGTGCCGGAGTGACGCAGCAGTTCCAGGCCACCCTGATCTACTGTGATGAGGACGAGACTGAGAACGTCACCGAGCAGGCCGAGTGGTCCTGGACCGGCGCGACCGGCACGGGCGGCGTGGACGCCTCCGGGCTGTTCACGGCCGGCCAGACGGAGGGCACCGGCGTGGTGCGGGCATCCTACGCCGACCAGACCGCCAGCTCCGGGACGATCACCACCATCAACAGCGGTGACGTGCCCATCACCATCAGCCAGTCCGGAGGAGGGTGCAACTGAGATGATACGCAGAGCAACGCAACTGACCATACTGACGGTCGTGGCAGTGGCGGTGCCGCTTCTCCTGGCAGGCTGTGGGGGAGGCGGCCCCGCTGGGAATCCAGCCGCACCGGGGACCGGCGCCGGCTCAGTGACCCTCAGCGTGACCTGGCCGGCGCCGCCTGAGGGAATGCAGCCGCAACTGATCCCCCAGCTCAGCCAGCGGATCGAGGTGACCAT